>NZ_JABZFS010000003.1:1967-99569 GCF_014237355.1 Desulfosporosinus sp.
GTTGGCGGAGGCGAGAGCGGAGGCAGAAGCACAAGCGAAAGCGGACGCGGAGGCGTTGGCGGAGGCGAGAGCGGAGGCAGAAGCGCGAGCGAAAGCGGATGCGGAGGCGCTGGCGGAGGCGAGAGCGCAGGCCGAAGTGCAAGCAAAGGCTTACGCAGAGGCGTTGGCAGAGGCGAGAGCGCAGGCAGAAGCGCAAGCGCAAGCGGATGCGGAGGCGTTGGCAGAGGCGAGAGCGCAGGCCGAAGCGCAAGCGAAAGCAGACGCGGAGGTGCTGGCAGAGGCGCGAGCGGAGGCGGAAGCACAAGCGAAAGCGGACGCAGAGGCGTTGGCGGAGGCGAGAGCGGAGGCGGAAGCACAAGCGAAAGCGGACGCAGAGGCGCTGGCCGAGGCGAGAGCGCAGGCCGAAGCGCAAGCAAAAGCGGACGCGGAGGCGTTGGCAGAGGCGAGAGCGCAGGCAGAAGCGCAAGCGAAAGCAGACGCGGAGGCGTTGGCAGAGGCGAGAGCGCAGGCCGAAGCGCAAGCAAAGGCGTACGCAGAGGCGTTGGCAGAGGCGAGAGCGGAGGCCGAAGCGCAGGCGAAAGCGGATGCGGAGGCGCTGGCGGAGGCAAGAGCGGAGGCAGAAGCGCGAGCGAAAGCGGATGCGGAGGCGCTGGCGGAGGCAAGAGCGGAGGCAGAAGCGCGAGCGAAAGCGGATGCGGAGGCGTTGGCGGAGGCGAGAGCACAAGCAGAAGCTCAGTCTAAGGCCCACGAGGAGGCCCTTGCTCAAGTAGAAATACATAAAGCAGAAGCGAAGGCTCTGGCAGAAGCATTAGCACAAGCCGAAGAACAAGCGAAGGCAGATGAACAGGCCCTGGCAGAAGCGCTGGCACAAGCCGAAACACAATCAAAAGCTGATGCGGTGGCTATTGCTGATGCCCTTGCCCAAGTTGACACAAAGTTAGAGGCTCTAATTAAGATAGAACGCCATGAACAAGTTATGCCAAAGATTAGCACGAATGATTGTATAGAACACGCACCTAAAGTTCCAGCATTATTAACATCTATTAACTCCAAGATTTCTCAAGTATTCGATGCCTCTCTTGTTCCTCAAGAGGCAGATCTTCTTAAAAGGGTTCTAAACAATCTCTTTCCAAAGAGTGCTGTCTATTGGAACAAAAGCCTAATGGGGGAGAATTTTCTGGCGCAAGTGGAAGATGTTTTGATTTACATTCATGGTCCCGAGAAACCGTTTAATCAAAAAAAGTTTAATAAGGCTGGATGGAAGGTCTTGGTTTGCACTAATGAAGATTTGGCATATCCTCGCAGATTGGAAAGAGAAATACGACAGATTCTTCGTTCAGGAAAGATGTCTCAGTCTTCGTAAAGTAAAAAGCAATACCAATTATTCTATTAGTTCTGAGATGTTTCCATATAGCATAGGTATGGTATCAGTAAAATACGACAATGCAGATGGATAAACGGTTCTTGACTTAAGGAAGTGACGTGCATGCTGACACCCAGCTTAGAAGACTATTTAGAGGAGATATATAGGTTTTCCCTATCTCTTGATACAGTCCGGGTAACGGACATCAGTAAAAAACTTAAAGTCGCTTTGCCTTCAGTAACAAAAGCTCTATATAAACTTCGAGATGAGAGTTATATAAAGTACGAACGATACGGAGAGATTCAACTAACGGATAGAGGAAAGGAATTCGGGTACTACTTAGTAACAAGAAACCAATTACTGCAGGAGTTTCTATGTCTAATAGGCAGCAAATGTAGTTTTGCAGCTGAGGCCGAAGCTATGGAACATTACCTTTCTACTGCAACAATTGATGCTATCAAAACCCTAGTGGAATTTATGAGAAGCAACCCTTCTTGTCTAAATGCCTATAAAACTTTTATAAAAATAAATGAAATAGAATAAAACAAGATATACACAAAGTTAATCCCTTACCTAAATAAAAGGTTGGGATTAACTTTTTTCATACTACCAAATCTATTTACGCTAAGCCAAAGAAATACACTGTCTGGGCTACGATAAAACATACTGCGAAGGCGATCACTGTAGGAATTATAAATCCCACGAAGGTCCATTTTTTACTTCCTGTTTCTTTGTACATCGATAATAAGGTTGTTGCACATGGCCAGTGTAGTAGGGCAAAAAGCATAGTGTTAAAAGCTGTTAACCAGGTCCAGCCGTTTGCGATCAGGATTTCTTTCAATTCTAACAAGCTTCCAAACTCAGTTAATTGCCCTGTTGCAAGATAGCTCATTAGTAAGATCGGTACTACTATTTCATTAGCCGGTAGCCCCAGGATAAAGGCCATAAGGATAAAACCATCTAGCCCAATGGCTTTCGCTAGAGGATTAAGGGCCCCAGCGATATATGCAATGACGCTTAGGTCACCAATATAGACATTGGCCATAATCCAAGTAATTGCTCCAGCCGGGGCTGCTATGACAATTGCCCGGCGCAAGACGAAAAGCGTGCGGTCAATAATCGAGCGGTATAAAACAGCACCAAACTTTGGTTTGCGATAAGGCGGGAGCTCTAACACGAAAGATGAGGGCTCTCCCTTAAGAATGGTACTGGACAAAATCCAGGATACCACAAAAGTAACCGCTACCCCTAGCAGGACTATGAGGGTTATTATTCCTGCCGCTTGAAGTGATTGTGAGAAGACTAGTGAGCTTGCCATGAAAATCGAAGCTATAGCGATAAGAGTTGGAAACCGTCCATTGCAGGGAACAAAATTATTGGTAAGTATGGCGATCAATCGCTCTCTGGGAGAATCTATAATCCGTGTCGATACCACTCCCGCGGCATTACAACCGAAACCCATACACATTGTCAAGCATTGTTTTCCGCAAGCTTTCGCCTTTTTAAACATGTTGTCAAGGTTAAAAGCCACTCGTGGCAGATAACCTAGATCTTCAAGGATAGTAAACAAAGGGAAGAAGATGGCCATCGGTGGAAGCATTACAGCAATTACCCAAGCCAAGGTACGATACATTCCTAAGACCAACACGCCATGCAGCCAAGCAGGGGCCTGCACAACCTCAAACCAGTGGGTAAGAATATCTTGAAAGGCGAAGAGAACCGCAGCAATCATTTGTGAGGGTATGTTTGCTCCTGCGATGGTTATCCAGAACACCGCTCCTAACAAGAGCAACATCAGTGGATAGCCAAAAACACGGGAAATAACTATTTGATCAATCTTATCTTTCCAGCTCTTTTGTCCAGAGACTTCTCTTATCACAACTTTTTGAACAATTTTTTCAGTGTATGAAAATATATCAGAAACTACACGGTCAGCTATGGGAGTTCCTGAAGCTAAACGTATATGTTCTGTTTCAGAGTGAATCTTCATTAGCGGATCCATTTTATTGTTTAACGTTGTCATAGTGTGAATTCTCTCCCTTGCTCTTTATGTGCAACCATTTGCTGAGTTTGCGTGGTTGCATAACGACTAATGGTCTTAATAAACGAAACGTCGCTATCTAATAAACGAAGTGCTAACCATTTCGGATTTACTATTCGTGCTAGACCTAATGCTTCAACCTTCGGCATAAGTATCTTAATTGCTTTCTCAACTTCTTCGGAATAGACAACTTGTTTAGGGGAAGCATTTACCTTCTCTACAGCCATGGTGTAGACAGCCTTTTGAAGTTCTTTAAGCCCTTCTCCATTCCTTGCTGCCGTGGGAATAATAGGAACACCCAGCTCTTTTTCTAATTCTTTAAAATCAATTTTTAACTTTTTCTTCCTTGCTTCATCGATTAAATTTACACATATAATAACGTTTGATGTTATCTCCATCACTTGCATTGCTAAGTTAAGATTTCGTTCTAAAGACGTCGCATCGAGCACTACAATGGTCGCGTCAGGTTGACCAAAACAAATAAAATCTCTGGCAATCTCTTCTTCAACAGTATGAGCGAGCAAAGAATAAGTCCCTGGTAAATCGACTAATAGAAACGATTTATCTTTATATGAGTACTTCCCTTGTGCATTATCAACAGTTTTTCCTGGCCAGTTGCCCGTATGTTGATGTAAACCTGTAAGCGTATTGAACACGGTGCTTTTTCCGACATTTGGATTCCCAGCTAGTGCGATCACATACTGTTCACCGGATGTTTTGATCCCAAAATGTTCCCGCATAATGCGCCCAGGAGCTTGAAGCACCTTAGAAGAGTCCCTTGAGTCTCTTATTTCTATATTCATGTTTTTCACCCCAATATTTATTTGAACATCTAGATAGTATCAAGTTAAACCTGTTCAACGTTAATTAATCTAGCATCTTCACTCCGCAATGCAATTACGGTATCCCGAACTAAATACGCAATGGGATCTCCGGCTGGGGCTCTTCCTATGCAGGTAAGAATCGTCCCTGGAACAATACCCATGTCAAGGATTCGGCGGCGGAGCAACCCTTTTACTTCCAAGTGCACAACACTTGATGTCTGACCGAGTTTCAGTGTAGATAAGGGTATGGACAGTTTTCCCATCTTATGAAATCTCCTTTCAAGAACTGTTAGTCTAAGGCAACTTTTGAACTATCTAATATTAAGTCGTTTTAAGTAAAGGTTTTGAAATACTATATTTAAACGAGAATCAGAGTGTTACCTTAGTTTTGTGGTAATGTTTTCAACAAAAAAAGCAAGCTCATTAACTAAGCTTGCTTTTTTGACGGACGCGTAGAGTTTTACTTATTTCAATCCACATTTCAGTGTCATCCGTCAGACGAAAATAAGTGGCATCTTTTTTGAAGGTATTTAAACAACTTATGAAGAATGAGTGAGAAAATGATTTGTATGAAAACCCCAAATTGTATCAAAATGGAGGTTAGGGATATGAAATTAGCAGATAAAGTTGCTATGGTTACAGGTGGTGGAACGGGTATTGGAAAGAGTGTTGCTATAGCCCTAGCGTTAGAGGGGGCAAAGGTCATAGTTATAGGTCGTCGCTTGGCACCTCTGCAGGAAACTGTTGACGAAATCGTTAAAGCTGGCGGGGAAGCGTTAGCTGTCTCAACAGATATTACGAAAATAGATGAGATCAAGCAAGCCCTTCAGAAGGTCAAGGAACGCTGGGGTAGATTAGATGTTCTGGTAAACAATGCAGGATCTGGCTTGCGTAAGGCTTTCCTAGAGATTTCCTTAGAGGAACTCGATGATCTCTATAATGTCGATTTACGTGGAGTATTCGCTGTTACTCAGGTTATGGTTCCCTTACTAAAGGAAGCTGGTGGAGGAAGTATCATAAATATTGCCTCGATTTTAGGAGTCACGGGAAGTCCTAATTTTACCTCCTATTGTGCCATGAAAGGTGGGGTTGTCAATCTAAGCCGAGCCTTGGCTGCAGAACTCGGACCGGAAATTCGAGTGAATTGCTTATGCCCTGCCCATATCGTAACACCCATGACACAGAGTAAACATGATCGTTGGGTAGCAACCGGAAAAGCTGATGCCCTTATACGTCGCTTCCCTATGAAACGAATTGGCTCAGTTGAAGATATGAATGGCAGTGTGATCTTCTTTGCCTCGGATGATTCCCAGTGGATCACCGGTCAGATTTTAACCATAGATGGTGGTTTGGATTGTTACATCTAGCCCAACTAACGTATTTAATGAGTTTTTAATCTAGTTTTAATATAAAGTTCACGGATTGTTCACCAAATAGGAAAGATTTAGTAGTAAACTAAAGATATGGTTAAGCAATCTCAGTCGATGTTGATCAAAGAAAGGAGAGAAGTACAGCTAACAGTTGTACGATTAAGTGAGACATTTTAATTATCTAACTAAAGAGGGTATACAATCTACCTTCTTTAAAGCTCCGGAGTTTTTTGATAAAAAGACTCCCCGAGGGGTTCTTTCTCATGCACTTGGTGCGTCATTATATATGCCAGGGACTAGGGAAACCATAGCAGGGGATATCATCTCCCAAAAGAATCGGGGACTTGCCTCAACAGTGTTTTGTTTGGAAGATTCAATAGGGGATACTGAAGTTCCCTACGCAGAGGAGAATCTTACGAACCAAGTCAAAAAGATATATCAGGCCTTTAACAATGAAGAGATTGAGGATGCTAATCTACCTCTTATCTTCATTAGGGTTCGCAATCCGGAACAGATTTTAAGACTAACAGAGAAAATGGGTGATAGCGCAAAACTCATTACTGGTTTTATCTTTCCAAAATTCACCTCGGAAAGTAATGAGTACTTCGAAGCTATTAAGACTATTAATCATGAATCAACAGGGCCTTTTTATGGAATGCCGATCATAGAAAGCACTCAAGCTATTTATCGGGAATCACGGCTTCATGAATTAATGGAAACAAAGCGGCTCTTAGATTCCTATCATGATTTAGTCTTAAACGTTCGAATCGGAGCAACCGATTTTTCGGGTTATTATGGTATTCGTCGGGGACCTGATGTTACCATTTACGATATTACGGTGATACGTGACTGCATCGCAGATATTATTAATGTTTTTGGACGTGTTGAAAGCGATTATGTAGTTTCTGGACCTGTATGGGAGTACTTCTCAAATGGAGGGAGAGTGCTCAAACCCCAGCTTCGCAAGAGTCCCTTTGAGGAATTTCATGACATTCATGGGAATAATCGAACAAAGATTAGAAGCCAGCTTTTAAATAAATATGTTGACGGGTTAATTCGTGAAGTAATTTTGGACAAAGAAAATGGGATTATTGGAAAAACTATTATTCATCCCAGTCATATTATTCCGGTTCAATCCCTCTACATCGTTGGACATGAAGAATATTTAGATGCTTTAAGTATTCTTGAAAATAGTAATGGCTTGCAGGGCGTTATGAAAAGTCATTATACTAATAAGATGAATGAAATTAAACCACATTATAACTGGGCCCAAAAAATCTTGCTCAGAGCAAGGAATTATGGAGTGTTTCATGAACAACACAATTTCATCAGCCTCTTCACCGAGGATATTCACCTATGATCTAGAAGGGCAAAAGCTATCCGTTCTTCCGAAACGTAATCCCTTTGATCTAGAGCTTCAGGTACTGTTTTCTTTAGCGGCTAGAAAGAACAAGAAGCGAGGGTTTTTATTTGTAAGCAACGTTCTAGGCAAACATGTGCCTGTTAATCCTTTCCTACCTCTGCTTACAGGGGTTGCTCTTGCTGTTCAATTCATGAGTAGAATACATAACCTGAATCATGTCGACACCCAAGATATTGTAAAGGCTCTCAAGATGAAGGCGGATCCGAGAAAGGTTTATGAAGCGGTACTCACAAAACCGCGCTTCGTACTGCCTGAGGATACGTTATTTATAGGCTTTGCAGAAACAGCAACAGCCTTAGGACATGCCGTATTCAGTGTGTTTGACAATGCGCATTACCTTCATACAACTCGTGATCAGATCCCCTTTTTGCCCGCAGAACTTAATTTTAATGAAGATCATTCTCATGCGGTTAACCATCGGTGCTATCCTGAAGATCCAGAGTTTTTTAGAAATCCCAAAACTATTGTGCTGATTGACGATGAGATTACGACTGGAAACACAGCTTTAAATATTATTAGGGCAATCAATGTTAAATTTCCAAAAACCAATTATGTCGTTCTATCTCTTTTAGATTGGAGAACGGCAAAGGATCGGGCCAATTATAGAGAATTAGAGCAACAACTCGATCTTAGAATTGACACAATTTCGTTGTTAGAAGGGGAAATAGAGGTAAGCGGTGAACCCTTTTGTGAACAAATTGATCAATTGGACCTGGTTTCAGACTCCTATATCCCGGATGAGTTCAAGGTTACTGAAGACTATAAGTTTCTAAACCTACCAGATGTGATCTCGGTTTTTTCTGTTGATTCCACAGGATATCAAAGCCCTTCACCCTATTTAAAACTAACTGGGAGATTTGGCCTTTCGAGTAGGGAAAACCAGGAGCTTTTGACCTTAGCAAGGGACATCGGTAAAGCGCTTAAGGGTGACAGGGTAGGGAAAAAGACCCTTTGCCTAGGAACGGGTGAATTCATGTATTTTCCTATGCTCATATCGGCCTATATGGGGAAGGGCATATGTTATCATTCTACAACAAGGAGTCCTATCTATCCCTTTCCTAAACCGCAATACGGAATTCAAAATGGGTTTTCCTATCCGTGTCCTGACGATCCGGGGATTACTAATTTTGTGTATAATGTCCCCTTAATGCATTATGATGAGGCGTATTTGTTTCTTGAAAGGGAAGTTAGTCGCGAGCGATTAATGCCCATGCTAGAGGTCTTTCGTAAGTTAGGTATTCCTCGCTTAGTTTTAGTGATAGGAACTTCTATTAAGTCTTATTACACCTCAAGGGCAATGTCATCCTGAAGGAGGGACGAGATCCTTCGTTAGTTGACTCATGTGATTTAATATAAAGTCTCAAAAAGATATGGAAAAGAGGTGACCGTTTGATGAAAGATAATCTCTTCGCACATCCTATTCCTCACCCTGTACCAATGGGGTGCTACAGCCCTAAGGATGTGATTTTTTTACTCAAGAATCTCAATGGGTTATTGGCGGAGACAGATCTTAAGACTCGCGAGCGAATCATTCAGTCTGGCGGTCATTATTCAGAAATGCTGCCCATCGAATATGAACCAACCCAAGAATACCTAGATCTTTTTCACCAGACCCTCCGGGAAAGTGCTGGTAAAGTTGCTCAAGCAGTGGGGATTGTTTCAGAGCGAATTATAAAGAAGAACGGCTCAAAGATGGTGCTTGTTTCGCTCGCGCGGGCAGGTACCCCGATTGGAATTCTGGTTAAGCGTTATCTTTTAGAAATCAAGGGCTTAGACTTACCTCACTATAGTATTTCAATTATTCGGGGTAAAGGTATCGATGAAAACGCACTGATATATATCCTTCAGAATCACAGGGACGCAAAAATTCAGTTCATTGATGGCTGGACTGGCAAAGGTGCTATAACTGAGGTCTTGAGAAAGGCCTGTGCGGAGTTCAATATTAAGTACGAGGTTGAATTAGATGATGATTTAGCAGTCCTTGCAGATCCGGGTTACTGTGTTAAAACTTTTGGAACGAGAGAAGACTTCCTTATCCCCAGTGCGTGTTTGAATTCAACTGTTTCCGGGTTGGTAAGTCGAACCGTATGTCGCGGGGATCTCATTGGGGAAAGGGATTTTCACGGGGCTAGATTTTATGAAGAACTACGCAAGGTGGAAGTCTCTAATCATTTCGTGGATACTATTGCTAAGGAGTTTAAAATGCTGAAACTACCAACCTCTGCATATAAAAACGACTATGAGCAAGAAGAGGTTTCATGGCAAGGGCTGAAATCCTTAACCAATATCAAGGAAACTTATGGGATTAGAGATATTAACTTTATTAAACCTGGTATTGGTGAAACAACCAGAGTTCTTTTAAGACGCTTACCGGAAAGGGTGCTGGTGGATAGTATTAAGAACAAAAACCTAAAACATATTATGCTGTTGTGTGAGGATAAAGGGGTTCCGGTTGAGGAGTATCCTCATCTTACTTATTCCTGTTGCGGCATAGTGAAGCAGATATCATGACAATTAAGAAGATGTTTGCCAGCGATCTTGACCAAACGTTAATTTATTCCTACCGTTCATTTATCAATGAAACCATTGTAGAAGAAATCAAACCCGTTGAATGGTTTGAGGATCGCTATATCTCGTATATGACGGAAAGAACCCTAAGCAAATTACAGCAGCTTTCTCGGGAATTAGTTTTTGTGCCCGTAACAACTCGAACAAAACTTCAATACGAGCGGATTAATTTTTGTCAATATGATATCTCATATGAATACGCAGTGACGAGTAATGGTGGGAGAATATTCCATAGAGGGGTTGAAGATCCAGACTGGATGCGACGGGTCTCCGCTGGCAGAAAAGATTGTTTGGCCTTTGAGGATCTTTTCGCGAAGTTTAATGAAATCAGGCATTCTTCATGGGTTCACCAAGATTCCGGTAAACTAGCGGATGACTTATTCTTTTACTGTTTAATTGAACGTGAAATGATTCCGGCTGCAGAGTTAGCTGCATTTAAACTCTGGGCGGAGGATAACAACTGGGAGTTATCAGTTCAAGGCAGAAAACTATATTTAGTACCCTTCAATGTCAACAAGGCAGCGGCTATCCAGTATATCCGGGCAAAGGAAGGAATTGATCAGGTTGTAGCCGCCGGAGATTCATTATTGGATCTTGATATGCTTATAGCAGCGGATTTTGCTATAGCACCAGCTCATGGAGAACTTTATTCGCAATATTTACAGAAGATTTTAGGCCTGGAGAAGATTGGATTTACTAAGAAAAGTGGAATTAATGCTGGAGAAGAGATTCTTAACTATGTGGCTGAACCACTGTCCCAAGAGAGTGTGGTATAAAACTATTATTTATTGTACAATATATAATGGTAAACATTGGTTGGAGAGAAAAAAACAGGCCTTAGGGAAGGTGAATAATTGAACATCCACTGAGAGATGGGGGTGTCCTCGTAAAGTTAGTTCAGATTACTAGGTATTAAACTAAACGAATTAGCATTGATTAAATTTACTAAGATGTGAAAGTTATGTGAACATTACAATTTAAGTATTTCTCCAAAGGTTTCCTATGATAAAATACTAGTATTCCATTATTTTCACCAATTACCATGTGAAGATAAAGGAAAAAGTGAAGGTAGAGAAATTAGATGATATATTTCAGGTTCTGCCCTGAAAATAAGTTTAGGTTAATGTCATCCTTGAGCGATAGCGAAGAATCTAGGACTTAAGATTCTTCACTTCGTTCAGAATGCCAAAAGCGCACTGGATTTTTCATTCATCAGTGGTGCAGCGGCATGGGTGTCTGATAGTATAAAGAAAACCTGGCTTCGCCGAGCCTTAGCGAAAGCGAGCGGTTGGTTGCACTTATGCTAGATAAGTATTAAAAAGGAGGATATATAGTGGGAATTAATTTGCAAAAAGGGCAAAAAATTGACTTAACTAAGGGAAATCCCGGTTTATCTAAAATCATGGTTGGTTTAGGATGGGACGAAGTGTCCAAACCGAAATCAGGGGGGCTCCTTGGAGGACTTTTTGGTGGAGGTGGAGGGGGTGCTGCAATTGACTGTGATGCTTCTGCGCTCCTTCTCGACGCTCAAGATAAGCTTACTTCGAAAGATCGATTAGTCTACTTTGGCAATCTGCAAAGTGGCGACAAAAGCGTAAAACACAGTGGAGATAACCTTACCGGCGCAGGTGATGGCGACGATGAACAAATTCACGTGGACTTGAGCAGCGTTCCTAGCTCTGTACAGAAGATCGTCTTCGTCGTTAATATTTACGATAGTGTGAAGCGTAAACAAGACTTTGGTTTAATTGCCAATGCCTTTATCAGGGTAGTAAATCCAGTCAATGGGCAAGAATTTTGTCGATATAATTTAACCGACAACTACGCCGGTAAAACCAGCTTAGTGGTGGCAGAAGTCTATCGTCACAGTAATGAATGGAAATTCGCAGCGATTGGCCAAGGTACAAATGACGCATCCTTGAGTGAACTCATCCGTCGATATCAATAATTTTAAAGGGGGATATTACAATGGCAATTAGTTTGCAAAAAGGGCAAAAGGTAGATCTTACTAAATCAAATCCGGGTCTCACGCAGATTATTATTGGTCTGGGCTGGGACGTCAACAAGTATGATGGCGGCAAAGATTTTGACTTAGATTCCTCGGTATTCTTATTAAATGCTGATGGAAAAGTCACCAATGAAAAGAACTTCGTCTTTTTTAACAACCCACAGAGCCCTGACGGTTCAGTGAACCATACTGGCGACAACCGTTCTGGTGCTGGTGACGGGGATGATGAGCAAATCAAAGTTGACTTAGCAAAGGTCGCTGGTGATGTTTCTAAGGTTACTTTTACAATTACAATCCATGAAGCTCAAGAACGCAATCAAAATTTTGGACAAGTTTCCAACGCTTACGTACGTGTTCTGAATGAAGCATCAGGGGAAGAATTAATCCGGTATGACCTCGGTGAAGATTTCTCTGTTGAAACTGCAATCGTTGTCGGTGAGCTCTATCGCCACAATACAGAATGGAAGTTCAATGCAATCGGTAGTGGTTACCAAAACGGATTAGCTGGCTTGTGCAAAGATTTCGGCTTAGACGTATAATTCCAGAGGTCGGAAGTCGGATGCCAGATGCCAGAGGTCAGATAACACATGCCTGAGGTGAGAGGTAAGGTTATCTGAAAACTCGGACTGAAAACTGAGCCTATGAATTGATCCTATGACTATGTCTAAATGAAATTGAGGTGTTTTTATGGCAGTCATTAGTCTTCAAAAAGGACAAAAGATTGACTTAACTAAGGGAAACCCAGGTCTTACAAAAATCATCGTCGGATTAGGTTGGGATACCAATAAGTATTCTGGTGGATCTGATTTTGACCTTGATGCTTCGGTATTTCTGCTGGATAAAAATGGCCGAGCTGGAGGTCTGGAAGATTTCATCTATTATAATAATCTTGTTGGCGGTAATGGCTCAGTGACACATACTGGTGATAACCTCACTGGTGAAGGCGATGGAGATGACGAGCAAATTAAGGTTGATCTACCCGCAGTACCTGCTCATGTTGACAAAATTGCTTTCACGGTTACCATTCATGAAGCAGCTCAAAGATCACAAAACTTTGGTCAAGTATCCAATGCCTTTGTACGAGTTGTCAACGAGGCTAACGGACAGGAAGTCATGCGCTATGACCTAGGAGAAGACTTCTCGGTAGAAACAGCACTTGTCGTTTGCGAACTCTATCGTCACCAAGGGGAATGGAAGTTCAATGCTGTAGGCAGCGGTTTCTCAGGGGGACTAGCCGCCCTTTGCGGAAACTATGGTTTACAAGTAGGCTAAAAATTCAAGGCTGATAAAAAGAAGCGCTCATCGATTTGAGCGCTTCTTTTCTGTGACGTTTTCCATTTAAAAATCTATATCTAAGTCCTTTATCTTACGGTAGAGCGTATTTCGCCCAATCCCAAGCAGCTTAGCGGCTGGCGCGATTTTTCCTTTGGTTTGGTTGAGGGCGTAGATAATTGCCTGTTTAGTTTGTTGATTGAGTAAGGGTTCGCTTGAAGCTTCATTTTTCCTCATGCTTTGAATTATTTCATTCGGTAAATCGTCGATAGTTAGAATTGGTCCCTCGGCTAAAGCCACCATACTTTCAATACAGTTCTCCAATTCTCTAACATTACCCGGCCAGGAATGGGACAATAAATATGGATATACATCCTCATGAACACCTAGTGGAGGAAGTTCAAGGGATTTACATGTTTTATCAATAAAAAACGGTACTAAGTCCCGAATATCTTCAAGACGTTCACGGAGTGGAGGCAACTCTAAAGTGACGACTTTCAGACGATAGTATAAATCCAGACGGAATTTTTCTGCTAAGACTAAGGCGTTCAAATCTTTATGTGTGGCCGCTATGACTCGTACGTCAATTTTAACGGCTTTTGTATCTCCTATCCGAGAAACTTCCTTTTCTTGAAGTACCCGAAGGAGGGCAACTTGGACATTTAAGGGCATATCTCCAATTTCATCGAGGAAAATTGTTCCCTTATTAGCCTGTTCGAATTTACCGGGTTTTCCACCTCGGCGTGCTCCTGTAAAGGCACCTTCGACATATCCGAATAACTCACTCTCGATGAGGGAAGTAGGGAGTGAAGCGCAGTTCAAGGCGACAAATGGACCTTTGCTGCGCGAGCTCAGTTGATGAATCGTCTGAGAAATTATTTCCTTGCCGGTTCCGCTTTCGCCATGAATAAGCACGGAAGAATGGGTTGAGGCAATTTTAGAAGCTCGTGCCAGGGTTCGCTGTGAAAGCTGGCTGTTTCCAACCCATAAGGTATTAGTCAAGGAGGCTTCCTTTGAAATTTGTAAAGTTCCCACCGCACCAAGTGATTGCCCCGATTCGTTGACGACCTGACTTAAGTGAGAGGTGATCTCTTTCCCGGAGCGATCCTTGATATGGAGGTTCAAAGAATGTCCGTTTAACATCCATCCTTTTGGTGTACTAAAAACTTCTCCAGCGTGTTGCCCAATGACGTCTTCTTGTCTACGTCCTAGAAGTCCAGCACCGTATGCGTTGATGTTTGTAATGATGCCATTGTGATCAATGGTCAAAAATCCTTGTTGAAGGAGTGAGGAAGCTAACTTAGAACCTTCTTGGTAAAACTTGAGTTGATTTTCCAGCTCGAAAAGGCGTAGGTTTTTTTCGATCATACTTGCGCCCATCATGGCAATATTTAAAATTTTTTGGCGGTCTGGAATGGCTTCACCGCTGATATCTAGAACCCCGAGAGGGAAACCTTGGCTGTCTTGGATTGGGGCGGCCCAACAAGCTAAAAAGTGATTATCGTGGACAAAGTGTTCCCAACCAAAAACAGACGTGGGAGCATTATCACGGAGAGCAGTACCAATAGCGTTTGTGCCTCGAATTTCCTCACGCCAACTAGCACCGGGGCTTAAATTTACTTTTTGGGCTTTACTCATAAAAGGAGCATCTCCTACGGCCTCCATGATATAGCCTTCGTTATCCCCCAACAAAACAGTATAATTGGTATTTCCCAGCAAGCTGAAAATGTAAGGTAAAACAGGTTCGCTCGCTCGGATTAAGGATTCTTGAGAGTCTCGGCGCTCGTTGAGGCGTGCAGTTGTGAGAATGTCTTGGTTTGACACTAGCGTATGGTTTACCTGATATTTTAGACTTCTCTGCCAGGAACGATAGATGGAAGGGGTTACTTCTGATTCAACACTCTCTCCTTTTATAAAACGCTTCCACTGATTATCCATACGTCTCTTCTCATCTCCTTACTAAGCATTGTTTTCCTTACATTTGACAGAATAACATACCTGTTTTGATGAAACAACAAGCAGAGGGAAGTTAGGTTGGGGGAAAGTGTTCCGTTTTGGAACATAGTTAAGATTAAAGTTGATCAAATACGGAACAACTAATAAACTTTATAAACTTAAAGCAAACGTCTAACATTGCATATCTAATAATTAGAATGCGATTTAATTGGTTTTTATTTAGTTTAGTTAGTTTTAGTTTGTTACTAAGGGAATGCTGATTTAATTAATTTTAAATTTTAAATTTTTAACATATGGCATGTTAATTGCTATATAATTTAGATTAGGATCACTTTAGGGACGGGCAGTTTTGAATTATCCCTAAAAGAATATTGAAAAAAATGAAACGAGGAGGAAGATTCATGGGTGGATATACGGGAAAAGTATTGCGTGTCAATCTTACGGAAGGAAAAACAAGCACTGAACCTTTAAACATGGAACTTGCGAGGAAATATTTAAGCGGGCGCGGGCTAGCAGGGAAAATGTTTGCAGATGAGGTAGCCGCAGATGTTGATGCGCTTTCTCCTGAGAACAAATTGTTTATTGCTACTGGAGCACTCACAGGCACGAACGCTCCAACGTCTGGTCGTTATGTGGTGGTGACGAAGTCCCCTCTCAATGGCGTAATCGCTTCTTCCAACTCTGGAGGACAATGGGGAGCCCATCTTAAGTTTGCTGGATATGACATGGTGATCTTAGAAGGTAAAGCTGATCGTCCAGTTTATATAAGTATTCAGGATGATGTTGTGGAAATTAAGGATGCCGCGCATGTATGGGGCAAAGATGTTTATGCCACAACAGAAACCTTAAAGCAGGAATTTGGAGATGACAAAGCTAAGGTCTTATCCATCGGACCTGCAGGAGAGAACCTTTCTTTAATATCAGCAGTCATGAATGATCTATATAGAGCAGCAGGGCGTAGTGGAGTCGGTGCTGTCATGGGGTCGAAAAATGTTAAAGCAATTCTGGTCCGTGGAACTGGTAAGGTAGAAAATGCCAATGCTGATGTGATGAAAAATGTCTTGAGCTCAGCTTTAGGCAAACTTAGGGAAAATGGTGTAACTGGCCAAGGGCTTCCCACCTACGGAACGGCTGTCCTTGTCAATATTATTAATGAAACTGGTATTTACCCGGTTAATAACTTCCAAGAATCTTATGATTCCCAGGCAGACCTCATCAGCGGAGAAACTATGACCGCAAATCACTTAATCAAAAAAGATCCATGCTATCGCTGTCCTATTGCCTGTGGCCGTTATAGCAAATGGGAAGGCGGAGAAGGCGCTGGACCAGAGTATGAAACTGTATGGGTGTTTGGCTCAAACTCAGGTATTCACGATTTTGATGCGATTCATAAGGCCAACGACTGGTGTAATAGACTAGGGTTAGATACTATTTCTGTCGGTGCTACCATTGCAGCGGGTATGGAATTGGTACAGAGGGGCTATATTAAGCCTGAAGAGCTGGATGGTACACCACTTGAGTTTGGTAATGCAGCCGGAATGGTCGAGTGGGTGCGCAAAATTGGTTACGCTGAAGGTTTGGGTGCCAAAATGGCCTTGGGTTCTTATCGCTTAGCGGAAAGCTATGGCGCACCAGAGTTATCAATGACTGTGAAAAAATTAGAAATCCCAGCCTATGATCCACGTGGCGTACAAGGTCAAGGCCTCCAATTTGCTACGAGTAATCGTGGTGGATGTCACGTTCGTGGGTATATGATTTCTCCAGAAGTCTTAGGTTTACCTGAAAAACTTGATCGTAATTCCCTCGAGGGCAAAGCAACTTGGGTTAAGATATTCCAAGACCTAACAGCCGTTATTGACTCCCTTGGTCTATGTTTATTCTCTTCCTTCGCGCTAGGTCTTTCTGACTACGCAGCACTCGTTAATGCTGTGACTGGTGCAAATTATACAGACGAAGAGCTCCTCGCCTGCGGAGAGAGAATTTGGAACAACGAACGCTTACACAATTTACGTGTCGGATACTCTGCGGCGGAGGATACACTACCCAAACGTTTATTGAACGATCCTATCGTGGATGGCCCTTCGAAAGGACAAACACTCAAGCTAGCAGAGCTTCTGCCTCAGTATTATGCCGAACGTGGATGGGACGGAGCTGGCGTTCCGAAGCCAGAGCTTTTAACTAAGCTTGGAATGTAGAACTTAACGTGAGTTAGATGTTCAGGTGCAAACTTCGATTATAGGTTGAATTTGCGACTTCGTAGTGGTTAGTTTTGCAAAAATATTTGGGGGGGACTCTATTAAGGGTCCCCCCTTCGAAGTACCATGGTATAATAAGGTCAGAACACTGTAAACTAACAAGTATGAGCAAAATCCTGTGTTTCCGGGAAATGCAGAGAGGAGGTAGTGGCAGTGCGAGTTACGGTAAAACTATTCGCGACGTTTCGGGATGGCCGATTTAAGGTTGAAGAGAGGGAGCTTCCGGAAGGGAGCAAGGTTATGAGTGTTCTGGAACCGTTAAATATTAAACCGGAGGAAGTTGCTATTTGTCTTGTCAACGGGCAGAATGTCGACGAACAGCACGTTCTTAACGATGGAGATACAATCGCACTCTTTCCGCCAGTAGGAGGGGGTTAAATGCCGATTAATGGTCGTTATGATCGTAATAAGAAAACCTTGTCTGACGAGGACCAGTCCAGGCTTGCTACTTCATGTGTAGCAATCGTAGGGTGTGGAGGACTTGGAGGTTATATTGCTGAAGAACTTGCTCGGATTGGAATCGGGCGCTTAGTGTTAATTGATGGAGATCGCTTAGAGGCTAGTAATCTTAATCGGCAGATAATGGCCACTGAACTGAATATTGGGCAGTGGAAAGTGGAAGCTGCCCGTGATCGATTGAGAAGTGTGAATTCTGAGGTACAAGTTGATGTGATTAAAGAATGGTTTGACGAGGAGAAGGGGCCAAAACTTTTGCTGGAAGCTGATTTGGTTTTTGATGCTCTTGATTCATTATCCGCTCGTGTTATCTTGGAAAGGGTCTGCCACCAACTTCAGTTACCACTTGTATTTGCCAGTATTGCCGGCTGGTTTGGTCAAATAGGGGTAAGTTTGCCAGGGGACTTTAGCGTTTTGCGCTTATTTGGGCATGGGGAAAAGGGCGTAGAGAGTTCCTGGGGTAATCCAGCGTTTACGCCGGCGGTCTTAGCCAGTCTAAGTGTAGCAGAGGGTATAAAGATACTGATTGGACGGATGCCTGCTCTACGTCGTGCGTGGTTGCAGGTGGATTTACTAACAATGGAATTTGATCGATTTGAAATCGGTGATATATAAAATCTTTACTATACAATGCAAGCACAGTGTCATGCTATGAAAGCCATAAGCACTGTGTCATCCTGAAGGAGGGACGACTGAAGGATCCAGATCCTTCGCTACGCTCAGGATGACAGATAATTTATCGACGAAATTTCATGTGCTTCAAAACTTCCACTATAAGACAAAAATTAGATCATGAAAGGTGAATTTGAGCATGGGAAGCACTAGTGAGTTATTCAAAGTTCAGACATTAACTGAAGCGATAGAAGCCTTAAAGCCCTATGTTCTTTCATTCTATGAGCGTGTTGAAAAGATACCCTTAACGGAATCACTGGGACGTATTCTAACTCAAGATATTCCGGCAACCTGTTCAGTGCCGCATTTTCGAAAATCTACAATGGATGGAATGGCCGTTCGAGCTGCGGATACATTTGGAGCCAGTGAAAGTATGCCTGCATTAGTAGAGTGTTGTGGAGAAATACGGATGGGTGAAGCTCCTACCAACCCCTTGGAAAAAGGCAAGGGGATTCTAATACCTACAGGCGGAATGCTTCCAGAGGGTGCGGATGCTGTCGTAATGGTTGAACGACTTGAACACTTTGGTGGAACACTTTATGGAGTTACTAAGGCCGTTGCCCCAGGAGAAAACCTCATTGACATTGGGGAAGACTTGACAGTCGGGGAAGTTATTCTTTCGAAGTTCACACGAATCAGAGCCCAGGAAATGGGGCTTTTGGCGTCTCTTGGGCTAGCATATGTTCCCGTTTTACCCCGGTTTCACGTCGGAATTCTGTCGACTGGGGATGAAATTATTTCTCCAGAGCTAGAACCTCTTCCAGGCCAGTCAAGAGATATCAATGGCTATACACTACTTGGACAGGCCTTAGCTAGTGGTGCTGAAGCACGGCATTACGGTATCGTGAAAGATGATTTAGAAGAGCTTCGCGCAGTCCTCACCCAAATGTTAAAGGAAAATGATATTGTTTTACTTTCTGGCGGGAGTTCAGTAGGGTTGCGTGATCTGTCTGCCCAACTGATCAGCGAACTAGGAGAGCCAGGATTGCTTTTTCATGGCTTAGCCCTTAGGCCAGGTAAGCCAACGATTGGTGGAGTCGTAGAGGGTAAAATGATGATTGGACTTCCCGGACATCCGGCCTCGGCAATGATTGTTTTCGATGCCCTGGTTCGTCCGTGGTTAGATGGTTCCGTTATAAACCCGCAAGTTGCCCCCCTGCCAAAGGGGACGTTATCCCAAAACTTATATTCCGGAAGTGGGCGAGAGGAGTTTGTACGAGTACGTCTTATACCCGATGGAGAAGGCTGGCAGGTTGAGCCAGTTCGAGGAAAGTCTGGCTTAATTCGAACCATGGTACTCGCTGATGCCATCGTGCATATTGGCCTAGATACAGAGGGTATAGAAGCGGGGAAAGAGGTCTCTTTTCGTCTTTTGCGTTAAAGTGAGTGACAGAATGTTTTTAACGTTTACCTATGGGTGTCTTGAAACATTAGAAACTGCTAAAGTGGGAGGCAAAAACGTGGAACGCCAAATATATCTTAAAAATACGGCTTGGCAAGAAGGGCTAGAGTTAATGATGGATAGGCTTGCGGGGAGCTGTATTCCTAAAAATGAACGGGTAGATGTACGTTCAGCGCTGCATAGAATTACGGGGACAATCGTACGGGCCAAAAAAAGCTCGCCCCATTTTGCTGCTTCTGCCATGGATGGATATGCTATTAGAGCTAAGGACACTCATGGAATCTCAGAGCGGGAACCCCGTTGGTTAGAACTCGGAGTTCAAGCTATTCAAGTCGATACTGGGGATCCCCTTCCAGAAGGCATGGATGCAGTCGTCATGCTCGAAGATGTTTTAGAATTAGGGGAACGTGGAATTTTACTTCAATCCCCAATTGTGCCTTGGAATCATGTTCGTCCAGTAGGGGAGGACATTGTTGAGGGGGAAGTGCTGTTGCCCATTCACCATCGCATACGTCCTCAAGATCAAGGGGCCTTACTAGCTGCCGGGGTATTAGAGTTAGAGGTTAGGCGTAAGACAAGGGTAGGAATTTTGCCTACCGGAGATGAAATCCGTCCTGTAGAGGCCGATCTTCAAGTGGGAGATATCGTTGATAGTAATTCTACAGTATTGGCTTCTTTGGTACAGGAGTGGGGTGGAACAGCAACGATATGGCCAATTACACCTGATAAACCCGAGCAGCTGGAAGCGGCTATTTTGCAGATGGCAGCCTCTCAGGATATCTTAGTGATCATTGCAGGATCATCCCAGGGCCGGGATGACTATACCTCCCATCTGGTAGAAAAGCATGGGACCCTTTATCTTCATGGAGTAGCAATTAAACCCGGTAAACCCGTTGTCTTAGGAGAGGTTCAAGGTAAGCCAACCATTGGAATTCCTGGTTACCCTGTATCCGCTTATTTGACGGCCCATTTATTCCTAGAACCTTGGGTTAAGCATTATCAAGGTTTAGGTAAAGACTCTCAAGCTACGCTGGATGCTGTAATTAGCAAGAAAGTTTTCTCTTCCTTAGGTAGTGAAGAATTCGTGCGAGTTAAAGTGGGTAAAGTTGGAGAACGCTGGGTAGCGGCTCCTTTAAGTCGGGGTGCGGGTGTAACGATGAGCTTGGTGAGAGCGGATGGGATGTTGCGGGTTCCACGCTTACAGGAAGGGTTTCATGAGGGAGAAACAGTCCCCGTGGAGCTTTTACGCCCTGTTTCAGAGTTAGAGGAGACTCTTGTGTGTATTGGCTCCCATGACCTCACCTTGGATGTTTTAAGCAGCCATATGAAGGCTAGAGGGGGATATGGAGGGATTGCTTCAGCCCATGTGGGGAGTCTGGCTGGCATTTTATCCTTGCGCAAAGAGGAAGCTCACTTTGCGGGAATTCACTTACTTGATCCGGAGACAGGGGAGTACAATCACTCATATTTACAACGCTTCTTACCGGGAAAAGATGTTGCCTTGATGAACTTAGTCTATAGGACTCAAGTTCTTATTGTACCAAAAGGAAATCCGCTAAACATAAGGACCCTAGAAGACTTCACGAAGCCAGGCGTCCGATTTATTAACCGACAGGGTGGCTCAGGAACTCGAGTGCTTTTCGATTACTTGCTTCAAAAGCAAGGTCTACGTAAGGAACAAATTTTAGGATACGAGCGGGAGGAATTTACGCACCTAGCGGTCGCTATAGCGGTCGCTTCGGGAGCAGCTGATGTCGGGTTGGGTATTCAAAGCGCAGCTGAGGCATTAGGCTTAGATTTTGTTTTCATCGGGGAAGAGAGGTATGATCTAGCGATTCCGCGTGAATATCTCGGGGAACCCCGGATGAAGGCAATGATTTCGGTTATCCAAAGTAAAGCCTTCCAAGACGAAGTTATGGCTTTGGGTGGATATGATGTCCGAGATACCGGGGTTTTTTACTCCTAATAGGTTCTTGGAAAATTTAGTCGAAAGAAATAATGATGATGACGACAAATGCTCTACGCATTTGTCGTTTTTTTGAACGTATTAGAAAGTATAACTTTGGGGCCTCTTTCACTCATGTCATCCTGAGCGCAGCGAGGATCTAGATCCTTCAGTCGTTCCTCCTTCAGGATGACATAGCGCTTAAGTTGATTTTATAGCAAAGACATGTATGGTAAAAAGACGCGTAGCGTTTGTCTTAAATGCCAGACAACTTAGAAGTTTGCATATTTGGTGGCCAGGTCCCTTGAGTTAGCCAAGTATCATACTTGGTCTGACCTTTATACCCATCTGTTGCTTTATAAAACATCAGTCATAAAGTGTTCATAAATGGCACTTCAATGATGACAAGTGTGCCAGACTAGAGCACTTAAAATGTATTAATATATTACTAAAGTTCTAATTAATTAGAAAAATAACTCTACAATCCCTCGGGTAATAGGCATAGAAACAGACGAATCAAATTTTTCAGACTCTTGGCATGAGTCTTGCAATAGATATATTCAACCAGTTTAGGAAAGAATGACTATATCGCCAAGAAGACATTCAAAACTACAAAAAATTGGAGGAAACGAATATGTCAATAGTTCATCAAGTGTACGGGTACTACATGCCAACAGTGAATCTTATGGGTGCTGGAGCAGCACAAGAAACAGGTAAACAAGCAAAATTACTGGGTGGAAAAAAAGTTCTTCTCGTAACTGATGCCTTTCTTGAAAAAATTGGTATGGCTCAGGAAATTGCTGATATCATAGAAAAAGAAGGCGTTAGTGTTGTAATTTATAGTGGCGCTGAACCTAACCCTACAGATAAAAATGTACATGATGGATTTGACATTTATACCAAAGAAGGATGCGACTTAATCGTTTCAGTAGGCGGAGGGTCTTCCCATGACTGCGCCAAGGGAATTGGTCTTGTTGCAGGTAACGGCGGAAGAATTAATGACTACGAAGGCGTCGACAAATCCCCATTGCCAATGGCTCCAATGATTGCTATTAATACGACAGCTGGTACAGCCGCTGAAATGACCAGATTCTGTATTATTACCGACGCTGAGCGTCATATAAAAATGGCTATCGTTGATTGGCATGTTACCCCCAATGTCTCGATTAATGATCCCTTGCTAATGATGAAACAACCTCCTAGCTTAACCGCTGCTACAGGAATGGATGCTCTCACTCATGCTGTTGAAGCATATGTTTCCACAGCTGCCACACCGGTGACTGATTCGGCTGCCTTAATGGCTTTCAAATTAATTCCTAAATATCTACGCCGTGCAGTAGCTAATGGCGATGATTTTGAGGCCCGTGACAAAATGGCTTATGCACAATTGTTAGCTGGGATGGCCTTTAATAATGCCAGTTTAGGTTATGTCCATGCTATGGCTCACCAATTAGGTGGATTCTATAATTTACCTCATGGCGTATGTAACGCAATCCTTCTTCCCCACGTCTCACGCTTTAATATGATTGGTAACCTCGATCGTTTTGCTGAGATTGCTGAGGCTATGGGAGAAAATATTGATGGACTGTCAGTCAGAGATGCTGCAGAAAAATGTTTGACCGCAATCGCCACCTTGTCTGCTGATGTCGGAATTCCTTCAGGCTTAAAAGAATTGAACGTCAAAGAAGAAGACTTTGAACTGATGGCTGGTAATGCCAAGCTAGATGCTTGTCAATTTACCAATCCTCGCACCGCCACCTTAGAGCAAGTAATCCAAATCTACAAAAATGCAATGTAATATCTAGAGTGTCAAAGCGTGTCAAAGGGACGGTCCTTTTTGACACGCTTCTTTTAAGACCAAGAAGAGTCATAAAAAGGCCTAAGCCTAGACAAAAGACAGGGAACTTATAATAAAAAGTTCCCTGTCCTTTTGTCATGTTCATTTTAACATTTAAAGTGAGAGTAATCCCTTGATAAGTTCCGGTAAAAAACCTGAAGTCCTATTGTATTTCGTGAAGAGTAATCACTGTACTCGTGATTAAATTTAGGTTTACTAGTGTAGGATAAGCTTTTCGTCGCCCCTGACACAATTATTTGCCGAAGGAACAGTGGGGATAGGTGCAGACTGGGCATTCAAGGCATAGGCCGCCGCTTCCAAGTTTGACTATGTCATGGCGGGTCAGGCGTTCTCCCGTGAGTATGCGTGGAGCGACTAAATCGAAAGCAGTTGTCTTAGAATACATGACGCAGCCTGGTAATCCCATAATGGGGACATCTCCCATGTAGGCAAGTAAAAACATGGCACCAGGTAAAACCGGGGCACCGTAGGTGATAAGTTCCGCTCCCAGCTCTTTAATAGCCGTGGGAGTGACATCATCAGGATCGACGGACATACCACCACTAACTAAGATCATTTCTGCCCCTTGGGCTAGTTGGTTACGTATACTTTCTTGAATCAAAGCGACATTATCGCTGGCATAGGTTTGTGCTAAGACGGTGGAACCCCAATTTTCAACTTTAGAACGCAGTACTGGACCGAATTTATCTTGGATTCGTCCATGAAAAACTTCGCTTCCAGTTATTGTGATTCCTACTTTTAAAGATTTTAACGCCTTAACTTCTAAAATAGAGGTTGAAAAAGATTTGGCAATTTCCTCCGCTTCGAGAATGACTTTTTCATCAATCATAAGGGGAACAACACGAGTTCCGGCGACTTTATCTCCCTTTTTGACTGGGTAATAATTATGACGTGTGGAGAGAATAACCCCGTCTAAGGTATTTAATGCTAAAATACCGTCTTCTGAAGAATAGAGAAGCCCATCATGAGCAGCTGTTAGGGTGATTTTTCCTTCTTTGGGTTCGTCTAGGTTCAGACCTGAGCCGGTTACCGCTTGGGCAAGTCGCTCTGCTGCTTCATTCTCATGAATAAGACCAGGCTTTTGATCCCAGACGAAAATATGCTCTTTCCCCATACTTAAGAGAACCGGGATATCTTCTTCGCGGATTACATGCCCCTTACGAAAACGAGCCCCTTTAAGGACACCAGGGATTATTTGTGTCATATCATGAATGAGAATAGCACCAACAGAATCGCGCACTTTAATTTTTTCCATGGGGGTAGCCTCCAATACTCGTATGATCTATTGTTAATCATCTTTTAGCACGCTGAAAAGGATATGAAAAAGACAAATACTAACTATTGACTTGACTATTCCTATCTTGATCGTATCGCATTCTCAACAGGAGGTCAAGCTAGGAAATCGAATCCAATTTATGGAATATTTGACCAAATTGACGTTTGCGATTCGCAACAACTACTTATTACTGATATAATTTAATGGGTATATGATAGTAGTTTAAGATGCTTTCTGAAATGAAGGTATTCTAGGGGGAGCGCATCAAATGGATAAACAAGTGTATCTCGGACTAAAAAAAGTATTTGACCAGAAACTAGAAGCAGCTTTAGTTACAGTAACAAGTGTACTAGGATCAACACCTCGTAAACCTGGGGCGAAAATGTTAGTTTTCGCTGATGGGACGACGGTTGGTACCATTGGGGGCGGATGTGGTGAGGCTGAGGGGAGGCGGGAAGCCCTTAATGTATTAACGTCTCACGAGTCAAAAATATATCGCCTGAATATGACCGCAGATATAGCTCAAGAGGAAGGGATGGTCTGCGGCGGGATCATGGAATTATTCATTGAGTATATGGGTGCCTATAGCTCTGCAGAAGAGCTTGAGCTTAACCAAAACTATCTGTCAGCTCTAGAGAGTCCTACTAATCCAGTCCTTGTAACCATCCTTGTAACGCCGGAAAAATCTCGGCTCGGAAATAAACTAATCATCAAAAACGAGGAAATCTTAGGGGATCTTGGGGACATGAAACTTAATGAGGCCGCCTTTGAAAAAGTAAAAGCGGGCGGCAGGAAATGCCAACCCTTCTTAATATGTTTGGACATTGAGTACAATATATGTGAAAGCGCCTCTCCAAAAGCAGCTTACCGATTATTGGTTGAGCCTCCGACAACCGTTGTTAAATTGTTGATCTTAGGTGCTGGACATATCGCAGTCCCCCTTGCAGCCATGGCTAAAATGGTTGGATATGAAGTGACTGTCGTCGATGACCGTCCATCCTTTGCTAACACCCAGCGATTTAGCACGGCGGATAAGGTGATATGCGCCGACTTTAAACAAGCCTTAGAGACCTTAGATATAAATCCGCAAACCTTTGTTGTGATCATAACCAGGGGGCATCGGTATGACAAGGTCTGTTTAAAGAAAGTCATCGAACAACCAGCCTTCTATGTTGGTATGATTGGTAGCCGGAAAAGGGTGAAATCCTTAATTGCTGACTTAGAGGAGGAGGGAGTACCCCGTGAAGCTCTGCAAAAATTATATTCTCCTATAGGTTTAAAGATTGGAGCGGAAACCCCTGAAGAAATAGCTGTAAGCATTCTTAGTGAGCTTATTAAAGTTCAAAGAGAACCCAATCCCAGTTAGATTAACAGGAATAGAAAAAAACTTCTGAGGATACCACTGATCTAGGTTCGCTAAACATGTATGACATGGACGGAAGAATAGCTGTAGCAAACTTTAATAGGTTTGTTACAGCTATTTATAATAGCGGGCCACTCCATGTCGTTAGCCGCAGCACTAATGGGTGTTAAAAAAATCTGTAAGTCAGGAGGAAAAATAAGCAAGGAAATGCTTGACTTCCTCTGTAGGGGGAGCCCTCAGTAGTTCTGCAGGAGAACCTTCAGCCACTACTTGCCCGTTTAGAAGAATCAATGTTCTATTGGTTAAATGGGCGATGTCTTTAAAGTCATGGCTAACTAGGACGGTTGTAGTTTGAGTAGTCTTAAAAACCTTAGCTAGATCGATCCGTAGTCCTTCTTTAGTGGGTGCATCTAGGGCTGAAAAGGGTTCGTCGAGAAATAGAACATCAGGCTCTATAGCAAAAGCTCGTGCCAGGCTAACTCGTTGAGCTTCTCCTCCGGACAGAGAACGTGCAGCTTGTTTAGAAAGATGGGCCACTCCAAATTGTTCTAACCAATAATCGACTTTGTCTCGAATAATTCCTTTAGCTAGACCCCGAATCTTTAGACCCATGGCTACATTGTCAAATACTCGTGTGTTTAATAAGAGTGATTCCTGAAAGACAATGGCAATTTTGCGACGAATGGAAAGTGGCACGGCCTTTGGTACAGATTGACCCTGAAAAAAGAGGCGTCCAGAGGTTGGAGTTTCTAAAAAAGCTAAGATTTTTAATAAACTGCTTTTGCCAGAACCGTTCGGTCCAATGAGTCCGACACATTCTCCTGACAATAAGTTAAAATTAATGCCTTGTAAAATTAATCTATTGTCCTGCTTCCAACGTATCTCCTGAGCTTCCAGCACACTAAGGCCCTCCTTGCTGTTTCTGTTGAAGTAAGGTTAACCCTAATGTAGCTCCATAGGCAAGTAAACATAAGATAATGCTCAAGGCAATGGCTATGTCGAAGTTCCCCTTAGAGACTTCTAAAACCGTTGCGGTTGTTAAGACGCGGGTATATCCTTGAATGTTGCCACCTACTGCCATGGAGGCTCCAATCTCTGAGACCACAGCCCCAAAACCGGCAATAATAGCTGCCAGTAGGGAATAACGGACTTCTTTTAAAAGCAGCCAAATATACTGTAGGCGAGTGGCACCCAGGGCCTTAATTTGCAACCTCAGTTTGGGGTTGGTTTGTTGTAGAGCGGCACAGGTTAAGGCCGCGACAATAGGAGAAGCAATGATTGCTTGGGCAATAATAATGGCTGTAGGGGTATAGATAATGTTCAAAAAGCCAAAGGGACCTGAGCGCCAAAGGAATATTGAGACCCAAAGTCCTACGACCACCGGCGGCAAGCCCATTCCGGTATTCACAATGCTTAAAACAAATCGGCGGCCTGGAAAGGGTTTAAGAGCTAAGAGTGTCCCGAAGGGAATTCCGATTAGCAGGCTTATAAAAGTTCCAGTACCGGATATTTTTAGAGTCAAGAGCGTAATGTCCATCACCTCGGGATCCCCGGTCAGAAGGAGGTGAAGGGCAGCTAGAATTCCCTGCCAGATCATTTCCATAAGTAACATTTCCTTTTTGTACCACATTTTATCGAAGGTATTCCTTCGAAGCAAGGGTTATTCAAAGTAGATCCTCCGTTATCTCGTCAAAATCGCAAGGACATCCACCTCTGGGAAGTGGGTGTTCCTTCACTTTTTCGATTCGGGTTACTTACCTGCGTCAGCAAAAAAGAGGGGTTGGCCGAACTTATCTTTTCCAAAGGATCCAATGATTGATTGAGTTTCTGCATCGATCATAAACTCAACAAAGGCTTTAGCGCCATCAGCATTGACTTTGGAGAATTTCTCGGGGTTAACTTGCATGACATGGTAAATATTCAAGAGCGAAGTGTCTCCTTCAAGAAGAATATCTAGCCGTAAATTCTTTTGGGTGGCTAAGTAGGTGGCGCGATCTGTTAAGGTATACCCTGCTTTTTCAGAGGCGATGGTTAGAGTTTGTCCCATTCCTTGACCTGTGGATTGATACTTCTCAGGGGCTGGTTTCAGATTGGCTTTAGTCCATAATCCTTTTTCTATTTTGTCTGTTCCGGAATCGTCTCCACGAGTGACAAAGATTGCGGAACTATCCACAATCTGCTTAAAAGCATCAGTGACAGTTTTGGCTTCTTTGACTTTAGCTGGATCGGCTGACGGTCCTACGATGACGAAATCGTTATGCATTACGAGTTGGTAGTTTATAGCTGTTTTATTATCAACCAATTTTTTTTCTGAGGCAGGGGCATGGACTAGTAAAACATCAGCATCCCCTTTTTCCCCCATGGCTAATGCTGCTCCTGTACCGACGGCAATGGGTTTAACTTTGTAGCCTGTCTTTTTCTCAAAAACTGGGAGGAGTTCATCAAGTAAACCGCTGTCTTGAGTACTTGTCGTGGTCGCTAAGATTATGTCAGGTCTTTCCGGTTTTGGGGCTTCACTTGATTGTGGTGCAGGAGTTTCCGGGGGCGGGGCCTTTCCGCACCCGACGAGGGTCACCATTAGTGCAAGTATAAGGATTAAAAAACTAAATGTTAATCGGTTTAAGATCTTTTTCATAAGTATTTCCTCCCCTAAAAATCTTATCCAATCCGACGGCTCTCCACTATATGATGTCTGAATAGGTAACCATTGCTTGTTGAGTCGCTTCGTTGAATATTTCACAAACTATGTAGTTTAAATAGGCTGCCGACTTTACCGCCGCATATCCTCTAGATGGTTGTTCGGGAAAGGAAGCAAAAGAGTTCTTCCTGTAGGGGCAATTCATGAATTGCCCCTACTTTTTTACATCTAAAAAGATTTTTCCGGTTAAAGAAGTATCGTAACCATGAAGTTGATTGATAGCTTGAATGAATCCAGGAGATTTTAGAATAGTGATTAGTTGTTGCCAGGCTGGGGTTTTTGTGGTTTTCCCTAAACAGACCAGATCATAACGTTCTTGGAACAAAGGGATAAAATCCAGACCCAAGCGTTGAGCTGCGGCTTTCACTCCGACGCCGACATCAGCTTGTCCATTGGCAATACGACAGGCGATACCAGAGTGGGTTGTTTCCTCATGTTCATAACCGAGGATTTCGCCGGGTGAAATTTTAGCCGAGCGCAGATAGGCGTCTAGTCGAAGGCGGGTCCCGGATCCTTTCTGCCGATTAATGAAGTTCAGACCTTCAATCGTTATATCTTCCCAGGAGCGAAGATTAAATGGATTGCCAGGTGCTACGATAAACCCTTGCTCACGTTGGACCAGATTAATAAGGCAAACTGGTTCGCCGGGGATAACATGTTTGACAAAGGGTGTGTTATAGTCTCTTGAGACGTCATCCCAAAGGTGAATACCTGTGATATCGGCCTCCTCACGATAAAGGGCAATCAGTCCATCCATACTACCCCTAAAGGAAAGAGAGGATTCTACTGGAAGGGGAGTGTGCTTTAGAAATTCGAAAAGTAGTTCAACGGTTGGATCATGGCTTCCTATAAAGCGAAAAGCAGGCGAGGCAGGAATAGGGGCGGGTACGGTACTGGGAGTAGTATTAGTAACACCTAGGTTTCCACGTAAATAGTTGTCAAGGACAGCAGGATCTATACGAAGCTGGCGTCCGATGTGGTGTGCAGGAATCTCTCCCCGTTTTACTAGCTCATAAAGTGTGTACTTGGAAACCTTCAGAATTTTTGCTGCTTCAGCAGCCGTCAAGGTTAGACTCAAATAGTTCACCCCTCTTTTTGCTTTCCTTTTAATTTTAGAATAGTGTTACATACAAGTCAATAGATTTGTTTGAAATACTTAGCTTTAATTTGTTTTAGTTTGTTTTAATTAGCAGGATAGTTTGAGAAATTAGCTACAGCCGTGTTTGAGGCTAAAAATCTAGATCCTTGGATTAGGATAAACATTCTGGGATTACCGGGGCTTAAATTAATGAACATTTTAACAACACATATCTCATTATTTTGGAGTAGAATAAGGATGAATCAAAATAAAATTTTGTTGACAAGGCGGTACTTTATGCTAAAATTTAACGTGATGGAAATTTGGGAAATAACCGGAGGGGATATGATCCGGCCCAGATTCTTTCCTATTTTTTAGTAGAAAAGGGGGCAAAGATCACAATTGGCAAATTCTCTTGGACGTCATGTGTTGGCTGAAATCTATGGGTGTAGCTTCGACATTTTAAATGATCGTGAAAAGGTCGAAGCACTTATGGTCAACGCAGCTTTGGAAGCTGGTGCCGAGGTTCGTGAGGTTGTATTCCACAAGTTTAGTCCTCAAGGGGTGAGCGGTGTTGTTGTAATATCAGAATCACACCTAGCCATCCATACGTGGCCAGAACTCGGATACGCGGCAGTAGACGTCTTCACGTGCGGGGACAGTGTCAATCCCTGGGATGCCTGTAATTATTTAACAGATCATTTTGAAGCAGGGCATATGACAGCGACGGAAATGAAGCGTGGTATTGTTGACGAATCGAAGGAAGCGGTAAATTTATAGGAGGGATATTTATTTTACTCCGGACTAAGTCGAGTACGGATGAAGAAGACAGGTTATTCTTTATTACGGGTGGGTTCTAGTAGACCTTGTGACTTACGAAAAAAAGTTGCAGGGTCTATTATATTTTTGCCTGCTGGTACATATTCTTTCAATAATAATGTCATATTATCAGAGTATATTGCATAAAAAGGGCAGGAGTTTGAATAAATTTATCGAATACATAATAGGTTAATGTCCTGAATGGAAGGCAAGGAGCGATTACATGGTTCCGGTAGATTTCAGCTTTTGTGGGAAACTCAACAAAGTCCAAACGTATTTGCGCGAAGAAATCAACATTAAGCCAGCAGGCTTTGAGGAATTAGTGCAATTAGAGATGAATGAACTCGATCAAACGGTAAATCCGGCAATCGTACTAGCAGTAAGTGGGTCATGCACTAAACATGACAGCAAATCAGAAGCATTGGCTGGCATTATTCAGTTTATGTTCATGGCTAATAAGGTTCATAGACTCATGAAAGATGACGCTGATCTTGCAGAAGAACTTAGACAGTTTCCTGTGCTCGTCGGAGACTTGTTGTATGGGAAGTTTTTCCTTGAGCTTTGTCGTAAGAAACTACTATTCTTCCTAGACCCTCTAGCCCAAGTGATGGGAACCATGAGTCAGGGGGGGATTTCTAGATGGCTTTCTCGTGACAAGTCACTAAGCAGAGATGAGTTGCTTCATATTATTGAACTAGAAAGTGCTTCTTTAACTGGGGTTGGGGCCCGACTCAGCGCTGAACTCGCGGGTGTCTCGCTTCCTTTACAGAAAAAACTGGAATCCTTTGGCTTGGAAATGGGATTAGCTTGGGGTGCTTGGAAGGAACGCATGGAAATGACTGTTGTCGAGTCGATTCTTCAGCGGGCAAATGCAATTCTAGAAGATATATCTAATGAATCGCAAATTGAACAGCGGCCTCTCCGGGAAGTTCACCAATACCTAACCAAGCAACTTAGTACTGAGTACAACCCTCAAGAGATAGCACCGTAACGAACGGAGTGGAGTATGGATAAACTAAAGGTTTTCTTTGAAATGATTAAGTTGGAACATACAATTTTTGCTCTGCCCTTTGCTTATTTAGGAGGCTTTTTGGCTGCAAATGGTGTTCCGCCAGCGATGAAACTCTTATGGATCACTCTAGCTATGGTTGGGGCTAGAACAGCCGCAATGTCTTTAAATCGGCTGATTGATCGGCACATTGATGCACGTAATCCCCGGACGGCCCAGAGAGCGTTGCCCGCGGGCCAGCTTAGAGTAAATGAGGTTTACCTATATACTGTGCTGTCCTTTCTGCTTTTAGGTATATCAGCCTATAAGCTCAATTTATTAGCCTTATTATTGATGCCAATCGCCGTTTTCTTTCTGGTCTTATATTCTTATACTAAACGTTTTACTTGGGCTTGCCATTTAGTATTAGGGATCTCGTTGGGTTTGGCTCCCGCAGGAGCTTGGATTGGAGTAACTGGTCATTGGGCTCTGGCCCCTGTCCTCTTAGGGTTAGGAGTCATGACCTGGGTTGCGGGTTTTGATGTGGTTTATGCCTGTCAAGATGTTGAGTTTGACCGCAAAGAAGGGCTGCACTCGATCCCAGCCGTTTTTGGGATACAGAGAGCCTTGGAGATCTCGACGTTTCTGCACATCATCGCGCCGCTTTTTTTTATTGCTGTGGGAGTGGTGATGTCAATGAGCTGGCTTTATTATATCGGCGTTGCCATTGCTATTGTTTTGCTTTTTAGGCAACATCGTATTGTCTCGGCTAATGACTTCTCCAAGTTAGGAGTTGCGTTTTTTGACCTTAATGGTTATTTAAGCATTCTGCTTTTTGTCTTTTCCGTAATGGATTTAATCTTATTGTGAGATAAAGGAGGGGTAGGATTATGCCCTCATTGTTTGCGCAAAGCGAACTTAGAGATCTGATCGATTACGTCGAAAAAGGGAAACGATTGGACGCTGATGCAGGCCTGCGAATGATCAACAGCCAAGAGATACTGGCCCTTGGATATATGGCTAATATCGTACGCGAACGTAAAAATGGCAATCAAACCTTTTACATGGTCAATCGTCCGGTGGATTACGCGGATATTGACGCTTCATTTGATGAGATTGAAAAGCGCTCTATTTCATCAATGGTTTATGGAAATCAAGAATCCCAAGAAGACCGAATCCGACGTTTACTACAACTCCGAATTCTTCAAGACCAGACGAAAGAATTTTTAGCTTTTAGCCCGATTCCTTTTTACTCTGAGAACACTAAGTTAGAAGGAACTATGGGTGTCGGAACAACAACAGGCTATGAAGATCTAAAGATGCTTGCAATTTCAAGGATTCTTCTAGACAATTTTGACCATATTAAAGCTTATTGGATGATGTTGGGTCCAAAACTAGCTCAAGCTTCACTCGCTTTTGGAGTGGATGATTTAGACGGCACGGTTTTGGAGGGAGAAAGTGGTCCTAAAGCGGGGGTTGAATTAAGTAATACTGTGAGTAAGCGTGCCTTGATCCACCTGATTCAAAAGGCAGGGCGAGATGCGGTAGAGCGAGATAGTCAATATCGTATTCGCAAGTTCGATTAGGCGGGAAGGGGGAGAAGTGCATGCAAACGGAAACTATAAAAATTATTGAAAAACGTTTGGCAGGTGAGCGGTTGTCCGTCTCAGATGGGATTAAACTACTCCAAAATGCGGATCTTCTTTCTTTGGGGCAAGGAGCAAATCTCATTCGAAGCCAAATGCATCCTGAAAAAGTTATAACCTTCGTTATTGACCGCAATATAAACTATACGAATGTTTGTTCTTGTCAATGTAAATTCTGTGCTTTTTATTGTAAACCGGAGGATCCTAAAGGATATATTTTGTCACGGGACGAATTACATGCTAAAATTAAAGAAACGATTGCAGTTGGAGGAACTCAGCTCTTAATTCAAGGCGGATTACATCCTGACCTGGATTTAGAGTATTTTGAAAACCTCCTGCGCGATATTAAGGCCCATTACCCTATTCATATTCACTCCTTTAGCCCTCCGGAAATCTGGGACTTAGCGAATAAATCTAAATTACCTATTGAGGAAGTAATCCTTCGACTTCGAAACGCAGGTTTAGATTCCATTCCAGGGGGAGGAGCAGAAATCCTGGATGACCGCGTTCGTCAGCTGATCAGCCCCAATAAAATTGGTTGGCAGCAGTGGATGGATGTTATGACCGCGGCGCACAAACAAGGTATGAAAACAACGGCGACTATGATGTTTGGGCACGTGGAAACCTTTGAAGAACGGATTTTACATATGGTTCGTGTTCGGGAAGCCCAGGATCAAACGGGTGGGTTTACTGCCTTTATCCCTTGGAGTTTTGCTCCTACCAACACGTTACTTGGCGGTGAGGGAAGTACAGGGGTAGAGTACCTGAGGACCTTGGCTGTTGCACGCTTAATGCTTGATAATGTACCCAATATCCAAGCTTCGTGGGTAACTCAAGGGGCCAAGATGGCCCAGGTTGCTCTAAGTTTTGGAGCTAATGATTTTGGCAGTACTATGTTAGAGGAGAATGTTGTTCGAGCCGCTGGCGTACAAACACGTGTCCCGCTGAAGGAGATTATTCGTTGTATTGAAGATGCCGGTTACCAAGCTGTGCAGCGTAATACGCACTACGAGTGTCTAAAGGTGTACAGGAAGGAAGTGTAGGCGGATGCGCAGGCGCAAGCGACAGCTTAATGAGGCTAATTTACCCTTAATGGAACACTTAAGAGCTTTACGTAAAGTGCTGATTCTATCAGCCTATGCAATACTAATAGGTGCCATGATCGGATGGTTTTTCAGTGATCAGACCTTTGGCTATCTGGCAGCTCCGGTAATTCATCTTCAAGAAATCACGTTTATTACGACAACTCCCTTGGAACCGATGTTGGTCAAGGTTAAAGTCTCTTTACTTATTGGCATAGTCCTAGCTCTTCCGGTAGTCGTCTGGCAAATCTGGAGTTTCGTCCTACCTGCCTTAAAGCAGAATGAACGAAAATACTTGTATTTTATTTTTCCTAGTTCAGTGGTTCTCTTTCTCAGTGGAGTCGGGTTGTGTTTCTTTGTAGTACTGCCTATTGGGCTTAAGTTCTTGCTTTTTGTTGGTGGTGAGGCTGTAACATCTTATACACCCTTTCTGACCAAAACCTCCTACGTTAGCTTTCTAACGACTATGTTCTTAACCTTTGGCTTGGTCTTTCAACTTCCCATTGTCTTGTTAGTGCTAATTCGCATTGGAGTATTGACCCCTCAAGACTTAGCAACAAAAAGACGTTGGGCATTCCTCACGATAGTTATTCTGGCGGTGGTGGTTTCCCCAACACCGGATCTGCTTACTCAGCTCCTCATGGCTGGGCCAATGTATCTCCTCTATGAAATCAGCATCTGGCTGGGCTATCTTGTCGCTCGTAAAAGAGAGAACGAGCTGGCTCTGAAGTGAGTAAACTCGTTCTAAAGGGGGGTAAAACATGGGGTTAAGTGAAATCCTCTTAATATTGGTTGTTGTCCTGATTTTGTTTGGGCCTGAGGATCTGCCGGTTATTGCTCGGTCCATCGGTAAACTTATTTTTGAAATTCGAAAAGCAACAAGTGAACTGACGAAAGAGTTTCAAAACACCATAGATACACCGACTAGTATCATGAATAAAGCATTTGAACAAACAACCTCGTCACGTGGTGTTGAGAAGGATAAGGATGCCCCCAAAAGTGAGGCAGAAGATCCTGAAGCAGATGACGAACTACTGACCTACGAGGATGAAGTTAAGAAGGATCCTCTAGCGGAACTACCATTGGATATGGTATCTTATGAAGAAAAGGGTGCAAGCAGGTGAATCGGTTTTGAAACAACTCTGGCTCTTCAATCAAATTAATTCAGATCTACAACGGGTTGAAAAAGAACTGACTAAATTCGTGGAGACGGACTATCCCATTCTCCAAGATTCTGCTGTCCATTTGTTGGCTGCCGGAGGTAAGCGATTGCGCCCGGCCTTTACGCTTTTAGCGGGTAAGTTTTTTGGCTATCCGTTAGAGCGTTTAATGCCAGTCGCGATGGCCTTAGAACTTATTCATATGTCTTCGTTGGTTCATGATGATGTGGTAGATGCCTCGATGACCAGAAGAGGGCGGGCGACGGTTAAAGCGAAATGGGGTAATGTTGTTTCCGTGGAAACAGGGGATTATCTGTTAGCCAAATCCTTAATGCTCATTTCTAAGATTGATCATCCGGAGGTCGCACGTATTCTAGCTGAGATCAGTGTTGAAATGTGTCAAGGGGAAATTCAGCAGATAAAGTGTTCCTTTGATGTTGAACAAACCTTAAAACAATACTATTACCGTATTAAACGTAAAACAGCCTTGTTGATTTCGGCATGTTGCAAATTAGGGGCTTTAGTGTCTGGTGGTTCTAAGCGTCAGGTCTGGGCTTTAGGTGCCTATGGTCATTCATTGGGAATGGCTTTTCAAATCGTCGATGATGTTTTAGATATTACGGCTAAGCCCTCCGAATTCGGCAAACCGATTGGGGGGGATTTGCGCCAGGGAATTATGACCTTACCTATGATTCTCGCTCTTCAATTATCTTCAGAGTCTACCCGATTAAAGGCGTTACTTAAGAAGATGGATAAAACAGATGATGAGGTAAGTGAAACTATAGGACTAATTAAATCTAGTGGTGCCATTGATCAGTCAATGAAGCTTGTGGATTTATATATTGCGAAGGCTAAAAGACATTTACAGGAACTGCCCAAAATCCCCACCCGTAAAGCTTTGGAAGAGCTTGCTGAGTTTATCCGAACACGTAAGTTTTAGAAGAGACAGAAAGTCCATTATGATTAAAAAGACCTGCAGCTAGTCTGTAGGTCTTTTTGGATTTAACTATTAAATATATTAAAAATGAACGTATTCATTTTTAATTGACAACCGATATTTCTGCCAATATAATGAATTGTGAACCGGTTCACTTAATTGTGGAATGGGACAAGGTGACAGGCGAATCTCTGGGGGGATAAACATGCTGGTAGAAATGAACAGGCGAGAAAAAAAGAAGCTTCAGACAAAAAAGACTATAGCGGAAATAGCGTTGACCTTATATTTTAAAAAGGGCCTAAATGAAACTACGGTTGCGGAAATAATGGAGAAAGCAGCTCTTGGGACGGGTACCTTCTATAATTACTTCGAATCTAAGGAGGCTATTCTAAAGTACTGCCTAGCTGAAAGAATAGACAAAGCTAGTCAAACTTGTGAGGACATTCAATCATCAATGTTAAATTCAACCCAAAAGTTAACCCAAATCCTTCAGGTCATAGGAAAGACCCATGACGAAAATCGTCAACTGATTAGTTTATATATGAAGTTTTATCATAACTCAGATAAAGTCAATAGAGAGCCACCTCATGGAAATCGCTTTATGGAGATTTTATCCAACATTATTTTAGAAGGGCGAACCAAAAATGAGTTCAGGAAAGATATTCCTCCAGAAATAATCAATGAGATGTTTTCAGGTATTCTTAAAACTACCATGAGCAGTGATCTAAAACTATCATTTATGGATAATATCAATTTTAAATATTCTTTACTCTTAGAAGGTGTTATTAAAAGAGAAGGAGAGGTGTGACCTCAACCACCCTCCCTTTGCCGTAAAAGTTCATATCCATCCTCTTTTGGGGTATAATAACATGATTGAAACACTGCTTACACATAGTTTTGGATGTAAGTCATTGCTAGAGAAGGGGCGATTCAGTGAAGGAACACCGCGATGAGGGCATAGTAGAGGAACTATGGAAAATTTTCAGCTCCATGAAATTGGGTCTCGTGTTGTTAGGGTTAGTAGCACTTGTTGCAGGTTTGGGAACTGTATTTCCACAAGCCAACTTAGAACCGGAGAAGGCCAAAGCGGTTGGGCAGATATGGCAAACCCTTGGTTTTACTCAAATTTATAGTACAATTTGGTTTCGCTTATTATTAGGTTTACTTTGTATTAATTTAATTATTTGCAGTATACAGCGTTTTCAAGGAATCTATCGTCGAACCTTTGGGCTTAAGCCGCCTGAAAGTGCCTCAACCGTGCCGAATAAAATGAACGTCAAATTAACGGGCGAGAGTGAATCTCTTAAGAAATCCGTCCATGATGTTCTGGGACGAAATGGGTTCAAAGTTACCACAACAGAAAGTAACAAAGGCTGGAGTTTTATAGGGATTAAAAGAAGGTGGGGAAACTGGGGGTCACTTATTTCCCATATTTCCTTTGTAGTTTTAGTCATCGGAGCCATCTTAGGCACAACAATGGGGTTTAAAGGGTTCGCTATGATCAGTGCTGGTTCAACCATTCCTATAAATTCAATTAATGTATCAAAAGGAACGGTTAAACAAGATTTTAGTGTCCATATCTATTCTGCTGAGGATCGGTTTTTAGCCAATGGTGAGAGAGATAATTGGTATACAGATATAGGAATTATCGAAAACGGTCAAGAAATAACTCGCCAAACAATCTCAGTAAATCATCCACTTACTTATAAAGGGGTAACGTTTTATCAATCAAGTTTTGCCAATGGGGCTCGTCTAATAGCTGATATAAAGGAACAAAAAATCCCTATGGTATTACAAGATCGCGGCGGGAATTATTTCCAAGCACCGGGGACTGATCTCTATCTTATCGTAGCAGCTATGAAAAACGATCCGCAATCCCCGGCAATTCTGTATCAAGTCTATAGGGGGACAGGTGTAGAACCTGTACAAACGGGACAACTCAACGCAGGTCAAACAATTGACGTCCAAGGAGAGTATAAATTAACCTTCGAGGGCAGTGCTGGTTTTACGGGACTACAAATAAAACAAGACCCGGGGGTATGGGTTGTTTGGTTAGGTTGTGCCTTATTGCTGCTAGGACTTATGTTATCATTTTATTGGCGTACGATGGTTGTCTCAGGATTTTTCGAATCAGGACAGGGACCAGATGGGGAACTGACCATGGGGGCTATGGCTGGTAAAGTTGCAGGTAGAGTCCAGAAAGAATTTGATCGCTTGATTCATGATATCCAAGCCAAATAGCAAACTTTAATGTAGATTAAGATAAGTTTTACTTTCTGGCTAGTACAAGTAAAGGGAGGATAATCACTGTGAATCAAGGACTACTTAATCTTGAAACTTCGGCCTTTTATGTCATGTTAATGGCCTACACTCTGTGTATGTTTTTTTACTGGGCGTGGATGGGCTCTAAGAAAGACCTAATGGGTCAATTCGCTACCTATCTTGCCATTGTTGGCTTAATCGCTAATACTGCGGCGATTATTTTGCGAATGATTATTGCAGGACGTCCCCCGCTTTCTAATTCCTATGAATTTTTGCTTACCTTTGTTTGGGGAATTACCCTAGTCCATCTATTCATAGAGTATCGTTACAAGCTAAGGTCTCTTGGTGGATTTGTCATGCCAATTTCCTTTCTGATCTTGATGTTCATTATTATGAGCATGGGACCGGAGGAGAGAATTGCTCAAGCGATTCCCCCAGCCCTTAAAAGTAAATGGCTGACCTTTCACGTATTGACCGCTACGCTGGCTTACGGAGCGTTTGCCATATCCTTTGGATTAGGGATTATGTATCTGCTAAAAATGAGCAGAGGCGCTGATAATAAAACAAATCCACAAGGATTTATCTCTCGCTTCCCTGATCTCGAGACAATCGATGAGCTGTCTTACAAAGTCATAGGATTTGCCTTTCCCCTCTTGACCCTGTGCATTATTACGGGTGCAATCTGGGCAAATTATGCCTGGGGCACTTACTGGTCCTGGGATCCTAAGGAAACCTGGTCTTTGATTACTTGGATTATCTATGCAGCCTATTTGCATGCCAGGTTAATGTATGGCTGGAAGGGGAAAAGGGCAGCTTGGATGACAATTTTTGGGTTTGCTGCGGTTCTATTCACTTTCTTTGGAGTAAATTACTTTTTGCCAGGGTTACATTCCTATGCTAGCAGCCAATTGATCTCGATTGTTTAATGCTATAGTTGCATAGACAGTACGGCTGCAGTAAATTCAAGAAACCACAAGTTTTGGCAGGAAATATGTCCGAATAAGCCGAATTTATAGTTAGATAAAACGTTGGAGAAGGTGACTAGAGTTTATGTCGCAGTATTATCCCATATTTATAGACTTAAAGGCTCTGCCGGTTTTGGTTGTCGGGGGAGGAAATGTGGCTTTGCGCAAAGTTCAAACTCTTTTACATCATGGAGCATTGGTGCGCATTGTTTCTCCTCGTCTCGATCCGGAACTTAAAGAACTGATTGATGGAGAAACTTGTTTTTGGGTGGAAAAGAACTATTCTTCGGAAGATATTCAAGAGGCCAGGCTTGTTTTTTCATGTACAGAGATTGAGGAAGTAAATGCCCAAGTGTCACGTGATGCGAATGCTCTTTATCGACTGGTCAATGTCGTAGATGATCCAGACAAATGTAGTTTTATCGTACCATCGATTATGGAGCAAGGAGATCTGAAAATTGCGGTATCGACAGGAGGAAGCAGTCCTATTGTTGCGCGGCAAGTACGTGCAGAGTTAGAAACTATGTACGGCTCTGAAATGGCGGAATATCTTACCTTACTCAAGAATTGGAGAAATAAAGCTAAGTCTGAATTGCCACCTGAAAAACGAAGTATCTTTTGGAATCGTGCAACGGATGGCGAAGTGAGAGAACTCATCAAAGCCCATCGATTAGCCGAGGCGAAAGGAGTGGTCGAAACATGTTTCCAGTCGCTATTGGGCTAAATCACCGGAGCGCGCCAGTAGAAATAAGGGAAAAAATGAGTTTTCACCCCTCTCAAATGCAGACGGCTCTTAAAGAATTGAAGAATTGCCCAGCAATACAAGGAGTCGTAATTCTCAGTACCTGTAATCGTACGGAGATCTATGCTGCTACAACGGATGTAGAAACAGGCATCCGTTCTATAAAGGAGTTTTTTGCTAGTCATCACGGACTTGAGGAAGGGATACTCGAGAACTACTTATATGCCCATACCCTATATGATGCCGTTCGCCACTTGTATCGAGTAGTATCTGGTTTGGATTCCATGGTTCGAGGAGAGACTCAAATTCTGGGACAGGTTAGTACTGCTTATCAACAAGCTAACGATGCTGAGGTTACCAACAAAGTGATCAATGTGCTTTTTCAGAATGCACTAGCAGTAGGCAAACGTGTTCGTACAGAAACTTTAATCGACCAGCATCCCGTTTCCATTAGTTATACAGCCGTAGAGCTCGCCAAACAACAATTTGGTGAACTTCAAGGTAAAGGAATTTTAATTATGGGAGCAGGGGAAATGAGTACCCTGACAGCTAAACACTTGGTATCGGCAGGGGCAACTACAGTCTTGGTCTCGAATCGATCCTATGAAAAAGCTGTGATATTGGCCCAGGAGTGTTGTGGACGGGCGGTTCGCCTTGATGATGTTGATCAGTACCTCGAAGAAGTAGACATTGTCATTTCTGCGACGGCTTCAAAACATTTTGTGTTGTTGCCGGAACGGATGCTGGGAATTATGAAAAACCGTAAGAATCGACCTATCCTGATTATTGATATCGCAGTACCTCGTGATATTCACCCTGATGTAGGAAAGATTCCTCAAATTACGTTGTTTGATATTGATGATTTGCGCGGGGTGGTTGACCGTCATCATCAAGAGCGTGAACTTGCGGCTCAAAAGGCTGAAAAGATTATCGATGAAGAAATGGAATTATTTCTAAAATGGCACAATACCTTATATGTTGTTCCGACGATTTTAGCTTTACAGGAAAAGGGAGAGAAGATTAGAGATCTGCAAGTTGAGCGCGCCCTAACGCATTTATCAGGGTTAACGCCCAAACAAGAGAAAGTAATACGATCTATGGCAAATTCTATTGTCAATCATCTGTTACATGTGCCGATTATCAACCTCAAAGAATATGCCAATACAAGTCAAGGGCATCTGTATACGGAAATACTACAGAACTTATTTGATTTAAATGTTAGGGGAGAGGGCTCACGCCCGAGCTTAATCTTAAAGAAGAGTCAAGGGCAGGGGCATCATAGGAGGGCTGAATGAAGAACATTCGTATAGGAACTCGGGACAGCCAATTAGCAATGTGGCAAGCCGAGTGGGTACAAAGTCAACTAACCAAACTTTATCCTCACCTTAACTTTGAGCTTGTCTCAATGAAAACCAAAGGGGATAAGATTTTAGATGTCCCCCTTTCGAAGATCGGGGACAAAGGACTATTTACGAAGGAATTAGAGCAAGGTCTGCTCAAAGACGAACTTGATATGGCAGTCCATAGTTTAAAGGACATGCCAACCTTATTACCACCCGGGTTAATCATTAGTGCCTTTTGTGAGAGAGAGGAGCCTAGGGACGTTTTTCTAAGCAGGAACGGGCTCTCCATCGAGGATTTACCTGAGGGAGCCATTATTGGCACAAGCAGTTTGCGCCGGAAATCACAACTTAAGCATTATCGCCCAGATCTTGGTTTTATGGATTTGCGGGGGAATCTCCAGACTCGGTGGAGGAAGTTACAAGAGTCCGAAATGGCGGGGATTATCCTTGCTGCTGCTGGTGTAAAACGGTTAGGGTGGGAAGAACGAATCACTCAAATTCTGCCGGAAGACATCATGCTCTCGGCAGTAGGGCAAGGGTCCATCGCCGTGGAAATTGATGAGAAACGTTCGGACATTGCAGATTTATTATCTCGACTTAACCATACTCCGACGGAACTAGCAGTGCGTGCTGAACGCGCCTTAATGCGCAAGCTTGAAGGAGGTTGCCAAGTCCCCATCGGGGCCTTGGGAGAAGTGGTTGATGGGCAGATTGTGCTTCGAGGAATGGTGGCGAGTCTTGATGGATCTCGCTTGATTAAGGCAGAAGCCAACGGAACTGATCCGGAAACAGTGGGCAACGAAGTTGCCAATCGTCTGATAGACCTAGGGGCTACCTCGATATTAGCGGAAATACGATAAGGAACTAGGGGACTTGTGTGACACAGCGCTCAGTGCTTACGACGCAGAGCAAACTAACCGTTTAAGCTCCTGCTATGGGGAGCGGGGTGCCTGCCAAACTCGCCATCCATGGCTCGGTTGGCTGCAGCGCACGTCCTTGTGCGCTGCCCCGAATCTGGGGTCGGTCGCTTAAACGGAAGTTTGCTATTCTGCTTACGTAAAGACGTCGCGACTGTGTGACACTGCGTCCCGGGCTTGGGGGACGGCGTGGACGTGGTTACGTAAAGTTTTGGGGACGAGGGAACACTTAGTGTTCCAATCTCGTTGATGCAAGTACCCCTTGAGAGTTGAGAAATCTCTGGAAGAATAAGAATTGTAGCATTGGTAATATGATAGGAGTGTTTCATTTTGAGTAAGGGATATGTATATTTAGTGGGTGCTGGTCCAGGAGACCCAAAGTTGATTACGATTAAAGGGTCAGAATGTATTGCTAAAGCAGATGTTTTAGTTTATGATCGGTTGGCTTCGCGACGTCTTTTGACATTAGCTCGTCCGGACTGCGAACTGATCTATGTAGGGAAATCTCCGGATCGCCACACACTTCGTCAAGAAGAAATTAACCAAGTCCTCGTCGATAAAGGGCTTGAGGGGAAAATAGTGACCCGCCTAAAAGGTGGAGATCCTTTTGTTTTTGGTAGAGGAGGCGAGGAGGCTGAAGCCCTACTCAAGGCAGGGATTCAGTTTGAGGTAGTACCAGGTATTACTTCGGCTATTGCCGTTCCTGCTTATGCTGGCATTCCAGTAACCCATCGAGATCTGACGTCCTCCTTTGCGGTCATAACGGGACATGAAGACCCTACAAAGAATGAAACAAGTATTCATTGGGACCACCTGGCACAATCCCATGGAACCTTGGTGTTTCTAATGGGCATGGAAAACCTTCCCCTTATCGCGCAGAAACTAATAGAAAACGGCAAGAAGCCAACCACCCCGGTAGGAATCATTCAATGGGGTACTAGACCGGAACAACGAACCCTCGTGGGGCAACTAGATTCTATTGCCTCAGAGGTTAAGAAGCAAAACTTCACTAACCCTTCGATTATTATCGTCGGTGAAGTCGTCTCTCTGCGAGAAAAACTCCAGTGGTTCGAAAAGAAACCATTGTTTGGTCAAAGGATTGTAGTGACTCGGGCACGCCATCAGGCCAGCGTGTTAACCCAGGAAATCGAAGCTTTGGGTGGAGAGGCCTGGGAATTTCCGACGATTGAAATTGTCCCTCCCACGGATAATGCATATTTAATTAAAGCGATGAATAGTTTACAAGGATTTAATTGGCTTGTTTTCACCAGTGTCAACGGGGTTGAGGCCTTTTTTGAAGAACTTAGCATTCAAGAGCGAGATGTTCGAGAATTAGCGGGTCTGGAGATCGTTGCCATTGGTCCGGCTACTCAAGCTGCCATTGAGAAACGAGGACTTCGTGCTGCCTATGTCCCAGAAGAATACCGAGCCGAGAAGATCGTGGAAGGTCTTTCGGGCCGGATTTCCTCTGGTCAAAGGGTGTTACTGGCCAGGGCAGAAGAAGCCAGAGATATACTGCCAGAATCTCTTAAGGCTATGGGAGTAGAAGTCTGGGATGTCCCAGTCTATAAGACGGTTCTCGGAGGAGCTAATCGAGAAGAATTACATCGTATGCTTCGTGAGAAGGAGATTCATACGGTCACATTTACAAGTTCTTCGACTGTGCGCAATTTTGTAGAACTTTTGGATGGAGAAATCTCTCTGCTAAAAGGTGTCTCACTGTATTCCATCGGACCAATTACTAGTGCCACTGCTCGAAAGCTCGGTCTGACGATCTATAAAGAGGCCAATGAGTATACAATTCAGGGATTAGTCGAAGCCTTATTGGAGGGGTAAAGGTATGATTAGTGTCACAAAGCTCTTATTTGATACAGAATACTTCGGAGACTCTCTTCGTTATAGTAAGCACTCGCTGGGGTCCCAGAACGGAACAACCGTCGGGTCTGGCCCGGTTGTAGTATGGAATTCGACTCGTACCTGTAATTTAAAATGTGTCCATTGTTATATGGAATCTGATGCTCAAAAATACCAAGATGAGATGTCAACTGCCGAAGCCAAACGCTTTATCGACGATCTAGCTGATTTTCGGGTTCCGGTACTTCTTTTCTCTGGCGGTGAACCTTTGATACGTCCTGACTTCTTCGAATTGGCAGAATATGCTACCTCAAAAGGTTTGCGGGCAACCCTTTCCACGAATGGTACATTGATCACGCCAGAAGTCGCAAAGAGAATCAAAGAAATCGGTGTTGGCTATGTGGGGATCTCATTAGACGGACTCCAAGATGTCAATGATAAATTTCGAGGTAAAGAGGGCGCTTTTAAGGCGGCAATGGAAGGGATTCAAAACTGTGTCGCTGTTGATCAACGTGTTGGGCTTCGTTTTACAATTAATCATCATAACATTCAAGAACTTGATAAAATTTTTGATTTTATTGAAGCAGAAAATATCGATAGAGTTTGTTTCTACCATTTGGTCTATTCCGGTCGCGGCAGCCAGATGATTGCTGAGGATGTGACTCCAGAAGAATCCAGGCAAGCCATGGATACCATCATTCGGCGTACACGGGATTTCGAAGAACGCGGTTTGAAGAAAGAAATCCTCACTGTAGATAATCATTGTGATGGAGTTTACATGTACCTGCAGGCCCTAAATGAAGATCCTGCCAGGGCCGAACGGATTAAAAATCTAATTGGATTTAACGGTGGAAACCGTTCAGGCATAGCCTTCGGAGAAGTAGATCCCCTGGGGAATGTACACCCCGATCAATTTACCCAGCATATCACCTTTGGCAATGTCAGAGAGCGTAAATTTGGAGATATCTGGACGGATCTAACTCATCCTACATTGGCGGGACTGAAAGATCGAAAGGACTTACTCAAAGGACGGTGTTCATCCTGTCAATATTTAAGTATGTGTAACGGTAATTTCAGAACGCGTGCTGAAGCCGTGACGGGAGATTATTGGGAATCAGACCCAGCCTGTTATTTGACAGACACAGAGATCGGCTTGAAGTAGGCGATCAAGTGATTCTTAGATTCAGATGGAGTTTGCCTAAGAGGAATTGATAGTCATCGGATAAATGAAAGATTATCCTGTCAGCTCAGGATGACATAGTGCCTCATACTTGATGGTTATTAAAGGAGGTCATGAAGAGGTGGAACTACAAAGGCGACCCCGCCGTTTACGAGCCAACGAAACTATTCGTAGTATGGTTCGGGAAAACCATATTAGAATAGAGAATCTGATTTACCCCATGTTTGTCATGGCGGGGGAGAAGAAAAAGGTGGAGATCTCCTCTATGCCCGGAGTCTATAATTTTTCTCTCGATGAGTTTATCTTGGCACTTCGGGAAGTTGTAGAACTAGGAATCCCAGCGGTCTTGCTATTCGGGATTCCGGAGAGTAAGGATAGTGTTGGTTCAGGAGCTTACCATGACCAGGGGATTGTACAACAAGCCGTACGCTTAGCTAAACAACACTACCCCGATCTCTATGTCATCACGGATGTCTGCTTATGCGAATATACGGATCACGGACATTGTGGGCTGATTGAAAACGGACAGGTTATGAATGACCCGACCCTCGAACTGCTGGCCAAGACGGCACTTTCTCAGGCCCGAGCGGGTGCGGATATGGTTGCTCCATCGGACATGATGGATGGACGAGTTGCTGCCATCAGGGAAATGTTAGATAACGAAGGATTTTCTCATATTCCCATCATGGCCTATTCAGCTAAGTTTGCCTCAGGATTTTATGGACCCTTTAGAGAGGCTGCAGGTTCAACCCCTCAGTTTGGAGATCGCAGAACCTATCAGATGGATTCAGCCAATGGCAATGAAGCAATGTTGGAAACGGATTTAGACATTGAGGAGGGCGCCGACATGATTATTGTAAAGCCGGCCCTGTCCTATGGAGATATAATTTATCGAACTAAAGAGCGATACGGCGTGCCTCTCGCAGCCTATAATGTCAGCGGAGAATACTCTATGGTTAAAGCCGCGGCAGCTAAGGGTTGGATAGATGAGAAACGCATTGTTCTGGAGGCCCTAGTGAGTATGAAGCGAGCAGGAGCGGATTTGCTAATTACGTATCACGCTTTAGACGTGGCACGTTGGCTAAGAGAGGAGCGTTAAGCATGATCGTTTCTTGGAATACAACGAATGATTGCAATATGTTCTGTGATCATTGCTATCGCGATGCCGGGTGTAGAGTTGAAGATGAACTCAACACGGCTGAAGCAAAGACCTTGTTAGAGCAAATTGCCAAAGCAGGCTTCAAGATTATGATTTTTAGCGGAGGGGAACCTCTGATAAGACCGGATATTGTAGAACTTGTGGCCTATGCCACATCACTCGGGTTGCGTCCGGTGTTTGGGACCAACGGAACTCTAATCACACTAGATTTAGCTCGCCAACTCAAAGAGGCTGGCGCTATGGGAATGGGGATTTCCCTAGACTCTTTGGATAAGGCTAAACATGATGAATTTCGAAAGTTCCCAGGTGCTTGGGATGGGGCAGTACAGGGGATGAAAAATTGCCGTGAGGTAGGACTGGCCTTTCAAATTCACACGACAGTAATGGATTGGAATGCCCATGAGGTAGAAGCCATTACGGATTTCGCTGTCGAACTTGGCGCTGTAGCTCACCATTTCTTCTTCCTCGTCCCGACGGGACGGGCGGTGTCCATCGAGGAAGAGTCCTTAAGAGCTGAGGCCTATGAGGATATTCTCACTCGTATCATGAAAAAACAACAAACCGTAAACATTGAATTAAAGCCTACTTGTGCTCCTCAGTTTATGCGGATCGCGAAACAAATGGGGGTTGATATGCGCTTTAGTCGCGGATGTTTAGCAGGCACAGCCTATTGCATTATTGGGCCCAAAGGCCAAGTTCAGCCCTGTGCATATTTAAATATTCCCCTAGGGGATGTTCGAGAGACTCCCTTTGACGAGATTTGGCGTAACAATGAGGTATTACAGAAACTACGTACATTAGACTATAAAGGCGGCTGCGGGTCGTGTGAATATAAGCGCGCTTGCGGCGGGTGCCGTGCACGTGCCGCTTATTACAATGAAGGAGATTACATGGCCGAGGAACCGTGGTGCCTATATCACGGAAGGAAGGGGGTTTAGTATGGATGCAACCGATCGAGCCCTACTGAATGCTATCCAAAATGATTTTCCAATTGCCGTTCATCCCTATCAGATCTTAGGTGACGCTGTAGGAACAACAGAGGATGACGCCTATAATCGAATTCAACATCTTCGCCAGGAAGGGATTATTCGACGTTTAGGGGGGGTCTTCGATTCTCGCCGTTTAGGGTATCACAGTACCTTGTGTGCCGGTAAGGTTCCGGAAGAGAAAATATCTGTCTTAGCTGAACTCTTAGAAGGAATTCCAGGCGTGACACACAACTATCTTCGTGATCATACCTATAATGTTTGGTTTACACTTATAGCACCCTCACTCACTGTTTCCGAACGCATCCTTCAAACTATTCGCGAAGTAACGGGAGTAAATGACATTTATACTCTTCCTGCATCACGTGTCTTTAAAATTAACGTCAATTTTGATTTTGATAGTTCAATTGACGAGCAAGAGAATGAACCGGATACATCAAAAGAACACTTTGTACGGGGCGTGCCTATGGAAGAGATCTCTCCTTATGAATTAACGGATGATGATATTACCCTTATACGAGTGCTCCAGGGTAATCTGCCTGATTCTCCAAATCCATTTGAAGTCCTAGCAGAAAGCATTCAATGGCCAACTGCCAAGGTGATTTCAGCAGCAAATCGTTTATTAGAGGAGAAAATCCTGAGGCGTTTCGGTGCAGTTCTTCGCCATCAAAAAGCTGGTTTTGTTGCCAATGCTATGGGAGTTTGGCAGGTTGATCCAGAACAGGCGGATAGGGTGGGACAAGTCATGGCGCGTTTTAAGGAAGTCAGCCATTGTTACCAGAGACCAACCCTTCCTGATTGGCCTTACAATATCTTTACGATGATCCATGGGCGTAGTACAGAGGATTGTAAAGATATCATGAAGAGAATCTCCCAAGCAACAGGGGTCAATAGGTTTTCTATGCTGTTTAGTGTTGCCGAATTAAAAAAGAGCAGTATGCAATATTTCTTGGAAGAAGAAAACTAGAGGGGGGTAAAAACTTGAGTTTTGTAGATGACAAAAGCCGCCAAGCATTTGCTAGGGCACAGAGAGTTATACCCGGTGGTGTAAATTCCCCAGTCAGGGCTTTCAAATCCGTAGGACGGGATCCGGTCTTTATAGAGCGGGGTCAAGGAGCTCATATTTGGGATATTGATGGCAATCAATACCTTGACTTCGTCGGTTCCTGGGGCCCTCTGATTGTTGGACATGCTCATCCGGAGGTAGTTTCAGCAATCAAACGGGTGGCTGAACTAGGAACAAGTTACGGTGCACCTACCGAAGTAGAAACCGTACTGGCTGAGGAAGTACTAAAGGCGTATCCTTCTATGGAGATGATACGCATGGTCAATTCTGGGACTGAAGCAACCATGAGTGCATTGCGTTTAGCGAGAGGGGTCACTGGCAGAGCCAAGATCGTCAAATTTGAGGGCTGTTACCATGGTCATGCTGACCAACTTCTGATCAAGGCCGGAAGCGGAGCGCTTACCTTTGGTGTTCCAACTTCTCCAGGGGTTCCGACTCAAACCGCAGCTACGACAATCTCTGCTCGGTTTAATGACCTAGAAGGATTGACAGAAATCTTTAAGCGCGAAGGGGAAGAGATCGCTTGTGTTATCTTAGAACCCGTAGCAGGAAACATGGGTGTAGTTTTACCTGAAAATGAGTTTTTACAAGGATTAAGACGTCTAACAGAGGAGTATGGGGCATTACTGATTTTTGATGAAGTAATGACTGGCTTTAGAGTAAGCTATGGAGGAGCACAGGCCCATTTTGGAATTGATCCAGATTTGACGTGTTTAGGTAAAGTGATTGGCGGAGGACTTCCGGTAGGAGCTTACGGCGGAAAACGCCGATTTATGGAACAGATATCTCCTAGCGGCCCAATTTACCAAGCGGGTACTCTTTCGGGGAATCCCTTAGCCATGAATGCGGGGCTGGCGACCCTAAAATTGTTACAACAACCAGGAACCTATCAAGAGTTACAAGCTAAGACAACACGGCTCGCTGAAGGGTTAAAGCAACTTGCTCAAGAAGCCGGGCTTCCAATTTGGGTGAATGCTGTTGGAGCCATGTTTTCTGCCTTTTTCACCAATACTCCAGTCAAGGATTATGCCAGCGCCTGCACATCAGATGTAGAGCGTTTTGCAAAGTTTTTCCGGGGAATGTTAGAACGTGGTATTTACTTAGCACCTAGTCAATTTGAAGCCGTCTTTTTATCGATAGCACATACAGAATCAGACATTGACCATACCTTAGAGCAGGCTCGTAACGTTCTAAAAACTCTTTGATAGATGGAAAGAGCGTAGATGTTAAACTAGGGTTATTAAGCAAATATAGCCCTCAAAAGGGGTGTCTCTTCCGTTGAAACCTAAACGTATCGTAAGAACTGTCATTTCGTTAAGCTTGCTTGCTGCCTTGATGGCAATCATCTATAGTTCTCAGACTAGCGATTCGTCTAACCCGCATGCGGCGATTCCTCGAGAAACTTGGATTCATGGACCCAAAGGACATGGATATGCGGTTGTGAACAATCAACAGCCGTGGAAACAGTGTTATGAGTGTCATGAAAAGAAAGGTTTAGGCGGCGAGGCATATTGTCAGAGTTGTCATGATCAATCAGGTGTAAAGGCAGCAATACCTCAAAGGCCTGCACAATAGTTTGTTCCGAGTCTAAAAAGCGCCGAAGAAAGATAAAATCTTTTTTCGGCGTTTGCTAGTACTGTCAGAAAGTATAAACTTGTGTTATATACTTCCCAAGCATAAGTGCAACTAAGGCTGCCGTCTGCGCCTGCGGCTTCTCCGCTAAGTTAACTATTTTGACTATCCAGATAAATCGATCTACAGTTAAATGGATCTTAACAGCGAGATTTTGAGCACAAAGATGATATACTACAAGAAACTCAAATAGAATCAGATAATAAGGAGATGGGTTAGTTTGATTCGAACCTTTGGATTCAGTAAGGACTCGGCCCCATACACTAATTTCAATCTTGATAGTTTAAGTAACCAAGATTTTCAATGGTATTGGGTTGACTTTGCTAATCCGAGTGAACCGGAAACGTTATTGTTGAGCAAGTATTTTAATTTCCATCCCTTGTCGATTGAGGATTGCGTTTTTTCATTGAATAAACCGAAATTAGACTACTATGAAGGATACAGTTTTTTTATTCTAAACGGTTTAAGAACTGATACTCTGGCCCCAACGGAGATATCCTTATTTATTAGTAATAATTATATAGTATCCTATCATTCCGATAGCTTAAAGGAAATAGATGAGGCCTGGGAGCGAGTTACTGGAGATCAAAAAAATTGGGACAAAGGGCCCTCGTTTGTAGCATATCAAGTTTTTGACAAAATAGTTGACCAGTTTTTTCCGGCTATTTATAAGATTGAGGATAAATTACATGAGATAGACTCAAATCAGGCTAATAAGTCAATTCATAGATTGTTAGATGATGTATTTACAATAAGAGGGGATTTATTGAAACTACGAAGAATCGTATCATCTATGAGAGACTTGTTGTATAGAATATTAAACTCTGATCGACTCCCTAGCTTTAATGAACGGAAACTATATTTTTCTCACATACATGATCATTTATTGAAACTTTCGGATATGATTGACTCAAGCAGAGAAATAACGTCTGACCTACGTGATAGCTACTTATCCATAAATTCGAACCGTATGAATACTAATATGATGGTATTAACGGTCATAACTACAATTTTTATTCCACTAACTTTCGTAGCAGGTATTTATGGTATGAACTTTCAATATATGCCAGAATTGAATTGGAAATATGGATATTTTATTGTTTTAGGAATAATGATCTGTATTGGCATCTCGATGTTTTTGTGGTTTAGACACAAAGGATGGTTTAATACATAATAGCGTTAAAACACTTCCATTATAAACAAGTAATGGTATAATTATGTATATGCTAGTAAGGAAAGGGGAGGTAAAAGAGATGATTAAAGTTATTGCTAAGCTAACCATCAAAGAGGATAGGGTCGAAGAATTCAAAACCTTGGTTCCTGGATTAGTTGAGGAAACTCGAAAAGAAGAAGGATGTCTTAGCTATCAATTATTTCAAGATCTTAAGAACAAAAAGGTCTTAACGTTTATTGAAGATTGGGAAAGTATGGAGGCCCTGCAACGGCATATGAAATCGAAACACTTCCAAGAAGCAATGCCCAAGATCGCTGAACTTCAAGAAAAGGAAATGGAACTTAGTGTAAGCAATTTGGTTATTTAAGTATACTTAATTAGCGGAAGCTATAAGATTTAGCCGGGAAAGCACTATATTCCCAGCTAAATCTATTTTTAGGTTAAGATTACCCTCGCATTTGAATCTGTGAACTATTCAGTATAAGATTAGACCTAAGGAAGGTGATACCATGAAATTTAAAGAGTTTACTTACCGGCGGCCAGATTTATCCCAGGTGGAAACTGAGTTTTCTAAGCTATTAGCAACCTTCGATCAAGCTGAAGATGTTGAGCAGCAGGATTTAGCAATGATCGCCATTAATAAATTAAGAAATCAGTTTGAATCGTCGGAACAGCTTGTACATATACGCCACACCATCAACACGACAGACCCCTTTTATGAAGAGGAACAGAGCTTTTTTGATGATGGAATGCCAATTTACCAAGGCTTAATCTCCCGATATTATCAGTCTTTGGTTAACTCTAAATTTAGGCAGGCTTTAGAAGAAAAATGGGGAAAACAACTCTTTATCAAAGCTGAGCTCACGATTAAAACCTTTGCCCCGGAAATCATTGAAGACTTACAACTGGAAAACAAACTTTCAAGTGACTATACTAAGCTCCTGGCTTCGGCTAAAATTATGTTTGAAGGAGAGGAAAGAAATCTACCTGGTTTAGTCCCTTTTCAATTATCAACTGATCGAGCTACTCGGAAACGTGCCAATGAAGCTAAATACGCTTTCTTCAAGGCCAATGAAGGAAGATTAGATGAAATCTATGATGGCTTAGTCAAAGTCCGGTCCCGAATAGCTCAGAAATTGGGTTATCCAAATTTCATTGAGCTTGGCTATGCCAGAATGATGCGTTCGGACTATTCGCCGGATATGGTGGCAAACTTTCGTAAACAGGTCAAGGAGTCGATTGTCCCGGCGGCTAGCAAACTACGAGAACGGCAAAGGAGACGGCTGGGGACGGCAGATTTAACTTATTACGATGAAAAGTTTAATTACCAAACCGGTAATGCCTACCCTCATGGGGATTCTGAATGGATAGTAGACAATGGGCGACGGATGTATAACGAATTATCTGCTGAGACTGGGGAGTTTTTTCAGTTTATGGTGGACAATGAGCTGATGGACTTAGTTAGTAAAAAGGGTAAAGCCGGAGGCGGTTATTGTGCTTACATCAGCCAGTACCAGGTTCCCTACATCTTTTCAAATTTTAATGGGACTTCGGGGGATATTGATGTCTTAACTCATGAGGCGGGGCATGCTTTTCAGGTTTATAGGAGTAAACACTTCCAAATCCCCGAATATCATTGGCCAACCTATGAGGCTTGTGAGATTCATTCAATGAGTATGGAATTTTTCACATGGCCTTGGATGGACCTTTTCTTCAAAGAGGATACAGACAAATATAAGTACACCCATCTGAGTGATGCCCTACTCTTTATTCCATATGGGGTCAGTGTGGATGAATTCCAGCATTATGTCTATGCTCATCCGGAGGCCTCACCACAGGATAGGAAAGCAGCCTGGAGAGAGATTGAACGAAAATACCTGCCTCATCGGAATTATGAAGATAATGACTATTTGGAACGAGGTAGTTACTGGCATCAACAAGGGCATATCTTTGGTAATCCATTCTATTATATCGATTACACATTAGCTCAGATTTGTGCTTTTCAGTTCTGGATAAGGTCCCGTGAAAATCGTGAATCTGCCTGGGCAGATTACTTGCGGCTCTGTGAGGCTGGGGGCAGTCAATCCTTCTTAGAACTAATTGAGTTAGCAAACTTGGTCTCTCCCTTTAAAGAGGGGTGCATTGCCTCCGTGGTGAAGGTCATTGAAGACTGGCTCGACGGAGTGGATGACAGTAAGCTTTAAATCAAAAAGCCAACCTTCACAACTGGTTGGCTTTTTGATTTGACGGAATAACTAGCGTGGTCGTATCCAAGTACCCCCAGTTTCCTGGATAACAACCTTTTCGATTTGTCCTGCTGCTGCTTGACGGAAACGGAGAATGGGTTCTTCCATAGGCTCTCTGGATAGGTTGAAAGATCCCCAATGCATAGGTACCACCCATTTTGCAGACATTTCCTCAGCCATTTTCCAGGCCTGTTCAGGAGTAGCATGTTTATCTTCAAAGGATTTTGGAGAGTAGGCGCCAATACCCATTATGGCTAAGTCAATGGGAATACCACTCAGTTGTTGCTTAATTAGTTCAGTGTAGCCTGTATCAGCACCAAAAAAAATACTCACACCATTTTTAGATAAGAGGAGACTGTTAGCTTCCATACCTTTCTTCCAGGGTATTCGGGCTCCCCAGTGCTTGCCTTCGATTGCTGTAACCTTAACCCCGGATAAAGACTTACTATCTTGCCAGTGCATCTCTTCAACAGATTTGAAATTCATACCATTCCACAAGGGAAGAGTATTTTTGGCGGTAACAACATGGGTATTGGGTGATTGTAAGTTACGCAACGTTGGATAATCGAAGTGGTCAGTATGAGCATGTGATACCAGTAATAGATCAAGAGGACCAACCTCGTCGCTAGTTAAGGCCGAAGCTATATAACGACTGGGCCCTATGGTTAAATTTCCTATGGGAGTAATACCAATACGTGAATCTAGGGCAGGATCAATCAGAATCTTTGTACCAAAGAAGTTAATTAGAAAACTAGCGTGACCAAGCCAAGCGACAGTGACATCATCCTTAGACCATTTGTTGGGAGTAGGGATAAAGTTAGGCCTCACGAATTTTTGTCCGGAGTTTTTCGTGCCTTGGTTACCGAAAACATTATCCATAGCAACATACCCTCCAGTCAACCCAAGAGTGCCTAAAAGGCCTAAGCTAATAAACTTTCTCCGTGTGAACCGTTTCGAGGAATTGCTTAGTGATTCCGAGTTGCTTAAATCAAGCTGATCCTTCAAGGATATCACTCCTGTATCTAAATATATTGTTTGCTGGAATCATATTATTGTAACAAGATTAGTTGAGGTTGTCATCTTAAAACAGTTAACCTGTCCCCTTGTTTCACCCTTGTCAGAAAATAAGAAATTTGTTGATAGTTTGATTGGAATATGGTATTATAATACTAATTCAAAACTATGAAACGTGGTTTCACATATTAAAACAGTATTCCCTTTAGGGGCTCTTTATTAGGCAATTAATATTTTGTAAAGGAGAGATTTTAATGACAATTTGTAGCGTAGAAAAGAAAAATGAACAAACAAATAACTCTAAGGATAAGGAAAATATTAAGCAATGTCGTCAACAAAATAACTCTGTCGATAAGATTAAAGTTAAACAAGCACTCGAAGCTGATGATTTATGCTATAACTATGAAACGGGGTTTCATTATATGAGACGGTAACAAGTTACATCCATCCAGCCACTCGGAAAACAACAAGTATTTAGCAGGGAGGCTTGTTATTATGAGAGAAAAACAACGAGAGGGATTAATGGAGGAAAATCGGTTGTTTTTCCCTCCTGCAGGGTTTTGTAAAAAGGCTATTATTCAAAACCCTCAAATCCACGAACTAGGGCAGGACCGGACAAAGTTTTGGGGCGAACAGGGAAAACGGTTAGACTGGTTTAAACCATGGGATACAGTTCTGGAGTGGAAACCTCCCTTTGCCAATTGGTACTCTGGCGGGACATTAAATGCAGCTTATAATTGCTTAGACCGGCATTTGAAGGGAGCGCGCAGGAATAAAGCGGCGCTAATCTTTGAAGGAGAGCTAGGAGAGCGAAGAGTATTAACCTATCAGGATCTGTACCGCGAGGTAGCTCAGTTTGCGAATGTCCTCAAGTCTTATGGTGTTGAAAAGGGGGACCGCGTGACAATTTACATGCCTATGATTCCAGAGGCTGTCATCGCGATGCTGGCTTGTGCTAGAATTGGTGCTCCCCACAATGTTGTATTTGGCGGATTCAGTTATGAAGCTCTAAGGGATAGAGTTCTTGATTCTCAGGCAAAGGTTATCGTTACCTCAGATGGGAGTTATCGTCGCGGAAATATTATTCCTTTAAAAGAAAACGTGGATCAAGCCTTGGGTACTGTTACTTGCGTTGAAAAGGTGATTGTTGTTCAACGTACAGGTCAACCTGTAGAAATGCAGGTCGGTAGGGATATTTGGTATCACGAGGTAATTAAAAATGTCTCAATGGTCTGCCCGGCTGAACCTATGGATGCGGATGATATGCTTTTCATACTTTACACAAGCGGTACAACTGGAAAACCCAAGGGCATTGTCCATACAGTCGGTGGTTATATGGTTGGGGTGTCAACAACTCATGAGTGGGTATTTGACCTTAAAGAAGAAGATGTTTATTGGTGTACTGCGGATATCGGCTGGATTACAGGACATAGCTATTTGGTGTATGGGCCACTATCAAATGGTGCAACGGTTTTAATGTACGAGGGAGCACCGGATTTTCCAGAAAAGGATCGTTATTGGGAGATTATTGAGAAATATGGGGTAAGTATTTTATATACTGCTCCAACAGCGATACGTACGTTTATGAAATGGGGGGAAAGCTATCCTTTAGGCAGGGATCTTTCCAGTCTGCGGCTTTTAGGTTCAGTTGGTGAACCGATCAACCCGGAAGCCTGGATGTGGTACTATAAACATATTGGGGGAGAGCGCTGTCCCATTGTTGATACCTGGTGGCAAACTGAGACAGGTATGATTATGATGACGCCCGTACCAGGGATTACTCCTCTGAAACCTGGATCCTGCACGACTCCCTTTCCTGGAGTTCATCTAGAAATTGTGGATCATAAGGGTGAACCCGTTCCGAAAGGAGAGGGTGGCTATTTAATCGTTCGTGAGCCTTGGCCTGCCATGCTTAAAACGGTCTATGGGGATAACAAGCGCTATGAAGATACATATTGGGGTCAATTCCCGGGTGTGTATTTTACAGGGGATGAAGCAAAATGGGATGATGATGGTTATTTCTGGGTAATTGGACGAGTGGATGATGTCATTAATGTCTCAGGGCATCGGATTGGGACGGCGGAAGTAGAAGGTGCTTTGGTAGATCATCCGGCAGTTGCAGAAGCAGCCTGTGTAGGCAGAGTACACGAAGTAAAAGGCCAGGCAGTCTTTGCATTTGTCAGCTTAAAAGAAGGAGTAGCCATTCACGACGAGCTTATTGCTGATCTGAAGGCGCATGTTGCTCTTAAAATCGGTTCCCTCGCACGACCTGATGACATTTTCTTAACGGATGAACTGCCTAAGACTCGAAGTGGAAAGATAATGAGACGTCTCCTCAAGGATATTGCCGAGGGTCGGGCAATGGGAGATACTAGTACATTAGCAGATGCAGCCGTCGTTAGTTTCCTGAAAAAGAATGTTCAAGCCCAGAAAGATCAAACAGCAACGATAACGATCTTGGGTCGGAATAAGATTTCAATACCTGACACAGCAACGTTTAATCGTTGTAAGGATGAATCTTATGAAGGGTACAGTTATACTGTATGGTACGCTACCCCTCCAAAGGATGGCTCCCGTCATCCAATGACTCATTTTTATTGCTTCCAATGGATACAAAAACTAAACTTAGTTTCCGAAGTCGTTGCGGCCATTACTAATATATTGCTCAACAATAAGGCTGCCTTAGAAACGATTTTTGCCAACGGAACACCGGATTTTAGTCATGCAGTGATCAATGAAGGGAAAATTACAGATGACTTAGCTGAGGAAGGACAAATCTGTTTTTGTGGTTCTGAAGGTTAATGAGGAATTTTACGTATGCAAAAAAGACCACTTTCGTGGTCTTTTATTGCTCTCTAAAGCATTGTGAATTGCCATAGGGGGGTCTTTGTTTTGAAAAAAGTGCCCAAAAACATTCTACCATCAGAGGAAGGCAGCTTCGCCCACAAGAGTGAACTCATTGCATGGAGAGGCAGTAAAGCCCACAAAGCTTGCATGGGAAGCGGAGCCACGGGTTCACATCAGGTATTACCCGGAGGTTTGGTGGAGCTCCCGCGCAAGCGAGTGGGCGAGCCTCGGAATGTTGAGTGACACGATGTGGGCGAAGCTGCCCGACCCCAGTAATCCCGCTTTCATACTGCTGATGCCGCCTAGCTGTACGAGGGTTCTAAAAAGTTTCCAGAAATAACCGAACGACATCAGCTCCACCAATTAAGGTGCCAATTGAGCCGCCTAAGTTTGCTAAAGTAACGATAATTAGAATACGTGTCACCTTATTATTCCAAAAACCTTTAAGACTAAAGACGTCCTCGGAAAGATTTTCAAAGTCTCTTACACTAGGTCGGCGGAGATAGGCTTGTACAATTCCTGCGAACCAGCCTGCCGCAATGAGGGGGTGTAGGGTGGTTATGGGAGCTACAACAAAGGCAGTAAGAATGGTAAGGGGATGTCCAAAAGCAAGTGCAGTCCCGAGGGCTGCAAATGATCCAGTCCATAGTACCCAACTTATGGTTTGTTGGATTCCTGCTGTGGGATTTGCTATAAAGGTATAGATAATAACGGCGACTATAAGGAGAGGAATTGACCAACCGATAACTTTAAGAGCCTTAGAAGGAGCTGGTATCTGTGATAAGCGTGCTAAATCATGTTCCTTATGCAGCTCTTCTTTAATACCAGGAACATGTGCAGCACCTAAGACTGCAACAACCTTGTTTCCAGGAGCCTCCTTAATTTTTTGGGATAAGTATTGATCTCGCTCATCAATGAGAGGAATTTTTAATTTAGGAAAATTCACAGTGAACTCATTCAGTATGGTATTAAGCATATCTTGAGATTTCATTTTTTCCAGATCTTCTTCTGAAATATCTTCATCATCGAAAATGCTAGCGAAGATCCCCGTCAGAAGCTTTGCTTTCCCCCAAAAACCTACTCCTTGCCAAATCCTAGCAAAGGTTACTTGAATATTTCTATCGGCTAGTACTAGGTTTGCCCCAATTTCTTTTGCGGATTCAGCACCTTGAATCATTTCTTGTCCAGCATTAATCCCAAATTGTTTGGCGATCCTTTTTTGGAAGGAGGAGATGACAAGGTTAATCAAAAGTAACGTCGCTTTCTTTTCTTTGATAATCTTGAAAATATCAGTCTCTTTCCACTTGTTGCCTTCGACAATCGTTTTATAGCGCGGTTCATCTAATTCTATACAGACAGAGTCGGGTTTTTCAAAGTCAATCACCTCCTTGACTAGATCGGCGCTGTGTTTTGACACATGTGCAGTTCCAATAAGGATAAATTCTTTACCATCAATAGTTATGCGAGTAATGTTTTCGTTTTCTTCAAACATAATTACCTTCCTTACCTTCCGTTACTTTCCGTTACTTTCTCTATACATTAATCCATTCAATCGCTATTACCCCATAAACTATATTGTACTCTAACTTACCCGTATCCGACAAATTAGATTAGGACTGCATGATGCGGCTTTCTCTCTCCGATTTTGGTAAATTGAAATTACCTAAATGGTTCACGAACTAAACGAAAGAAGAGACGGCACAGCCATCTCTTCTTTCGTTTAGTTTATACCCCTTCTGCTTTTGGGTGATTTAACTAATTACTGAACAACTTCGTAGGATTTATCGGCGCTCCAACCTTTGCTAAATCCGGCCATCCCGAATCCGAAATTTAAGCTCTTAGTAGGGATGCCATAGATATTTAACAAGGAATCGGTCTGTCCAGCTGTTTGGCCAGTATAACAATAGACTACGACAGTTTTGCCTTTACTATTTTCTTTAATAGAATCTAGGTTTTTCGCAATTTCAGGACCGTAGGGAATATTTACAGCACCTTTAATGTGCCCTTTGGCGAAGTCTTCTGCTTTACGAACATCAACAAGGTAGTATTTGTCAGCTTCTTTAGCTAGAGCATCTTTCATAACTGGGAGATCAATCTTATAGGAGTCTTTCGGCAATTCGTAAAAATACTTCTGAACCGCCTCATCGACGGCTTTGCTCTTGCTTGCAACTGCAGGTACTGTCGGCATTAATGTCGGCTCTGTTACGGTTGGAAACTTCTGTCCCAACCAGCCTCTGTTTTCAAAGCCAGGAGTACCGCTGCCACCCATGCCAGAGTTTAAGGAGAGAGTTTTTATTCCGGCAACGTTAAGCAGGGAGTCCGTTTGCCCAGCAGTTTGCCCGGTATAGCAAGCAACAATTAAGGTTTTATCCTGGGCTATTGCACGAATGTTTTCTAAGTTTTTAGCAATTTCAGGACCATAGGGTACGTTAATAGCTCCCTTGATATGCCCTTTAGCATAGGCATCTGCTTTACGAATATCCAATACTACATATTTATCTGGGTTTTTATCAAGTTCGGTCATTAAATCTTTCTCGGGAATCTTATAAGAATTCTTAACACTGGAGCCAAGGTCAGTGAAATAAGTCTCAACAGCCCCTTTAATCGCTTTTGCCGGATCTTCAGCAGGAGCGGAAGTAGTGGTCTTTGCGGGTGGATCAGAAGGAGTTGTGACAGCTGGCTGTGCTTGACCACATCCAGTAACGAGAAAACCGGTAATTACAAAGAGGGACAAGATGGAGGATAACTTTCTCTTTAGCATGTTTAACATCCTTTCAAATTCGAGCTACATTCTGTTTGACTAGAATGTGCATTTAAACTTAAATATTCAACGTCTATGTGAAAAAATCCTCTATCACAATAGATTTAAGCCTATAAACGATTACTATAATCCTATAACCTTAACAAATAAGATTAAACACTTACTGTTTTCGTGGAATTATACTTAAAGGATTTGAATAATTAACCTATAAAATTTGTTTATATACTTATAAAAATAATAAATAACCCTATAGTATTTGGTTATTAACTTATAAAATTAAGAAATGGGTACATAAAACGATAATGGCAGGAGAAAAGTTATATTTAGAGAATAATATTGTGTAGTTCTTTTGCAAGAATTATCTTGTTAGACTTGTGAAAAAGTTATTAAGAGGAGGGCAAGAGAGTTGAAAACTAAGTCGAAGTACGGATTTGTCGGTATGTCCATTATCTATTTATTGCTAATAAGTTTTAGCATGACTTTTTTAGTCGGTTGCGGCAATAGCTCGACACCGGTAGGCACAGTCGATTCGGGGCAAGATCCGGCGACTAACGTTAACCAAAATTCATCCCAACCAGTACAAGCTTCCACTGACCCAATACCGGCTTCAGCTAACGTATCGGTCGATGATTTAGAGGCAGCCTTAGAGGATGATAAAGGGTGGCAGTTAATTGATGTTAGGGAACCCAGAGAATTCGCCACTGGGCATATCAAGATGGCACTTAACAGACCTTTGGCTAATCTAGAAAACACCTTAAACCAGATCAGCAAGGAAAAAGATATCGTATTAATTGATCTTAATGGCAGTCGTGCAGAATCAGGGTGGCATGTTCTAGTGGAGAAGGGCTATGACCCAAACAAAGTCAAAGTCTTAGATGGAGGCATGCTGCAATGGAGAGGGATTGTCAGCTCTGCAGGTAGCAGCAGCGCGGATATCCCCAACGGTGACCCCAATGCTGGCGGGAGCAATACTGCAGGGCCGAAACCCGAGGTCCAGGAAATGGTAGGCGGCTGTTAGAGTAAATGATGCTGTGACTGAATGGAGGGAAACCATGAAACGAAGAAATTTCTTAAAAGGTATACTATATGGAACAGGCGCTACGGCGGCACTGGTGGGGGGGTTCGGAACCTTTAGTAAACATAGCCCTCTTAAAGCTGGAGCCACAAGGGCGGAAGGGGAAGAAGCAACTGTTTTTTCTGCCTGTGAAATGTGCCGAAACCAGTGCCCAATTGCTGTTAAAGTCAAAGACGGTAAAGTCTGCAAAATCGAGGGTCATCCAGATGATACGGCGTTTGGCGGCGTAATCTGTGCTAGAGGAAACGCAGGTCCCTCATTGCTGTATGACCCCCAACGGATTAAGAAACCAATGATTCGGACGGGTGAACGAGGTGAAGGCAAATTCAAAGAGGTAAGTTGGGACGAAGCCTACACCTATATAACGGATAAATTGTATAATGTGAAAGATCAATTTGGTGGAGAGGCAATCGCTTTGGCTAGTCGTAAAGGACCTCATGATTGGTTTTTTCGATCGATTGGTAGAGCTTTGGGTTCCCCTAATGTGTTTTCACATGAAGCAACCTGTCCAATGACTCGATCCGTGGCCTTAGACACGACCTTTGGAACTGAAGGGATTCAAGCAGATTATGCCAATACTAAGTATCTTATCTCCATCGGCCGAAACTGGTTTGAGGGAATTCATGTTGCTCAGACCAGAGCTGTTTCCAAAGCCCTTAGTAAAGGGGCTAAACTGGTCGTACTTGATCCGCGTTTTAGTATAACTGCCGCAAAAGGAGAATGGCTCCCGATCAAAGGGACCACCGATTTAGCTTTTGTAATGGCTATGGCTAATATCATGATTGAAGAAAACCTCTATGATCAAGACTTTATTACCCACTATTCGGAAGGCTTTGAGAAATGGGCTGAAGAGGTTAAGGATAAAACTCCGGAATGGGCAGAAAAAGAGACAGGCATTTCCAAAGACACAATTATACGGATCACCAGGGAATTTGCTGCAGCTAAGCCAAACGCTATTTTAGACTTTGGTTGGCGAACTGCTTATACACCGAATGATTACCAACTGCGCCGAGCTATTTTAATCGTAAACATGATGATCGGAAACTTAGAAGTTCCAGGGGGGTATTACAAAACCAAACCGGCTAACTTCTTAAAGAATTTTCCTGATCTAGCTGGTAATGCAGAAGGATTGGGGGGCGTGGCGCAACCAGGTTTCCCCACGCCTATTAAGGGACGAATTGACGGAACAGGAGTTAAGGGAACACCCGGGCAAATCATCCCTGCTTATGATGGTGCTGTCGGGAAAATTATCGAGAGCATTTTAACTGAAGAGCCCTATCCTATTCGAGCATGGCTAGTGCATCGATTTAATCCCTATATATCGCTTACTGACAGTCCGAGGGTTTTGGAGGCCTTCAAAAAGCTGGATCTTTTGGTTACCTGTGATGTCTATATGACGGATACCGCTTATTTTTCGGATGTGATATTACCGGAATGCACCTATTTAGAACGTTATGAACCAATTTTCGATATGTCGGGCTTGACCCCTAAATATGTCATAAGACAACCTGCTGTACCGCTAGTATATCCGGATACCAAACCCTACTGGCAGATTTATAAAGAGCTTGGAGAAAGAATGGGTCTGGGAGATTATTTCGGCTTTGAGGATATGGAAGACTTTATCAATCAACAACTAGCGCCAACTCGCTTAACCTTCGAGCAAATGAAAGAAATAGGGGTTTGGACTCCCTCAGGGATGAAAGGGTTCTATATTCGAGAAAACGACTCCAAAGCATCTTTGGATAACGTTTTGTCAACTCCAAGTAAAAAGATCGAAATCTTCTCAGAACACGTAGAAGAAGCAACAAAACAGGGTGTCCCAAACTATTTTAGTCATCCTCAGCCAGAAGAAGGAACCTTTCGTTTTGTCCAGGGTAAAGTAGCTGTACACACAAATGCCGGAACGGCCAATGTTCCGATCCTGAATGAATTAATGCCAACCAATACCTTGTGGATGAATCCAGTGAGCTGTAGAAAACTTGACTTAAAAGACGGAGATGACATTGTAATCTCTGCTGGTAATTATGAACAAAAGGGCAAGTTGAAAATGACGGAAGGAATTCGGCCAGATTCGGTTTTCTGTTATCACGGTTTTGGAAGGATTTCGCCCGAATTAAAAAGAGCTTTTGGTAAAGGTATTAATGGTAATAACTTAATTTCAAATGAAATTGGCATTGTAGGTAATGCGGTTACCTCGACAACCTTTGTAAGGGTTCGGAAAGCCTGATGGACAACAGCTTGGTTGCCGAACTATACTTGTCCTTTGCAGCTATATTTCATCGCCCAAATCAAGATGTCTCTAATCATTTAGAAGAGTTAATTGATCTCTGGTCTGACGTAATTCCCGAAATAGAATCTATTCAGAAATTAACGGCCTTTTGTAAACAACTTCCTCCGGGAGAAGAGCGTCTCAATGCTTTATGGGAACACTATATTCCCCTTTTCGAGACGGGCATGGTTGAAGCCTCTCCTTATGCCTCTGTTTACTTAGGGAAAGAAGGTCTTGTTCTTGGTAAAGAAGCGTCCAATGTAAAACGATTCTACACTAAGTGCGGATATGTAATGGGAGAAAAAAGTGGAGAGCTTCCCGATCATCTAGCGGTGGAATTAGAATTCTGTGCCTTGCTAGCCCAAAATGGACAGGATGATTTATTAAAGGATTTTAGCACTAAACATTTAGAACCTTTTTTAAAGTGTATTTTGCCTAGGATTAAAACGTCTGGTCGTCCGGTCTACTCTGAAGTTGCCAAGATTCTTGAAGTAAGACTTCTAAATTTACAGAAAGAAGGTGATTTTGTTGGCTAAGAAGTATACTATGATCATTAATCTTGCCAAGTGTATCGGCTGTCAAGCTTGTACAGTTGCTTGTAAGTTCGAAAACAATGTTCCAGAAGGACAGTATAGAACAAAGACTCCTGCCACTGAACTAAAGGGTACGTATCCAAATGTTTCGCTGTTTTTTATTAAGGAAGCTTGTCAAATGTGCCAAAAGGCACCCTGTGTCAGCGTTTGCCCGACAAAAGCTTCTTACTACAATGAAGACGGAGTTGTCTTAGTCGATGTTGATAAGTGTGTTGGCTGTATGTATTGTATGGCTGCTTGCCCTTATAATGCTCGTTTTCTCAATAAGGAAACAGGTGTGGTGGACAAATGCACGTTCTGTTACGAGTCAAAGGTTTCTAAAGGAGAAAAACCAGCGTGCGTTTCGACTTGTGTAGGAAGTGCTTTAATGTTTGGCGACCTTAATGATCCCTTGAGTGAGGCTTCACAGTTCTTAACAAAGCATAAAGGGGAAGTTCGTAAACCTGAATTGGGAACCAGCCCCCGTGTTTATTACATTTATGAAGGGGTGGTGAGGTAAGTGGATGTCATTTGGGGTGTGAGTACCAATGAAATCGCATGGGGCGGACCTATAGCTTTTTATTTATTCTTAGCTGGGATCGCGGGAGGAGCCTTCTTAACTGCTTCCTTGACGGATCTTTTTAGCAAAAATCAGTATCCCAAGGTGATTCGGTCCGGGGTCTCCATTGCCATTGTTACTATTATAATCGGTTTGGGTTTATTGGTTGTTGACTTAGGTCGTCCCTTAAGTTTTTGGAAACTACTTCTTCATGTAAATATGGGATCTGTTATGTCAATCGGCGTCTTTATCGTCTCAGGTTTCACAGCTTTGGCTGTCGTTTATGGGTATCTTATATGGTTAGGTGGATCAGCACAAAAACGAGACCTTCAAACCTTCCGCAAACCAGTGGCTGGCCTAGGGATTCTATTTTCTATTGGTACAGCGACTTACACTGGCTTCTTGTTATCCGCTGTTACAACGAATGATTTCTGGTACACACCCTTTCTGGGCATTACCTCGGTGCCATTCTTACCGATTCTATTTTTAGTGTCTGCAACCTCGACTGGCTTAGCGGCAACCTTGATTGGGGCCTGGAATAGCGGAGATCTAACAGCTTATAAAAAGGTTGATATGGTTCTCATTATCCTTGAGTTAGTTTTAATTTCCATTCTTTACTTATCTGTTCACCCGATATTCTTTAGTGGAAGTATGGCGGTTCTGTTTTGGTTGGGAGTAGTTGGTTTAGGATTAATAATTCCCTTGCTTATTTCTTTCTACGGGATCACAAACCATAAAAATGTGGTTCTACCGGTTTGTACCATGGTGGTCATAGGGGGATTAAGTTTGAGATATTTCGTTGTGTATACTGGACAATTATTTTAAGGACACTATTGACGTAACAGACTGAGCACAGCGGAGAATCTTATTTGCTCCAGTTTAGGGATAAATCAGGATAGATTCTTTACTTCATGGTTTTATTAAAGGGGTGGACCTATTGACAACTGAGCAAACCCTTTACAGCAGGCGGCAAGTCCTAAGTCTGGGCCGAAAGACGCTATTAGTGCTAGGATTAGGTTGTCTTTACCCCGTCAGTCGCTATTTAAGGGCTAAAGAAAACCAACTGGCCAAAGCTCGTGTTGCCAGTCATGAGATGCCATTGAATCTTCATTGGCAAAGAATAGGTCAAACCCGCTTTTGGCTGCGGCAAGGAGACGAGGGAGTGGAAGGGATGTGGGCTACTTGTACCCATTTGGGTTGTGAGGTGAGTTACGACCCTGAACAGGTTCAGTGGCTATGTCCCTGTCACGGCAGTCGTTTTAACCAGGAGGGACAGCCTTTAGAGGGTCCTGCAGTGAGTCCCTTGGCTCGGGCGGAAGTGAGGGAGAAAGAGGGTTTCTATCTTGCTAGTCAAAAAATGTAGGATGACGTCAGTTCAACTAGGGAGTGACCGGTTTTAATTATCAATCATCTGGGAAAAGCTATTCTGATTATGTTTATATAGGGAGAATAAGATGGGCAAGCAAGGAAACAATTCCTTTATGGGACATATTCGTCCTCGCCAAATAATGACGGGTGCTCTACGGTTAAGAGCAACATTTTGTTTGGGTGGATTTTCATTTTTAGCCTTTCTAGTTTTAACCATCACGGGTGTGTTACTCTTGTTCTTTTATCAGCCTGGGGATGAGGCATTTATTTCTCTCAGTGAACTAAATTCTGTGCTACCTTATGGGGGGGTCATCCGTTCTTTGCATTTTTGGGCAGCCCAGATGATGGTGATTAGTGTTTTCCTGCATATGGTACGGGTGGTATGGTCTAAGGCCTACCGCCCATTACGCGAGCTTAATTGGATCACTGGGGTAGTACTTTTTGTTTTAACTGTAATCTTGGATTATTCTGGTTACTTACTCCGGGGAGGACAAGAAAGCGGGGCTGCGGCTACTATTGGACAAGCTTTGTTCACATCATTACCAGGGGGGCAAGCATTGGCGACCATATTCTTTGGTCAACCATCGTCCTTCAATGGCAGTACCTTAAATATGTACGCCTGGCATGTTTTTATATTGCCAGGTGTCCTTGGTTTCCTGCAGATGGTTCATTTTTGGCGAATTCGGCGTGACGGCGGAGTAAGGCCTTTGTAAAGTGTACGAACAAAAACATCTTACAGGGCTTGAGGTGAAAGACATGGATCCAACGGAAAGTGACAGACCACAAGTGCCTCTAAAGGCCAAGGAGAGAGCTCCCAAAGAAAGAGTGCCACTGATTGAGTTACAAGTGAGAGAGTACATAAGTACTTTTCTTTGGTTGAGCCTCTTATTTGGCTTAACTGCCGGAGTTGAGGTCCCTTTAGACACCTCACCTAAGGCTGCGGCTGTCAGCCTATCTAAAGCCCCTTGGGTCTTCGGATCCATTCAATATTTATTGCAGCGTTGGCCGGCATGGCTAAGTGGCTGGGTTTTACCTCTTCTGTCTATGGCAGTGCTATTAACTTTGCCTTGGTGGAGTGAAAAACTAGGCGGGAGGTTGACCTGGATTATTTTCCTGATCCTAAGTTTGGTTTGGGTCGGGTTAACGTTCTTATACATGTTGATGGGGTGAAGGAGGATTACTAAAATGACCAAGCAAATCAGGTTATTAATACTTCTTGGGTTAGCAATTATCGTTTGCCTCATAATGATTCTCTTAGCGGTGAACTCCTTCAGTTCCTCCCCTTGGCAGGAATGGCAAACAAAGTACTTTCAGGCTCAGATTGCGGAGCTTCAGGGAAAAATGTCCACGATTCAAGGAGAAGAACAAAAAAGGAACTTAGCACAGGAGATTAAAGAGTGGCAGGAAAAAAAGCCAACTGTGCAAGAGATACGTCTCTCAAATGGCCGCATTGAGCGTTGTACTACCTGTCATTTAGGAATTGAAGAGATTTCTGTTTCGCACCCCAGCGACAGCGTTGGCTGTACGGCTTGTCACGGAGGAAATCCATTGTCTTTGGATGAGAAGACGGCTCATGAAGGAATGTATGGCGGGGGGCATCCGGGTCAGTTAGAATCGGCCCGCCTTAGTTGTGGGGGTAACTCGGAAGTAGGACAATGCCATAGTGGAAATCGAGAAGAGGCTGACAACCAAGCAGATTTACTGGCCACAGCTCTTATGGCCAGCAAAGGGGGTGAACTTTCCATGACTAGGTATATGTATGGGCTGGACATCCCGCCTAAGGTATTGCTTAAACCTGGGGAAACTGCTGCTGATATCCAAGCGCCTTTTAACCATCGTCCGGAGGAAGGAAAATTTCAGCAAAATTGTCTGGCAGTTTGCCACCTGACCGGGGGAGAATTACCGGGGCAAGAAGTTAAGGCTAATGGGTGTGAGAGCTGTCATGTTCTAAGCAACCCACAACACACCTATGAGGGAAAGGATGTCACAATCCCTAGGTCAAAACCGGGTTATGGGATATCCCATCGTCTGACCGTGCAAATCCCTTACACCCAATGTAATCAATGTCATAATCAAGGAGAGTATAAAGTCGATACTATGGATTTTGTGCCTCGTCATGATCTAGACCGTGTCAAAGCTTCACCTCCTCCGGACCAAGAGAGTCTTGAGACCCGCTGGCAAAATGTTTATTCTCCCGGATTGGTTTTTACCAAATGCGAAGTTAACCTGGATTGTGTAGACTGCCATACTCGCGAGGAAACCATGGGGGATGGGGAGATGTACTACTCAGAATGGAAAGCCTTAAAAATACAATGTCGGGATTGCCATGGAAGTACGGTTAGCAAGCCTATCGAGTGGAAGGTAACAGAAAAGTCTGATACGGCTTGGGTGGAAGCTCGCATTAATCCAGTCTTTCCTCCCCTCAAAATAGGGGATGTAATCCTAAAAACGGCAAAGGGAGAGGAATTGGAATACGTTCGTCAGGAAGACGGTAAATGGTTTAGCTATCGTAAAACGAACGGAGAAAAATTCTATATTCCCCAGGTCATAGGCAGTCAATGCCAACAAGACCCGGATAAACAGTCTTCTGATGACTGTCACAAATGCCATGATGTCTCAAAGGACAAACCTTCCTCGGGAGGAGAATGAGATATCTGACTCATTGAATTCTTTAATGCTTGGCTATACAATACTAATAGGTTAATCTTCTTAGAAACTTAGAGGATGGTGAAATTGCTTGGATAGTAACCAACTCAAAATATTTTGTATGGTAACCCGCCAACAAAGTTTTTCAAAAGCTGCAAAATTGTTGCATATGAGTCAACCGGCTGTTAGCACACAAGTAAAAAATCTAGAAGAATACTACCAAGGGCAATTACTTACCCGAACCCCACAGGGTGTGACGCTTACCAAGGCTGGCGAAGTCTTTTATAACTATGCCCAAAAGATCCTTGACCTTCAAGATGAGATGGAACAACAAATTGAGTCCGTATTTCAACATGAAAACAATCAAGTTGTGATTGGGGCAAGTACTACTATTGGTAATGTTGCTCTTCCATGTTCTATCTATTTGTTTAAAGAACAATTCCCAGAGGTTGAACTTTGCTTAAATATCGCCAATGCCGAAGAGGTTCTTAACATGGTTATGACAGATGTGGTTGATATCGGTGTTGTGGAAGGAGACACAGAGTCTTCTACACTTAAATCTCTTCATGTCGCTTCGGATGAATTAGTACTTATTGTCCCTCCTCAGCATCCTGCTGAAGGGGACACAATTTCTCTTCAAGACTTCTTAAAACAACCGTTAATAATGAGAGAAGACGGATCAGGTACACGTAAGATTTTGGCAACGGCTTTAGCCCGTCATGGCTATTCAGTGAATCAGCTAAATGTAATTACTGAAATGAAAAATATCTATGCCATTAAATCAGCTGTTGAGGCCGGCTTAGGGGGATCGGTTATGCCCTTATTGGCAGTTCGGAAAGAGGCGTATACGGGAACTCTAAAAGTTCTAAGGATTATGGATATGGATATGCCTCTGATTTTTAATATTATTTTCTCAAATAGTCGACCCCTTACTACCAAGGCGAAGCAATTCATCAAATTCCTTACCAACCCTGAGGAAAGTTGCCTATGTTAATGTAAATAATAACAGTAAAGAGACAGCGCAAGCTGTCTCTTTATACTAAATTTCTTTACATTAAATACTTTAGAAGAAGTTTTGAACCTATCCAAGTTCCCGCAAAGACCGCAGCGGCAAAAATCCATCCTGTAAGGGAACTTGAGGCAATTCCGTTTAATAGGGCACCTACGTTACATCCATAGGCAATTCGTGCTCCATATCCCATAAGTAATCCACCAATCAAAGCTGAAAAGAAGAACTTTTTATCCCGAATTGGTCGAAAACGAAACTGCGAAGCCGCTAACGTTGCCCAAAAAGCACCTATCAGCAAACCGAAGTTTAAATAGGTTCCCGAGGCAGCCATTAAGTCCGTTAACGTAATTCCCCGATTGCTAAGTATTCCTAGGTTAGTCGCGATCCATTCAGTCCAAAGCTCAATATTTAAAGTGACTCCCCAGGGCTGCCCCCTCACGATCAGCACAAGTATATTAAGCAGTCCTAAAATAATTGCTCCTATCCAATAAGCCCAAGGGCCGTGGATGATTGTCTGTAGAGTCTTTTTCATGCTATACACTCTTTCTAATCATGAGTTTTTGTCAGTTCAAGGTGCCAGATTCCATTCGCCACTTCTTTTTCTTCAATACTATAGCGATTAGCTTTTGCCCAAACGACGATACCTCTTGAGGTACAACTATGTTCAGTTTCTAAGACTAAAATATCACCGCATTGCATAGTCGACAACTTTTTTTTTGCTTTAATGAGAGGAATTGGACACATTTCTCCCCATATATCAATTGAAAAGCGAGCCATAGCGTTCACCTATTCCCCTAATTGTTTTTTTTGCCACCATCTAGCCATCTGCCATAAGGTTAATAAAACGATTATTTCGACAATAAGGGTTGGAATCCAACCGAAAATATCCGGCAAAAAAATCCCGGGCCATTCACCGAAGGTATTTCTCCAGTTGACAGACGATCGCTCTCCTAAAACTGCGCCGACTGCTAGACCAAAAAAAGCGAGCATTTGCATTGCAAACCCTTCTCCAACACGGATTATGATTCCTGTGGAACAGCCGCCTGCTAACACCATTCCTATCCCGAACAAGAGACCACCGACAACGGTATGCACACCCATAGGAAAAACATTAAGGGTTACCGGAATATTTTTCACCGCAGCTCCCCAAGAAACTAGTGCAAAACCAAGGATGCTAATTCCTAAAAGCAAAAGAAAGGCTCGAGTGAGTTGAGTCATACCAATTAATATGGGATCGCGTAATGCAGATACAAGACAGAAACGGGATTTTTGCAAGACAAAACCCAAACATGTTCCCAGAACTAGAATTAGTGTAAGACGGAAACTTATTTGGGATAGGAGAGTAATTAACAACATAAGAAATACAATGAATCCAATGTTCCAATTTCGTTGGGAATTAAAAGTACGTTTCTTAATATTGTCCTCTCCTTTTCTATAAAAATTTAGTTTGGGAAAATTCGGATTGAGTTCTGCTTGAGAGCACTATAAAGAATAGTATATAGATACTAAATATAATATCATAATATTGATGATAATCTAAGGGTGTAAGGACAAATTGATCTATAAATTTCTTCCAGTAAAGGCTTTATAAACAATATGAGAAGCACGTTGGTTGTCCAGGCCAACGTGCTTCTCATGATGTATATCCCCATTCCTCCCCAAAAAGAGAGGAGAAGACTAAGAGGCAATTCACTCTTCTAAGAACTCCATAAAGGGTTTTTTCATACTCACAAGGGCATTTACCATAAGTTCGACTAAACCACCATACTGAACATTAAATTTATCCGTAGCCTCATAATACTCCAAAATGTCCCGAATTGCTCCTTTGCAGTTAGAACAAGGGGCACAAACATATTTAGGCAGAGCAGTGTTCTCCATACTATCCTGAAAGGCTCCAAGGATCTGGTTGAATTTCATGCGAGAGCTTACCTTGTTTCTCCATTCAGAAAAATTTATGGAATTTGTAATTGCGAATCCACCACCACCACCGCAGCAGTAATTATCCACTCCATGAGGTGTCATTTCTCTAAACTCAGGACTAATAGCTTTTAAGACCTTCCGCTGAGGTTCTACGATTCCCATTCCACGAACATAATTGCAAGGATCATGCAGTGTCACGGGAAAATTATTTTTACTCGGATCTAACACTAACCGCCTTCTCTTAATCAAATCCCAAAGAAGAGGGAGACAACTCTCGACGGGGACTTTTGCGTCAGCATTCACCAGGCGATCCCCTACTAAAGCTGAGGCCTTATGAGCATGCCCACACTCGGCGATTACGATTCGGTTGACGCCTAATTCCTTGGCTACCTTCATCTGCAGTGTGGCAAGGGCTTTTGCTTGAAAATCATCGTACCAGATGCCGTAGTTTACATTGTCATATCCTGCTATTTCACTGCTTAGGGTCCAGTTTAGGCCAGCTTCTTCAAAGAGAATTGCAAAAGCAATAGGGTTTTCCGGCCAAGCCATATATTCCCCGGCATTATGCAGCAATAGGATATCCGCACCTTTTTTATCCATTGGAAACTTGATTTTTAGACCATATTTCTCTTCCATATCCTCTTCTAGAAACTCTATCGTATCTAAGAAAGCAGGTTTCGAAACTCCCGTAGATGAACCTGTTTTTAGCTGAAGCACCGTCCCTTTAGTATGCAGGGGAAGTGGAGCAATGCCCATCTCTTGGCTAAAGATCTTGCGAATCTCTTTCGTCATAATAGCATTATCTAAGCCAAGGGGGCAGGTCTGAGCACAGCGACGGCAAAGATTGCAGCGATAGGCTAATTCTCCAAGTCGAGCAATGGTTTCCCAGTTCACATCAATATCTGCTCCTACAAAACCGCCTAGCAGCTTCCCGCTGGTGGTAAAGTGCTTTTTGACAATTTTTCGCAGTACTTCGGAACGAAAGATAGGACGGTATAACTCGTTTTTCCCAGAGGCTTCATAGATATGACAGGCAGCTGAACACGTATCACATTTAGCGCAGTATTCAAAGGACAGTAAGAAGGGCTGAAGCACTCCATTGTTGGCATCCGAAAAGCTTTTTTCTAGGCCGCTGAGAAACTTACGGACAAATTCATCTTCCTCCTCTTTGGTTTTAGGTCGATTCAAAGTATCAATACCTACGTAACCATCTAACGTAGTACAGAATTTTTCTTTCCAGGCAAGCTTAGGATCTGTTAATGGAGGTTCCATTCCAGGTTTATCATAAGGCGGAAATAAAGGCATTAGCTGTTCAGGTTGAAGTCTGATAAGTTGCTCATGGGGCCGTCCCATGTCTTTTGGTCTTAAATCCTTTTGATCTATCATACTCAGCTCTCCTCTTCCCACAAAAGTGAACCTTTTAATTATCTACCTATTTTATGACACTCCCTCTTTAGGAAGTGGGAGTTAAGACTGGACAATAAGATAAATTTATTATTGACATATGCCCTATTATTCTTTATTATACTTGATATCGAACATATGTCAATTATATATGTTGGAGAATTTAAGCAATAGACACTTTGAAAAGTTAACAAAACATTATTGACATATGTTCAAAATGGAGTATAATTAACCTTAGTTAATGACATATGTCAATAACTAAGGGGGGTTAGAAATGCCTGGAAGAGATGGTACGGGTCCAATGGGGCGAGCATCAATGAAGGGTCTGGGACAAGGATCAGGTTATCGAAGAGGTCCTGGAAAGAACTTTATTAAAGATTCCAACCAAAGTAAAACACAAAAAGAATTACTACAAGAACAAAAAAAGCTGCTAGAAAGCAAACTCGACGTTATTGAGAAGCAATTAGAAAACTTATAAATACTATGTGGCAGGGACCCTTCTGTCACTTTTTTTTAAATTGAGGTGAGCGTTTATGTCAAGACCACGAAAATGGAGAAAAGTGTGCTGCCTGCCCCAAAGCAATCAATTTGGGCCACTTAACCCCTCAATTAATCAAGAACACTCTTTGATTATGACAGTTGAAGAGTACGAAACCATACGGCTCATTGACTTTGAAGAATTTACCCAAGAAGAGTGTGCTGATCAAATGCATATAGCACGAACAACCGTTCAGCGTATTTACAATGATGCGAGGAAAAAACTTGCTGAATCCCTTGTGAACGGGAAAGTGTTAAGGATAGAGGGAGGAGATTACCAGCTTTGTGACGGTCAGGAAAAGTTTTGTAATTGCGGAGGGTGCCTCAAGCATAGATGTAGTGGCGACACTGTTGAAGTTAATAAAAAACTTAAAAAGGAGGATTCCTAATGAAAATTGCAATCCCAGTCGATGACAAATCCATGGAGACTAGTGTATGCCAATCCTTTGGGCGTACGCCTTATTACCTCATTTATGACACGGAATCACAGGTAAGTATTTTTCTAGATAATAGCGCAGTAGCAAGCCAAGGTGGTGCAGGGATAAAAGCAGCGCAAACAATTCTTGACAACCAGGTTCATGCTCTAATTACTCCTCGATGTGGAGAAAATGCTGCCAAAGTATTAATGGCAGCCGATATCAAGTTATATAAGACAATTAGCACTTCTATTAAGGATAATATCGCTGCCTTAAATAATGGGAAGCTATCCTTACTGGAAGATATTCATCCTGGATTTCACGGACATGGAGGATAATAGGATGAAGATAGCTGTGCTGAGCGGTAAGGGTGGCACAGGTAAAACACTCGTATCTGTAAATCTGGCCTCCGTGGCAAAGGAGTCTATCTATATAGACTGTGATATTGAGGAACCAAACGGTCATCTTTTTTTAAAGCCAAAGAATTATGTATTAGAAGGCATTTCAGTTAAAATTCCTATTGTAGATGAAAGGCTTTGTAGTGGATGTCGCATATGTGTTGATTTTTGTAAGTTTAATGCTTTAGCCTTCATCATCAACAAGCTAATTGTGTTTGATGACGTTTGTCATTCCTGTGGAGGCTGTATAGTGTTTTGCCCAGAGAAAGCCTTGTCGGAAAAGGACAAGTTAATTGGAATAGCTCAGTGTGGTGTTTCAGAAAATGTTACTGTAGTAACAGGGACATTAAATGTTGGTGAATCCTCCGGCGTTACTATTATCAAAAAGCTTTTAAAAGACTTCCCCCTAGGCAAAGAATTTATCTTTATTGATTGCCCCCCTGGAAGTGCCTGTATCGTCATGGAAAGTATTAAGGATGCCGACTATTGTATTATAGTAGCGGAGCCCACCTTGTTTGGTGTTCATAATCTTAATATGGTTTATGAACTTGTTAAGTTGTTTAACAAACCGCATGGTGTGGTGCTTAATAAGTGTCTTGAGGGAGAAAATCCTTCAGAAAAATTCTGTCTGGAAAAGGATATTCGAATTTTAGGCAGGATTCCCTTTGACCAGGAGCTTGGTAAACTTAATTCCAATGCGTTGATTGCAGTTCGAGAAAATCAAACATATCGAGACCTATTTTCTTCCCTGCTTCAAACTGTGACTAAGGAGGTGCAGCATGAAACAGTTACTAATCCTTAGTGGCAAGGGTGGCACAGGAAAAACAACGATTGCCAGCGCCTTTATTCAATTATCAAATGCTCAAGTTTATGCAGATTGTGATGTGGATGCACCTAATTTGCATTTGATAATGAATCAGGCATCGGAAGCGAAACGATCAGATTATTATGGAATGCCCAAGGCGGACATTGATCTGGCATTATGTGTGCAATGTGACCTGTGCAGACAAAACTGCCGGTTTGATGCAATTCAGGCGGATAGCGACTATAAAGTTGACTATTTTGCTTGTGAGGGTTGTGGAGTATGTGAAGCTGTTTGTCCGGCAGGTGCTGTATCACTAAAACCTGCCAAAGCAGGAGAGTTAATGCTCTATGTAAAGGATTCAGTGTTTTCAACAGCTGAGCTTAAAATGGGGAGCGGTACGTCAGGGAAACTGGTCACTGAGGTGAAAAAGCAGTTGAAGTCAGTACCCATAGATTCAGGGCTTGCCATCATTGATGGATCACCGGGTATAGGTTGCCCAGTTATCGCATCCCTCAGCGGCGTTGATATGGTTTTAATCATTGCAGAACCTTCTATCTCAGGTATTAGCGATATGGAACGCATCATTAAAACTGCAGAAAAATTTCAGACGAGAAAAGCCATTTGCATTAATAAATATGACACAAATCTTGAAAACACTAAAAAAATTGAGTCCTTTTGCCAAAAAATCTATTTACCTTGTGTAGGAAGAATACCCTATGATCCAGCTTCTGTTAATGCAATCAACCAAGGTCAGAGTATTGTCGAGATAGATTGCGCTGCTGGGCGTGCAGCCAAGGTTGTTTTCCATAAAACAATTAAACTATTATTTAATGAAAGTTTAGCGTTGTAAGGAGTTTGAATCACATGAGTGAAACGTGCGATCAAAATTGTAAAGCCTGTGGCGAAAATTGCGCTGAAAGAAAAGAGAAACAAACTGACTTTTCCGCAAAACTACACCAAATGAGCAGTGTTAAAAAGGTTATATGCCATAGTCAGTGGAAAAGGTGGAGTGGGGAAATCGTTGGTAACCTCATTGCTTGCTGTTACAATGAATCGAAGGGGCCATCATACAGCCATTTTAGATGCCGATGTTACCGGATCGTCCATTCCTAAAGCCTTTGGAATTAATCAAAAAGTGTCTGCAAGTGAACAAGGTTTGCTTCCAATTAAAAGTAGAACAAACATCGATATTATGTCGATTAACTTGCTTCTTAAAAATGACACAGACCCTGTTATCTGGAGGGGCCCGATTATTGCAAGCACAGTCAAGCAGTTTTGGACAGACGTAATATGGCAGGATATTGACTTTATGTTTATTGATATGCCGCCAGGCACTGGTGACGTACCTCTTACTGTATTTCAATCTATAGCTGTAGATGGAATAATTATTGTAACTTCCCCTCAAGAGCTTGTTTCAATGATTGTATCTAAGGCTGTTAATATGGCGAAAATGATGAATATACCCATCATCGGATTGGTAGAAAATATGGCGTTTTTTAAGTGCCCGGACTGTACCAAGGAATACAAACTATTTGGTGACAGCCATATTGAAGAAATAGCTAGGAAGCACCATTTGGGGGTTCTGGCTAAGCTGCCCATTGATCCACAAATTGCCGCGGCATGCGATCAAGGACAAATTGAATCCTTTAATAAGGATTGGTTTAGTTATCTCGCAGGAATTCTTGAAAAAAATGGAGAAAAATAAAATGAAAATAGCAGTAGCAAGCGATAACGGAATCGTAACAGAGCATTTTGGACATTGTCAGAGTTTTAGTATCTTTGAAACTCAAAATAATCAAATAGTTAAGAGTGACATTATTGCAAACCCTGGACATAAGCCTGGCTTTTTACCTAACTTCTTAAACGACTTAGGAGTCAAAGTTATTATTTTAGGCGGTATGGGTGGTGGCGCCATCCAACTATTTAATGAAAAAGGAATAGAAGTTATTACTGGAGCAAAAGGACTTTCGAGGGCTGCCGCAGAACTATATTCTCAAGGCAAACTAAAAACTACCGGCTCTGTTTGCCAAGAACATCAGCACCATGGAGAATGTGGCGGACATTGAAGGATGGACGAGCTGATATCTGTGAGCAGCAGAAACCAACTATAATTAAAATAATAAATGCGAAAGAAGATATAAGTAAATTGAATCCTCCATGATAAGCAATCTTATCATGGAGGATTTTTATTACCCAGTCACTCACAATAACATCTTAATAAGAATAATATGGAATACAAGGAAAGGGCTGGGAGGGACTGGTTTGAAAGCAGAGGAACGGGTTTGTTGCATCAATCGTTTAGAAGAACTACGGGATTCTAAGGTCTTAGTTTATTTTTCTTATACACCCTTAGATGATTCTATTTTAGTCCCCCTATATAATCAGTTAAAAGAAATTGGGCATACTAAAAAAATTGACTTAGTTTTACACAGTTATGGGGGAGCGGTGGATACACCATATAAAGTTGTAATGCTAATTCGAGAGTTTTGTGATGAATTCGCAGTAATTGTTCCGTTCGTTGCTAAATCAGCCGCTTCAATGCTTGTCTTAGGAGCAGATGAAGTCGTGATGGGTCCGATCTCTGAACTCGGTCCTATTGATCCATTGGTTAAGCATCCGGTTTATAATGAGGTCTTAGTTCCTGTTCAGGCAGTTTGGCATTGTCTAGATTTTTTTCAGCGTTTGATTGTCAATAGTACTAACGCTGAGGTTGCTACCATAGTTGCAACGCCAATGCTTAGTAAGCTTGATCCTTGGCTTATCGGAGACTATGAAAAAACAATTAAGGCATCTCGACAATATGCGGAAACATTACTATCCCGTTACATGCTGAAAGATACCCCGGAGAAAGTCCCTATTGTGACCAATGCTTTAACAGAGGGATACTTTTCCCACGGATATCCGATTGGACGGCAAGAAGCTAAAGAACTAGGAATTAGAGTAACCGAGGCTCATGGAGAACTGTGGGATATTATTTGGAATCTTTATCTTGGATACGAAAAACTCTTTAAAGAAAGAGACAACGAATAAAAAAGACTGCCAGCGCGGTCTTTTTATCCAATCTAATGCACCAAATTTGTTGCATACTTTCAAGCTTGAGACAATAAAGTTTTCTATAGTTTCCATTCATAACATATTGCACGTTATCGTGGAATGCGGTAGGATAGATATAATGCTTGGTTTTAAAAAAAGTTCAAAGTAGATATAACGAGACAGTTTATTATTAATGGAGGTGGCTGAATATGTTTACAACATTTGGATTGATTACTCCTATGACTGCGGGGATTATTCTTGTTATAGCTCTCGTTATTTTTGGTCCAGGTAAACTACCGGATTTAGGAAAAGCGCTTGGTAAAGGAATTAGAGAATTTAAATCTGCCACCGACGGTGACGATAAACCAGAAACCAAGGAAGTTAAAGAAGTAAAGACTGTTAAAATTGAAAAAGAGTAATATTGAGAAGATATAAAGACGGAGCTAATTGCTCCGTCTTTTACTATATTAAGAACTAAATATTAAACCTGTAAGGAATTATACTTATCTTTGGCTTTTTGAACTTCCTGAGCTTGAGCATCAGCTGTTGGATACCAACCTTTTTGAGTCATTACATTGTAAAGGTTCTCATGAATACTTTGTTCTTCCGTTAGAATATCTTTCAGGTTTTGTCTTAAATTGGCGCAGGTGGATTCAGTAATGAATGTATTATACGTGGAAGTAAAATGCTTTTCAATTGTCAGTAAATCAGTTAATATTTCTTCTTCGGTTAAGGTGTTTTGCGTGTTCATTTAATCCCGTCCTTTCATAGTTATTGATGGGAGTTCAAATAGTTGAGTAAGGTATCGTAATGCTTTCGATGTTGTTGGGACATACTAGTTAACTGTGCACTGATCGCTTGATCTTGAACAGCTTGCGCAGCTTGAGCAAACTTATGAACTAGCAATGCTTCCGCACCAAGTTGGTCATTCAAGATAGTTAAATTTTTGGCCGTTAATTCGGGATTCATATTATTCATGTTCATTCTCCTCTCGGAATATTTGACCCTTTTATAGAATGTCAAATTAACAGATGAAGTATGTGAGGGTTGAAGTGGATTGTTTTGGTAAGAATAAATTCAGACCAATAAAGGAGAAATAAGTTTATGAATACTTCTAATGTTAGACCAATAAATAGCATGAAGTTGATTTATCTATACATCTCTAAGGTATTTCCGCTTGTAAAACAAGAACTAGACGGTTGGAAAGAGAAAGCTAGGCAGGCTCCAGATGCACGATTATGTCACCAAGCTTTAGAAAGCATTCGTTGGAAAGCCTTTCACTGCCAAGGGGGGAGTATTTATGCCCTTTATCCAGGGATAAATCGAGAAGAAGCAATTCGATTCATCACGGCCTATCAAACCATGAGTGATTATCTAGATAACCTAGTGGATAGCCTTGAAGTGCAAGATGAAAAAGCCTTCTCTCAATTGCATTTAGCTATGCAAGAAGCTCTAAATCCTGAGGCAGTTCCTTCAGATTATTATTTGTATTATCCTTATCGAGAAGATGGTGGGTATCTTGAAAAATTAGTCAAAACCTGCCAAGATAGCCTCGCCAAGTTGCCCTCATATAAAACGGTTCAAGAGGAAGCTATTAAGTTAGCCGAACTTTATTCACATTTACAAACCTATAAACACTTAAGCTTAGAACAACGGGAATCGAAAATGTTGGACTGGATTGCTCCCTATATTTCTGACGATTCAGAGATAACTGAGTGGGAATTCGCAGCGGCTACAGGGTCAACTTTGGGGATTTTCTGTTTGTATGCAGTGGCCTATGATTCTAAGTTGACCATAGATCAAGTAAAAATGATTAAAAAAACATATTTCCCCTGGATATGTGGTCTACACATATTATTGGACTATTTCATTGATCTCCGTGAAGATCGTGAGACTAATCAGCTGAATTTTGTAGCTTATTATAATCATCCGGAGAAAATTTACCAGCGGTTAAACCTATTTTTAGAAAACTCGCTTCAGCAAGCGGAACTGTTACCGTATCCTCAGTTCCATAAGGTTGTCGTTAGAGGGCTTCTAGCAATGTATCTGTCAGATGAGAAAAGTATGGATGTTAATATTCAGTCTATCGTTAAAAACCTTTTGAAAAATAGCGGATTAGGAGTTACTTTACTCTATCGGTTGTGCCGTCAATTAAGAATACGAAATATACTCTAAAATATCTTAAGGAACCATTATGGTTAACGGAAAGTTAGACCATAATGGTTCCTTAATTGGTTGACCAAACGAACTTCGGTGATTTCATGCTTTGCGAAGTAGGGTTAAATCGGCTAGGCTTAAAAGAGTCGTTTTATAATGACTTGAAGGAATTGCATCCAAGCTTGATTTGGCCTTACTGATACATTGTGTGGCAGTTAGATAAGCTTGTTCAATACATCCGGTACTAATAAGGGCCTCCTTGATGCTTTGAGAGCCTTGAGGGGTTACTTTGCGCACCTTCATAATTTCCTTAAGCCAGTCCCCATAAATCGGTTTATCCAAAAGATAAAGCAATGGCAGAGTTATGTTGCCATTCTCAAAATCAGCTCCCACTGGTTTGCCAAGAGATTTCTCATCCCCATTAATATCTAAGATGTCATCGGTGATTTGATAGGCGTATCCAAGATTCAATCCATAGTCTCGCATCCGGTTTAGTTCTTCTGACGTGGCACCCGCTAGGATGGCACCGGATTGACAACAGGCAGCAAGAAGAATACCTGTCTTTTTAGCAATTCGGCTAAAATACGTTTCTTTGTCAACTGAAATAGAGAATTGCTCATCTGCTTGATGCACTTCCCCATGACACATAGCTTGGATGGCGTCAACTAAGTAGTTCATACTATCTAATAGGTTTTGCTTAGAAAGAATGTTAAAGGCTTCAGCGAAGAGATAGTCCCCAGTTAGGATTGCAGCATGGTTTCCATATTGAGAGACAATCGTTGGTTTTCCACGCCGAGTTTCTGATTCATCAATAACATCATCATGAATCAAAGAAGCCATATGAATAAGTTCTGACGCCACTGCCGCTTGAATCATCAAGGGATTTAGGGGAGCAAAGCACATACCACTATAGAGAGTTAGGAGTGGTCTAATTCTTTTACCGCCGGATTCCAACAAACTGATACAGGTTTCTTTAATGAGACCATCGGCTTTTTGGAGAACCGTCTGCAACTGATCTTCAACGAAGAGCAGTTCCGTAAATTGTAGCTTGGGAATTGATGAATCCTGAGTGATATAACGTTCTTGTATACTCATTGCATTCCGCCTTCTGTCCCATTAAGTATAGTAAAAGCTTTTATATTATGTCTTAAAGGAAAGGATAGGATACATAAAGTTCAAAATATTTCCAAGCTCAAAGAACTTTGTGACATCTGAGTAATAGGAGTAATAATTCTTTGAGTGGGGAAATCTAAACTATTAGAGTAAGTGTCAGTTAACAGCAGTATACTTAAAACAGTGAGGAGGCGAATTCAATGACCAATCAAAATAATAAGGAACACGCATCCCAATTAAATCGTCAGCCATGGGAGCCAGCCGGGGTTGTGAGTGTCGTAAATGATGATAAGACACCAAAGTATAGTGATGACAGAGGCAAGAATGCCAAAGGCGGCATGCTGACGTTAGAGGTGAACGAGGTGTTTCATAATAAAGGAATAATGGAAGGGCTCAACAGCTCAGAAAAGTAGTCCATAACAATAAATAACTCCGACTCGTGTCCATAGCCGGGCGCGAGCAGGAGTTATTTAAGTGTTCAAAAGAAGTAATATTAAAACCAGTAAAATACACAGTTAAAAGTTAAAGGTGGAAGATATGTTAAAAGCATTATGGAAAGACATAATTAAACCGACAATTTGGGCATACGTTCTTGCTTGTGCTATTCCTGGGAGTATGGCAAGCGCATATTATATTTATTCTCGATTTTTTTGACCAGAGGGAATCTTAAAGAGCAAATTACTATATAGATCAGCCTATTCAAATCTGATTCGGATCCTTTCAGGTCTTTTCAGGGACAAGGCTTTCCTGATACAATAGGAGGAAATTAGGAAAGTAAGGAATGAAATGTATGAATGTGATGATTTTAACGAGTAGTCCTAATATTGACGGTTTAACAGCCGCCTGCGGAAATGCTGCCAAAACGGGAGCAGAGCAAGCTGGGGCAAAGGTCTTAATGGTTAACCTAAATCAGCAAAAGATTGGCAACTGCCAAGCTTGTGGTAATGGTTGGGGACCATGTCGTAACGAGCACTATTGTCAAGTAAAGGATGACTTTCAAACGTTACATACCTCTTTGGAGACTATTGATGCCTTTGTTCTGGTGACTCCAGTTTATTGGGGAGAGATGAGTGAATCAGCAAAAGCCTTTACAGATCGAGTGAGACGTTGTGAGGCCTTGAAAAAACAAAATTCCTACTTTGAAAATAAATTGGTTATATCTGTTGCAGCTGCAGGGGGGAGTGGAAATGGGATAACCACCTGTCTTACCTCAATGGAAAGATTCTTCACCCAAGTAAAAGCTGAGAAGTATGACTTTATAGGAGTCACTCAGAAGAATAAGAAATATAAAATCAATACTATCCAGGAAGCCTCAAAAGAAATGGTGACAGCTTTCCTTCGTAAGTGAAAGAAATAATACAAAAAAGCCATCACTCTAATATGATTAGGTGATGGCTTTGATATCGAAACTGTATTCTACTGACTTTCTTGTCTTTTGAAATAATCAGAGACAGCCGTTGATTGCATCTCTTCCCAGCTTTTGAATTTAGTGGTTTTGCTAATGAATTTATCGAACTCTTCATTGAGAAGAGCCATAAATTCCTCTAAACTATTTACTTTAAACTTACCAGCTACAAGTAGTTCACCAAAGTTAGCGAATTGGGTGTAAGTAGACATAAACGTTGGAGTAAACAAATCAGTAAAGCTTACCATACCCAGGGGTTTTTCAGATTGCCTCTTTTCCAAGCTTTCAGTCAAACGGTCTAAGTCAGATTTATTATTGTCATTCATACCTTCACCACCTTTAAGTGCATTCGATTAGCTTATGTGATTTTCTGGACAACTAAAGCAATTATAGTATAAAGTTACATATAGTAAAAGGAATTTTTGCTTATTCTGAGTCATTTTTAAAAGGGTGCTCTTCATTGTTCCAAAAAGCACCACCTTGTTTAAATGCTTCAGTACTAAGTATCTCCATTTCCCCTTCACGAAGCGCAGTGTTAAAGAATTGTTCAATTGTAATGCCAAGTTTAGTACACACATAATTGAGACGTTGACGATCTTCCCCGGAAACCGGTATAACCAGATATTGAGTCTTCATTATTAATCACCTCTAATATTAGATTCGATAGAAAGATCAAAAAACCTGCTTAAGAGTTGCAAAAACTCTAATAGACAGACTTCCAAGTCAGCTGATCAATCTTTTTCGTTAAATCGCCTTTTTCTTAGAAAAAATACTTGGAAAAGATGGACTATTTCTGTTAATATAACGTATAGAGTTAAAAATTGTTCAATGTATACAATAAGCAAAATAGATGCGGTTTCTGCTTGCTTATGCTGGTATACCGTGATACATAATTAAGAAACTGGGGGGTTAATTAGAGATGGATACCAGTTCCAGTATAGATCGTCTGTTCACAATAAAACCTCCTGTCGGCAGAAACTTGCCAGTAAGCAAGCTTGTAGAAATGGCCTTAGCCCGACAGGAAGGAGTGCTGTCCAATACCGGTGCACTTTGTTGCACTACTGGAAACTATACCGGACGCTCTCCAAAAGATCGCTTTATTGTTGACGAGGATTCTATTCGTAGTCAAATTGCTTGGGGAAACGTGAACAAATCAATCAGCCCTGAAACCTTTGATAATCTTTATCAAAGGGCTTTAGCCTATTTAGAAACTAAAGAGTATTTCGTGTTTGACGGGTTCGCTGGAGCGGATGACAAATATAGTATGCCAATCAGAGTCATTAATGAGTACGCTTGGCATAATATTTTTGTTCAGCAGTTGTTTATTCAACCAACCATTGAGCAATTAGAGGTTCACCAACCTGAGTTTACGATGATATGTACGCCGGGTCTAACGGCGGATCCTAAAACAGATGGAACCAACTCTGAAGCTTATGTTATTCTGTCTCTTGAGAAAAAAGTCATTATCTTAGGCGGCACTGAGTACGCTGGAGAAATGAAGAAGTCGATTTTTAGTGTTCTCAATTACTTAATGCCCTTCCGTGAAGTTTTACCTATGCACTGCTCTGCAAATGTCGGGGCGGAGGGTGATGTAGCGCTTTTCTTCGGGCTATCCGGAACAGGCAAAACAACTCTATCCGCTGATCCTGAGCGCAGTCTCATTGGGGATGATGAGCATGGTTGGTCGGGAAATGGTATATTCAATTTTGAAGGGGGTTGCTATGCTAAGTGCATTAACCTGTCCGAGGAAAAGGAACCTCAGATCTGGAATGCGATTCGCTTTGGAACAGTCATTGAGAATGTCGTTTTAGACAAAGATTCTAAAGCACCAGATTACAATGATAATTCGCTTACCGAAAATACCCGTGCAGGTTATCCGGTAAACTATATTGATAATGCGATAATCCCTGGTCTAGCCGGCCACCCCCGTGTGGTTGTTTTTTTGACTGCTGATGCTTTTGGAGTATTACCACCGATCTCAAAACTCACCAAAGAGCAAGCTATGTATCATTTTCTTTCTGGCTACACCTCAAAGCTTGCGGGTACTGAGCGGGGTGTCACAGAACCTCAAGTCACATTTTCAACATGCTTTGGGGAACCCTTTTTACCTTTAAGTCCGGCTGTTTATGCGAATATGTTGGGAAAACGCATTGACGAGCATCAAGCGAAAGTATATTTAGTCAATACCGGCTGGTCTGGAGGACCTTATGGAGTTGGGAAACGGATGAATTTAAACTATACTAGAGCCATGATAACTGCCGCATTAAATGGGGAGTTAGAAAAGGTTTCTTATCAGCCTGATCCCGTCTTTGGAATCCTTATTCCTGAAATGGTAACAGGAGTACCTGTCGAGGTTTTAACTCCGCGAAATACTTGGCAAGATCCTGAGGCTTATGATAACACTGCACGCTCACTAGCGAAAAGCTTCTGCCAGAATTTTGAAAGATTTAACGAGGTCTCATCCGATATTCGTTCAGCTGGTCCTAATCTTACATAATCTAGATACGTAACACCTAGCAGATTAACGATCCTTTTATAACTATACGACGTCATAGTGGACAACTTCTTCTCTAGCCACTATGACGTCGTTTTAATGTGCCGTGACAGAGGGACGACTTTTTGTCACAATTTAGTTGTGACAAAAAGTCGTTCCCGTTTTTTCGTCAATTCATTTGACGATTTAAGAAAAGACCGTCAGAAAATGCCCTTTAAATACGTTATATCATATGAGACGAATTTTGAAGGAGGAGTCTATATGAATGGATTCGATTTTTTGTTAACATCCATCTGCTTTAGTATTTTGGGCTACGGGTTATGCTATATGACTCTTTCAAGTAGTAGTAGACTTAAAACTCAAAACAATGAGGAGTCTTCACAAATTCTACACAAATAGGTCATCAAAATGAAACATATCTCGTTTATAGTTAATATATAAACTTGCAGAAACGCACGAAAGGAGTGATGGCCGATGAAATTGATAATTATCTTGGTTATAGTGGGCATGATACCCTCTTTACTGAGAGCGTTGCCAATAAATGAGTATACCGAGGGATATGAATAGATCGGACTGCATCTAGCTACCCAAATGTTGACATGATTTCCGTTGCGTAACGGTCACATAAATCGAAATCTAGAACAAACGCCCTGAAAGTATGAAACTTTCAGGGCGTATCTATTTTATATTGATCAGAAAGCACTAGTTTTTCGAGGGTTCTAGAAATTTAGGAATTAGATATCTTAAGCAGTTTCCTCACTGCCATTCCATTTATCTTTCCACCCATCCCATTTAGGAGCTGTTGCTAATTGTCTTTTCATAGATTTACACTGTATAGTCCAAGGTCCAATGCTAAGAGTAGGAATTTCCAGTGATAAATGTGTCATGAGAATCCCTAAGTGTCTTCTAAATGCCTTACTCCCTCTGTCAGTGACAATATCAAATTCCTCAATCATTCCTAAGACTTCACTAATATCGGAGCAAATCGATCCATTAGCTTTATTCTTATGAGATACGAAATAACCAATAACATCCTTGTCGTTTTCCTCTTGACCATCTTTTGACTGCTCCTCTTCGTTGAATTGAAGTCCATTAATAGTTTCAATGGCATCTCTCAATTCTTCTGCCCTTTGGATTACTTCTAGGAGATCATTCCCCTGAGTTTTACACCCTTTTACTTCAAGTATTTCGGCTAACCAAAGTCCTTCTTCGTTAATTGGGCTAGCAATTAAAGTACAGTTTTTCATGATAAACCTCCCCATAAAAGAATTTTGGTTATTAATTCAAGAACTTTAATGTAAAATCCTTCCATTATTCTAACCTAATCTCATTCTTTTGCGTGCCAGTATACTTCGTTTCTACCGTTTCATGATCTCATTTGCCAGTTTTCGCTAGAATTAGAGCATTATCGAGGTGTATACATTTATGCATTAACTGATTGAACTATTGTATACCTCTATTTACAGGTTACTACCTAATTGGGGCGGTTTCACCACGAGGAGGCAGCATTTCTTTTTGTATTTGGGTGAATAACTCCGGTTAACAGGAAGAGGGAACATAGTGGCATAAAAATTGCACTGTCAATATCGTGTCTTAAAAATCAAACTGTTTTTAGGAGTCTTAGAACATTAGGCTTTCATAAAGGAAGGAGGAGCGTTTTAATAAATTAGTTGAAATTTTTAATTTAGTTGAAAGAAGGGGATAGGGCAAATGGCAAAAATATCAAGTGTCTTCAATAAAATGAATCTAATCTTCTTAGTTTTATTACTAGCAATTGTTATGGTAGGGGAATTTGTCATGGAAAGTATGCATTTACCTACTTGGCCGGCCTTTATTGTAATGATTTTTTTCTTTATGGCACATATGAATATGAAAGAAGTTCCTGCTATACTGCTAGGTAGTGCCTTCGGAATGATCAACCTAGTTTTAATCGAATCATGGGTTGTTTCTACGGTTCCTCTCCTGGGCGGAAATCTAACAAAATACACCGATCCTCATACAGTAGAGGCAATATTCTATTCTAAACTAATTTATATCGCACTGTTTATATCGTTAATCGTTTTTCTGAAAGATATCTTACCTTGGATCTTCAATAACTACTCCTTTATGTGCTTTACTATAGCCGCAGCAATCTCTGGAGGACATACTGCTGCTGCTATCGCTGCCAAAACGGTTGCTGGTCATGCAAATGCAGTCGCTGCTGCTGGAGGTGATCCTGCTGTGATAGAGGCCATGAAAGGGGCGACAGATAAAGCTATCGCTTCAAGTGTTCCCGTTACAAATGTATACCAGTGGATAGGAATTGAGCTAATTGGCGGAGCATGCTTTGTCTTGGGAATCTACGGCATCCTCAAATTCTTAGTTAAGCTAGAAGCTGCCTCTCCAAAGGTACAAATCGCGAAATAGGATAGGTTATCATAAGAATAAAAATGTCCTCGCAAGAGGCGCTGACTTTAACTCAAGTCAGCGCTCTTTTTCTAGCAGTAGAAAAATTCATTTCTGTTTCAGAAAATAAATCCCCATTAATTTTCTCTATGAAGTGAGATTTGTCTCGATATGATGTATACTTTCTATACATAGCTTAAAGAGGAGAGGATAGAAATGTTTGTAGGAACCCATGCAGTAACAACTAAGGTCATTCGTAAATGGGATAACGAACTCTTCTTTACAATCCTAAATAACATAAACGATGTCGTATTAGTTATTGATTCAGATACAGTCATTGTTTACCTTAACGAAGCCTATTCTAAGGTTTTGGGTGTGCCGGTATCCAATGCTTTAGGTCGAAGGTTGGAAGAACTTGAACCTGGCTCAAGGACAATTAAAGTACTACGCACAGGGGTAGCCAGCAGCAATAATGTCGGTTACTTAGAATCTCTAGATATGAATGTGGTAGGAAGTACGTTTCCTTTTTATGATAATGGGAAAATTATCGGTGCTATCTCAATTTTCAGGAATGTGAACGAAGTTGTTCAATTAAAAAGTGAGTTGGAGCAAACAAAAGGTATAGCGGATTATTTGAAAGAACAGTTAGAACAGTGGGAGAAATTGCCTCATTCCTTCAAGGAATATGTAGGGCAAAACAGTCGGCTGAAGGAAACGTTGGTCTTAGCAGCTAAAGTGGCACGTACTGAAAGTACGGTTCTGATCCTGGGTGAAAGTGGGGTTGGCAAAGAAGTCTTAGCCAGGGCTGTTCATAATTCCAGCCGGCGTAAGGACAAGCCTATGATTAAGGTGAATTGTGCTGCAATACCAGAGGATTTAATCGAAAGTGAATTGTTTGGATATGAAGATGGAGCTTTTACAGGGGCTAAAAAAGGGGGCAAGCTAGGTAAGTTTGAACTTGCTAATAGTGGTACAATTTTTCTTGACGAAATCGGGGATATGAGCCTTACCATGCAAGCTAAATTGCTGCGTGTGTTACAAGAAAAGGAATTTGAAAGGGTAGGTGGTACAAAGACTATTAAAATTGATATTCGAGTTATTGCAGCCACCAATCGGGATTTAGAGAGTATGGTTCAGAATGAAACATTTCGGCGTGACCTGTACTATCGACTGAATATTGTTCCTCTTATTCTAACTCCGCTTCGCGAGCGCAAGGATGATCTATTGGCACTGTCAAAAACATTTCTAAAACAGTTCGCTCGACAAGTTGATTATGAGTTGACTTTATCTCCCCAAGTAATGAGCATATTTCAGGCTTATGACTGGCCTGGAAACATTCGAGAATTACAAAATGTATTGGAACACGCCAGCATCGTTTGTGGGGGCGACATGATCGAGATTCGGCATTTGCCTGCACTATTTACGACCGCCGATGGGCAATACTCAAGTGTTCAAAATAAGCCATATGCTGTGAAAGAAAACGTTGCAAGGTTCGAAAAAGAACTGATTCTCTTAGCCTTGGCCAATAATAATAATAACCGCACGAACACCATGAAGTCTTTGGGAATCTCGAGACGCGCCTTTTACAATAAATTACACCGTTACGGCATAAAAATGGAAGACTAATAGCCAAGACATAGCTGGCTATAGTTTCAATCTCCACCCTTTCGCAAGGTGGGGATTTTTTATATTGTATGGAGGAATTTCTCCATTCATAAAGAATTATTAGACTAACGCCAGTATTATCTAAGAAAATAGGGCTCCCGGGAATTGGTAAAACGACATATATGACCTAAGGGGGAAAAGACTTGAAGTGGAACAAGAAACACATTTTCATAATCTTATTAGTTTGTCTAGTTGTCGCTGGAAGCGGCAGCTACCTAAAGTTGGTTTATCAACCTAATCAGAGGTTAACCATGGCTGCCACGCTTCATAATAATGGACAAGCATCTGAGGCAGATGAGGTGTACCGATCCTTTATTTATGATTTTCCACAGCACACCAAAGCAGCGTTTGCCTATGGACAGTTGTTTGAGATTAATTTTAGTGATAAGGCAAGATCAGCTGAGATTTTAAAAATCCTAAAAGAGAACTATCCATCGTCAGAAGCGTATGCAAATAGCTTGGCAAAATTGGCTGCCCGGGAAATAGAGCGGTTAAAACCACTTTATGAGGACTTCTATAATACTGGATCTGGAAAAGATAAGTATTTCTCTGAGGCTAAAGGTCTTCTTAATGAGCTTGAGTTAATGAAAGATTCAAGCGCCTTTACAGCGATCGGTGGCAATGATCTCATTTCCAAGTTCAATGCAATTGTTAACCCTCCTTTTGGAGCCTTCGAGTTTAAACTTGCCTTAAGCGACTACATCCACCTGGAAACTGTAACATCGACGGACAAACCAAAGGTAACATTAACCACAAGTGATGGAACATCAGTTCATGTGCAATACGACAAGGAGACAGGAATTGTAAGTGCTAACGACCTAGCTCCTGGAAACTACAACTTACATATAAGCCTGATAAGGAACGCTGGGGCCCGCCCTGGCGACTACTTTGGTGGAGAATCACTGACCATCATACCCGGACGCAAATACAAGGACACTACCTACCTTTTTAAGAAAAGCGAGTCTAGCTTAAATTCGGATAATATAGATCGCCGATATTTAGCCCTGGACAACCATACCCATACCGTATCTGCTAAGCAAGTAACCACCTCCTCGGATGCTCCTGTCCCTAAACAAATTACTGAAGAGGTGCTGCCTCGGGGATATAGGGTTCCTGAAAATGATCATTATCTTTTTGACTTAGATAACGATAAGCAAAACGAGCTGATCGCCTATTACCATCAAACACGCTCACTAGCTGTCTTAGGTTGGAATGGTAAAGCATTTGAAGAGCAAACAAAGGTTCAGATTGGAAGTAGTGATACGAAACTTGACTTTTCCCTGTATCCAATAAGCATCAAGTTATATCATCTAGAAGGAATGACCTTCCCCGTTTTAGGACTTATAACGACAAGTGGGGAGAGTGGGGGTTATCCAGAATTAACGTTGATTAATTGGAATGGCAAAGACGGATATAATGTCCTTTGGGACGCTACAGCGGGAGACAATGGAGAATGGCAAATCACAAAAAAGGGAATCAGTATGACTCAAGATAACTTCAGTGTAAGATCACAAGGGAATGCCAAGACAAGATTCACACAAGAATATGACTACGATGGTACTACCTTCGTTTTAGCCAACGCCTACTCAATTCAATGAGAGGGGCCTTCACTTTAATAAAGAAAGTCGTCCATAAAGGACGGCTTTTTAATTGCAATGCTAGGTTTTCTAAGGCTATCAGGAATATAAAAAGAAACCTCCGCGTCCGGAGGTATGCACAATGTCTTTAGGCTTCAGAATTCATATAGTTTTTCTAAATACCTATACGTTTGAAAGTATGAATTTTAGGGTGTGACTGTGAGTTAATGCTAACTTAGATTTATTCGTTCGCGGGTTGACCAACCCATTACATCATAGACAATTCAGTACCCAATGATAGCTTCAAAAATGATAATACCAGCAATATAAAAAGCTAATGGGGCCATCCAATTCGTGGCGATCTGTAGCATTACTAAACTTATTAGAATTAACCCAATTACAAGGCGAATTATCCGATCTATTACCCCCAGATTCCTTTTAAACTCAAGCTGCATATTTCGTCCCTCGCAATCAATGAATAGACTATATGATTAAGCTTTTCCCCCATATGGGCAATCCATACAAAGCAAGTGTTTGTTCTCATCTAACATCACTTCCAAAAACTGCCACCGAAAGAACCCTCTAAAAATATCATCGAAAATAGTATTAATATGTTGAAAAGACTTTTAGTCCTGTTCATGTAGTAAAATTCTTGTCTTCTCGTCCTTCCGATTTATGGCCGGAGGGACCTTTTTTAACACTATGCAAAAAAGCCCTTGATCAGATGAGCAAGGGCTTTTTTGCATAGTGTTAGTTTTTTAGGCAATGGAATCAGTCTCTAAGGTGCACACTAATCAGCAACTATATATCGTCTCCATGGAATTCTGCTGGGGTCTGTTTTCGCAAGAAAATTAACGATATCTTTTCGACCATAGTAAGCAGGTTTACCTTGCGAATCTTCACCCATTAAGATGATCGGCATGTTCGGAAAAATATGACGATAAGCATTTCTAGCTTCTTGAGTTTCAGTAGTACTTTGGATTATGTGAGGTTTCACCACAACTATAGCAAAAGTAATACCCAGTTCCTTAACAACAGCACCATCGATTTGATAACTCATAAAAATTCCCCCTAAGATATACATGTATTAGTTTTGTTTGGCTAATTTACTAAATTCGACAAAAGAAGAGAAACCCCTGTTTGATCCCCGGATTTATTTCGCAGCAAGGTCAAGGATGCTATTTTCTATTTCATTAGTTTTACTTCTTATTATCTCAATAAGAGGTTCAAGCTTTTCAAAGAAGACAATTACAATATCCTCGAGTTCTGCAAGATCTAATGCTGCATTAAAAGCCTCGGTCTCCTTTGAAATCTTTCTTAAGTTCATCGAATTAAACTTTGAGGTTAGCACTCCCTTTTCTAAGAGGTTTGCTACCTCGTCGTTAGCCCGCCCTCTTTTATCTCCGTCTTCTTTTATAAAAATATAATCAAAGTTTTCACCGGCACATTTACCAACTTCAACAATATCCTTATCTGATCGATCACCTGGTACTCCAATAACTCCTATAAGTTTATTATGTTCTAATTGCTTAAGGCCATCTAGTACACACTTATAACCATCTTTATTGTGTCCATAGTCTAATACAACTCTCTTATCATTTACATAGTACATATTAAATCTACCAGGATTTTGATTACAGGTAAAAGATCTTAAACCCTCTCTAATAGTAGCGTAATCTATGCCTAACCCAATCGCGGCAGCACAGGAAGCTAAGGTATTTTCTATGTTATATTTGAGAATGCCTTTTAAGGTAATGACGATGCTGTTTATATCTATTAATTTTTCGGTCATCGAGTCTTTCTCGATGACAATATTACCCTCATCTACATAGATTCCAAACCCTCCGTTTTTGATGTTAGCTTGCAGGATTGGATTGTCCTTGGTTTGGGAAAATATCACGAGAGGACTCTTAAATCTTTCTAAGATACTAATACTCATATTGTCATCCCCATTAATGACAACGCAGCCTTCTTCCTTTACAGCTTCTCCTACTAATGCCTTAACCTTAGCCAAATCATCCAAAGTTTCTACCTCGTCTATCCCAAGATGATCCTGAGTTATGTTGGTGATAACTCCGACATCTGCTAAGTCATAGGCCAGCCCACCTCTAATTATTCCACCCCTAGCAGTTTCGAGGACTGCTGCATCGATATTCTTATTCATTAATACAGCTAAGGCACTTTTGGGGCCGGTAGTATCACCCTTAAAGATACATTTTCCGTCAATATAAATTCCATCCGTAGTAGTCATACCTACAGTGTATCCTGCAACAGAAAGTATGTGCGCAATGAGTCTAGTCGTAGTGGTTTTTCCATTTGTTCCTGTTACAGCTACTAGTGGGATCTTTCCTAGGCTATCTTTGAATAATTTATCAACGATATGTCCGGCTACATTGCGTTTAGTTCCGAAGAAAGGATTCTGATGCATTCGAATGCCCGGGGCTGCGTTTATTTCTGTAATTGCACCTTCAGGATCTAGGGGTTTACTAATATCCTTACATAACAAATCTATACCACAGATATCTAATCCAATAGCATTAGCAGCTCTTTTGCAATATTCAATCGTTTCCTCGCATATTGATTCAGTACAATCAATTGCAAACCCGCCCGTTGATAAATTCGCATTATCTTTTAAAAATAGCTTTTTATCTTTAGGAAGAAGAGACTTCAGGGTAAACCTTTTTCGTCTAAGGTATTCTATAAGGGCATCGTCAATTTTAATTTTGGTTAATTCCTTTTCATGACCTTCGCCTCTACGGATATCCTTATTTGTTTGACGGATAAGCTCCTCGATAGAACTTATCCCATCGCCTATAATATAGGGAGGGATTCTTTCTGAAACTGCAACAATCTCTCCATAAACCATGCATACTCTATAGTCATTTCCATTAATATGCTCTTCGATTATTAAATCTTTATAGTCCTTTATTAAAAGGTCATAGGCCTTTAATAGTTGTATTTCATTTTTTATATTGACAATGACCCCCTTGCCTTGGTTTCCAAACCGGGGTTTAAGAACCAATGGATAACCAACCTCCTTAGCGTGTGTAATTGCTTCGAGCCTACTCCCTATTTTGAAACCTCTTGCTACAGGTAGACAATGCAAGCTTAATAGCTCTTTTGTCAATAATTTATCCTGGGCAATGCTTACAGCAATTTCGCTAGTATCATTACCTACAGTTGCTTGTATCTTTTTTGAATGCTTTCCATAGCCTAGTTGAAAGATACTTTGTTCACCGATTCTTAAAATAGGGATTCCTCGATTTTTTGCCTCTTCACAAATAGCAAGGGTACTTAATCCGAGTTGTTCACTTCTTAGGAGGTTCTTTAATTTGTTTAGTCTTAGGTCCAAATCAAATGGCTCCTTATTGATTAACGAGTTAATAAGATCAACAGCTATATTTCCCGCCTCTAAACCTGTATTCTCGTATTCATATTGATAAATTACGTAATAGTTTTCTCCGGATTGTTCTCGAGCTTTCCCATAACTTATGTCCAAACTAACCATATTGTGGAGGGCGATGATTATGTGTTCCGATACATGTGCCAAGTATGTTCCTTCTGTTAGTCGCTTAATAAAGCCTCTATTCTCATCTACTCCACATCGATGCGTCGCAAGCTCTGGCAATAGACTTATTAAATTCTGATTAAAACCACTGATGTTTTTACTAGGGATTTCGCTATACCCTTCTAAATCTAGGTTAAGCCGTATGCATTTTTTATGGGTATATATATTTCTACCCTTAAAGACCTTAGAACTAATAAGTTTCACGAAGCTCTCCTCCTCGAGTATATACATACAAAATCCGCAGGAAACATAGGGTTATTTGATTTAGTCAATTTTCATGATAAATCCATAGATGCGAAGGGGAGAGTGTTAAAGGACTCTCCCTATATCGTAAATAGATTGATAAACTTCATTATTTATAAGTCTATCAAACTACTAATCTAATATAACCAAGTACAGAACCTATACGCTGGAATGTTTTGTTTATAAACTTTAGGTATATTAATCATATTAATAAGATTAATGAAAACGGTTGAAACAAATAATAAGAATCGTGAGAAATGACAAGGAGGAAAAATAAAGAAAGTATAAAGTGAGGCTTTAAATTTATACCTGAATTAAAATATCCTATAGGCAGAATAATTGAATAGGTTTGAGGGTATATTAAACTTTGGTTGCATCCTCCTTTACACTTTGCCCTCATCGGTAACGGCGGGGGCCTTTATCATTGGAAATTCCAACAAAACTGCAATTGACGAGGCAATAAATGAACATTCTTTAAAGGAGTTTGCAAAAGGCTAAAGTATTAAATCTAAGAAATTCGAGGTAGGAATAATGGATACTATTCTGGTAGTATTAAGGGCTCTTTTTGCCTTTATTTTACTTCTAATAGTAGCAAGGTTGATGGGTAGAAAGGTCATTTCCCAAATGACCTTCTTTGACTTTGGTGTTGCTATATCCATAGGTTCAATTACAGCTAATCTTGCAATGAGTCAAGGTAGCACTACTATCACAGCTGTTACTGTTTTAATTACCTTTGGAACCCTTTCAATTATCACTGGATATTTACACATAAAAAGTTTATGGTTCCGAAAATTAACGAACAGTGAACCTGTAACTGCAATCGCTAATGGCCAAATTATTGATAAAAACCTAAAACGATTACGTTTAACCACCAATGAATTAACGTCTCTTTTAAGAGAAAAAAATATATTTAACATTGCTGACGTAGAGTTCGCAATTTTGGAAAACGAAGGTAAATTATCGGTTTTACCTAAATCACAAAAGCAGCCGTTAACCCCCTCTGACCTAAATATTACGACAGTTTATAAGGGATTAACGGCCGATATTATAATCGACGGAAATATAATGCAAGAAAATCTCAGAAGTGCAAAATTAAATGAGGAATGGCTAAAAAATCAGCTTAACAGCCAAGGAATTTCAAGTGTTCAAGAAGTTTTCTATGCAGGCTTAGATTCATCGGGAAATTTGTATGTATCTAAAAAAACCAACAATGAAGAAACTGAAGGACAGTATGGTATCGAATAAAAGAGTCAGGAGGATCCCATGGACCGTCCCAAGCAAATTCTTAAACACTGCGATATGTTCAGAGTAATCGTTGTTTCGCTACAATGTTATCTACAAAGATTAGTTTAGACAATTAGCCATCTTGGAGGATAAAAAAAGAACCGAAGGTTTTATTACCTCAGTTCTAATTTTGTTATTTATATGTGTATTTTTGTATTAGTGTTGATTTAATTATAATTTGAAATCGTAACAACCATAGTAAATAAGACTAAGAACGCGATAATTATACTCACCGAAATAATCGCTTTTTTCCTATCTTCTTCGTCCTCTTTCGCACCAGTATAGTTATTCGATGTGTTTAAATAGAAAATAGCAGCATTTCCTCTTACAGTGGCCTTGGAGTTCCCATTAAATTTTTTGTTATGGTTATCAATTACATAATATCTTCCTCTCATAAGCTTCTCTCCTCGTCTTAACCCCATTATGAGGGCATCTCATTCCTCCTTGCCAATAAATAATAGTTCTCTAATAATTCTGAATTTCCTGCCTTTCGACAATATTTATTTGCGACTATTGAGAAGTAATTATAAAACTCAAGCGCGTTATTACTTGACTTTGAAATTGTACGGTAACTTAGCGCATCATTTGATGTTCTCTTGAGTCATATGAATGTTAACTCTATAAAAGCTATGCCGATCCTTGGACCAACTCATTCTACATAATAAGTCACACATTTAGAGATAATATGTGGAAAGTGAATGGCTAAAAGAGACGTCGCGGTACCCGCTCGCTTTGCTTGCTTATCCTGGCTTACCAGCCGGCTTCGTCCCTCGCTTCCTCGGGCCGCTGCTGGTTAGGCCGTATTTTTATGTCCATGCTTATCCAAGCGCGGTGGATCTCCCCTCGGGGAGCTAACCGCGCTTAGCTCGTTGTTTGTGGTCTTTGCTGCGCGAGAATTCCTCCTCGTGCCTCGGAGTAATACCCGCGCTGGGCTGCATTATGTTGCCGGGAGTCCCCTGCAACCGCGTGCCTAGCTTGGTGAGTGCAAGATTAGACTTAAGAATTAGCTAAGCCGCTCACATAGCGGAGATAAGCCCTAACCCGCAACTCGGCCGCTTATACGTAGTATGCGCGGCCGGTGGACCCGCTTCC
>NZ_JABZFS010000036.1:0-17566 GCF_014237355.1 Desulfosporosinus sp.
ATGTCATCCTGAGCGATAGCGAAGGATCTAGATCCTTCGCTATCGCTCAGGATGACATTAAGCCGCAGGCGCTGACGGCAGCCTTAGGTGCACTTATGCTTGGAAAGTATAAACGCAAGTTTATTTTCTGATAGTATAAAAAAGGCCCGCATATGCGGGCCTTTCGCTTGGACTGAAGCGACGGATCAGGCCGAGTACACCACGCGATTTACCCGACTTCTGACTGCATTATGTTTGGGGTTGAAGTAATCCATAGTCCCCATTCTTACGAAGGTAGACCACATTCATTTCTTGACTTTCCGAATTCGTAAACACAAAGAACGAATGACCCACTAGATTCATCTGCATAATTGCTTCTTCTACTGACATGGGCTTTGCAGAGAACTTCTTATTTCGTACGATTTCCTCGCGCGGTTCATCTGCAGATACAACGGGCTGCTTAGGATCATGATCCTTTAAGACCTTGGTGCGCATCCTTTTATTTATCCGCGTGCGGTATTTATCAATTTGGCGTTCTAATTTCTCAACCACCATGTCGATTGACGAATACATGTCTTCGGTTTCTTCCTCGCCACGCAAAATGATACCCTGGATAGGGGCTGTAACCTCCACCCGATGTCGATCACGCTCGACAAGTAAAGTAACTTGAACATCCATAAATTCATCTGAATATTTTGCCAACTTACCCACACGTTTCATAACGTACTCTTTAAGGGCGTCTGTAAGTTCGATATGTTTACCTCGAATAATAATGTTCATTAATTCAACCCCCTTCTATGCTGTATATAAGTTAATATTCCCGATTTACGTAAAAAATCCTGCTAATTTTAAATATATTGTTTACAAAAATACTTTTCTACTAAAACCTTTAAAAAGAGAATTGCTGATATGGTAACAACAATTCCCTCTTTGAAAATTCATAATTAAATTAACGGACCATTACGTTAGAAGCTTGTTCTCCACGCGGACCTTGAATAACATCATACTCAACATTCTGACCCTCTTCAAGAGTTCGGAATCCCTCTCCAATAACGGATTGAAAATGTACAAAGATATCTTGTCCATTTTCCTGTTCAATAAATCCATAACCCTTTTGTTTACTAAACCATTTGACTTTACCTACCACTTAAAAAAACCCTCCTTGAATTGTCAAAGTTCTGAAGCTTAGCTTCAACTTGACTCATACTTAGGAGGATAACCAACATTTCAAAACTTTAAACCTTATCTGATACGAAGTTCGTGCATTTAGCTCAAACTTCCTCGCCCTTATTGAGAGGACTTACCCTAGTAGAACAGTTCCCTACTATTCAGGTGCTTTAAAGCGTGTCAAAAAGGTCCGTCCCCCTGACACATAGCCCAGCCCGATAAGCGCCTTTCTACAAAGCGATCACATTCTACTCTCTAAACCCCCACAAAAGGAGCGATTTTCTGCTAAGCGGATGCTTTAGTGGAGCCGCGGTCCAGACGAACGCTGACGGTTCGCGTCTCGTAGCGCGCCGCAGGTTCACATGCGACGGAACAGGACGTTCCTAGTGCCGCATGCGCCAAGGACGGCATAGCATGCGGCCATCCATCCCTTAGGTTCGGACGCGCTCGCGAACCGTCCAGTTCGTCAGCGGCGGAACGTGCAGACGCGTGCAGAACGAAGACACCGTCTTCGCACGGGTTAACAAAGCTACAAAGCGCTCCTAGGCTTTACTTAGCCCAAAGAGCGCTTGTACAACAAGCTTATAGTATTTTACTCAAGAACGCTTGGGTCCGAGGATTCTTAGGATGGGCAAACACCTCGTTAGGCTCTCCCTCTTCCATTATGATCCCCTCATCCATGAAAATCACCCGATCGCCGACTTCCCGAGCAAATCCCATTTCATGGGTTACGACGACCATCGTCATCCCTTCTCGCGCCAAGTCCTTCATGACGGATAGAACCTCTCCCACCATTTCAGGGTCAAGAGCAGAGGTTGTCTCATCAAACAGCATGATCTTTGGCTTCATGGCCAGAGCACGTGCTATGGCGACTCGCTGTTGCTGCCCGCCAGATAGCCGATCTGGGTATTCATCGGCTTTTTCATATAATCCAACTTTAGCCAAAAGCTCCATGCCAATCTTTCGTGCCTCCTCTTTATTTGTTTTTCGAACAACTTCCGGAGCAAGCACTATATTTTGAATGGCTGTCATATGTGGAAAGAGATTAAAGCGTTGAAAAACCATGCCTACTTCTCGTCGGATCGCATTAACATTGACCTCCGAATTAAGAGGTATTCCATCAACAATAATTTCTCCTTTAGTTGGCTCTTCCAGCTTATTTAAGCAGCGTAGGAAGGTGCTCTTCCCTGAACCACTGGGACCAATGACAACGACCACTTCTTTTTCACGAATGTGGCAATTAATGCCTTTAAGGACTTCCAGTTTTCCAAAGGTTTTATGAAGATTCTTAACGAATATCATTCTTGCTCAGCCTCCTCTCCATATAGGCTACCCATTGAGCAATCAACTGGGTCATAACTAGGTAGTATAAGGCAACGGCCAGATACATAGGAAGGGGTTGGTAGGTTCGTCCAACAATAATCTTTCCAGTGTAAAAAAGCTCTTGGATTGCAATGATGGATAATAACGAGGAATCCTTAAGTAAAGCGATAAACTCATTACCTAAAGGAGGAATCGAGCGTTTAAAGGCTTGTGGCAGAATAATATAACGCAATGCTTGAATTTGAGTCATTCCCAATGACCGCGCCGCTTCTGTTTGACCCCGATCTATGGACTGAATTCCTGCTCTAAATATTTCTGCAATGTAAGCACCGGAATTTAGGCCCATAGCCAATATCCCTGCAGTATACTGATAATTATCAGGCATAGTCTGCCATTGAAGGAGCATCGGGATTCCAAAATAGACTAAGAAGATTTGAACTAACAGAGGAGTTCCTCTAAAGAAATCTATATAGCCAATCGCCGCCGCGCGGACCATTTTACGCTTAGATAACCGTGCTAAGGCCATAAATAGACCGATAACGACCCCGATTGCAACAGCACCAGCCGTTAGTTCCAACGTTAGCAGTGCCCCTTTGGCGAGAATAGGCATATTATCTATTACCACATGCCAGTTTAATCCCACAATAACCCTCCTATCTTTAATCTTGAACTTAAGAGCTCTGGTATCATGTCCACTTTTAGTAAAGTGTTACAATTAAATGAAATCATACTACTTGCCCTAAAATTATATATTTTACTGCATTTTTTTACAAGTAAAATCCATATTCAATTCCGAACTTAACTTCATCCTTATTTTCAAGCGCTAAAGATTCTTATTGAAGTACTTGTCCCCTTTAGCAGCACCTAGATTTCAAGTCTATTGAGTCTATCAACTCGAAACAGAAAGTGATTATACACGTAGTCAGGCTGATGTTCAAGGACCAATTTAAACCATTGAACTCATCTACTGGAATTGAAATTCGAGGAAATAATCTCAACTTAAATAATAGCTTAGGGAAAGCTAAAGGAAGGCACTAGATATCAGTGCCTTCCTTTAGTTAATTATTCAACATCCTTACAGGTGATTCTAAAACTTAGGAGCATCCTCTTTGAACCACTTTTTGTAAATCTCATTGTATTTTCCACTATCCATGAGCTTTTTCAAGGAGGCATTCATTTTGTCTGCTAATTCAGTGTTTCCAAGTTTCATAGCTATGCCATAATACTCTGCGCCAGAATCTGCATTGATAGATTCAATTTGAGCGTTAGGATTTTGGGCTTGGAACCAAAGTACAACTGGAGAGTCAGCAACAACAGCGTCCACTCCACCACTAATTAGTGCATTCATAGCGTCAGGTGTCGTGTCATACTTATTTGTTTCCATACCTTTATCCTCAACGACATATTGACCTGTCGTATTGAGTTGGACCCCAATCTTCTTTCCTTTTAAATCGTCTAAGGATTTAATATTAGCTCCTTTTTTCATGGCGATGTACTGACCGCTCAAGAAATACTTGTCACTAAATTGAACACTTTTAGCGCGATCCTCGGTAATTGTCATGGCAGAAATTACGGCATCATATTTCCCAGCTTGTAAAGCTGGAATCAAGCCGTCAAAAGCTGCTGTTTCAATATTCACTTTGTATCCCATGTCTTCTCCAAGAGCCTGAATAAGTTCCATATCAAACCCTGTCGGCTGTTGCTTTTCATCCATGAATTCAAAAGGTGCATAAGCGATATCAGAACCAACTCTTAGAACCTTTTCAGTAGGTGCAGGATCAGATGGTGCAGGTGCGTTATTACTTCCGCATCCGGCAAGTGTCAAGAGACTTAAACTTAGTAGACCAGCTAAAACAAAACGAACTTTTGATTTAAACATTGTTTTTCCCCTCTCTTTTGGATGTGTTCAGCAAACCCCTCTTAAGCTTTGGTGTTTTGCCTCAGCTTATCCTTTTAATTTTGATTATACTTACTTGCGAATAATTATACAACCTATTTCTTTCATTTTTAGAGTTATTCTACTTTTTTTGCAAGGAGAATCTGAAATACTTATCACCCGGTGCAAGACATTATCCCACTCGAACGAGATGGGAATCTTAGGAAAACATAAAAGAAAAACCACTTCAGGAGTGTAACTTATCCCCTAAAGTTACACACAGGAGCATGTGTATAATGTGGATAAGTATCAGTTTTCGCTTATTCTTTCGGTTAAGATGCTGTGGATAACCTTGTTGATAGTGTAATGACTCTTAATCATGCTCCCCTAAGCTGATATAAAATAAAAAGCATTGGTCGACCAATTGTCTCCCAATGCTTGTCAATTTCAATTTAAGTACAGTAATTTCTATGGATTAGTATTGATCGCGAGCTGGACGATGGTGCTGATAGCACTCACGGCAGTATACTGGACGATCTGATGTAGGTTGGAAAGGAACTTGAGTTTCTACACCGCAGTCTCCACAAATAACTGTAAACATTTCACGTGATCTTCCTTCTTGGGAATTACGGTTTTGTTTGCGAATGTTACGACACTCACGGCAACGCTGTGGTTCATTTTCGAAACCCTTTTCAGCATAAAATTCTTGCTCGCCAACTGTGAAAATAAAGGTAACTCCGCAGTCTTTACATACTAGATCTTTGTCTTCAAAGGCCATGAAAGATATTCCCCTTACGTAAAAAAATGTAATAGGCTTTGCCCATCCACTTGTAATTATAACTCTATTCACTCAAAGGCACAAGTCTTTTTTCCAGACCAGCCGCTAAGCATAAACCATAGATTTCCTTAGTTCCGCACTGTCTAAGGGCTTCTGCAACAGCTTCGAGGGTCGATCCGGTGGTTGTTACATCATCTATCAGCCACACACTTTTTCCTTGATAATTCTCGGGCTGTCTTACATTAAATGCTCCTGTCAGGTTGTGCAGGCGCTCCTGACGGGAAAGTAGGACCTGAGAGGATCTTGACTCAAGTCGTTCGACCCCTGAAAGAATCGGTAATCCTAATTCCCAGTGCAGCGCTGAGGCGATTACCTCCGCTTGATTGAAGCCTCTTTCTGCCAGGCGAGACATATGCATTGGCACAGCTACAATACCATCTACAACTGGAAGCTGACTAATTGCCCAATCTGAAAAAGGACGGGAGATTTCTCTTATAAGATTAGGTTGGGATTTAAATTTTATTCTCTGAATAAACTCCTTCAGACCTCCGGAATAATGCCCCCAGGCTGTCACTTGATCCAGTTGTTTTGGGCCCCTACCCGCCAAACAATCAAGACAGTCTAGCTCCCCAGACTCTATCAGCTTTCCGCACCTCTTACAGCGTCTTAGCTCAGGGCGAAGATAATTCATCCTGCAGGTTAAGCAAATTGGACCATGTCCCTCTCCACAGAATACACAAGCTTGTTCGTCTTTGTACCAGAGCAATTGACTGATCCTAACTGCATTTCTCCACAACCCCTTCACAGCCTCTCCCCACCTTCTCTGCCGGCTTAGTCGATTAATCCTAAATCTAAGGCATACCTATTTTGCTCCTCTATCCATTGCACAGCAGTCTTCATGGCCGATGTCATTTTCTGAGATAAAAATATGACTTCTCCCCTAGGATTTTCTCGAGTTCGTCCAACCCTTCCTGCCATTTGAACTAAGGCACGTTCATCAAACATGGGATGATCTGCGCCAAGGACCACTATTTGAATCCCAGGCAAAGTAATCCCGCGCTCTAAGATGGTGGTACTAACAAAAATATCATACTGCCCTAGTTTCAAGTTTTTAATTTTTATGCTGCGCCCCGAATCCGAGCTGTAACTGCCCTCTATCCTCCAACCAGGAAAGGATTGTTTAAAGGATTCTATCCATGGATTAACTAAAGAGATTTTGGGTACAAAGACCAAAACAGGTCCCTGCCTTCTTAATAAACTAATCTGTTTCCCCCATTTACCTCTACAGCCGTTGGGTTCTGATAATATATCAGACCTTATCCAAATGGGAACGGGTAGAGGATTTCGATGATATCTTGCAGGTAATCGAATAAGTGCCATCTCACCTTCCCGAACGGCATTTAACCCTTCTTGAGAGGGTGTGGCCGTCAAGTATAATAGTTTGCCCCCCTGACGTAAGGCGTTCTTCAAGCCCCATTCTAGAGCTCTGCTCCCATGATATGGAAAGGCATCCATCTCATCCATGAAAATCACATCAAAGGCCTGCCAAAACCTTAAGACCTGATGGGTTGTTGCCAACACCAAGCCCCCTGCCTGAAACTTTACCGTGTTAGTCCCCGTCAATACCTGAACCGTAAAATTCGGAAAGTCCCGTTGAAGCCTCGGCGCAATATCGTGAATCACATCTTGCCGTGGTGCAGCAAAAAGCACCGATTTCCCTTGGTTTAGTGCCCAAGCAGCGGCAGGAAAACACACTTCGGTTTTTCCAGCTCCACATGCTGCCCATAGAAGCGCCGTTTCAGTATACGTATCCTTCATAAATGCATCAACTTGTTCACTGGCTCTTTGTTGGGCTTCGGTAAGAACCCAATGAGGGCGAAATGAAACGTTTAGAGGTCCTTCTAATAGCGAGCGTTTATCTCGATATAGTACCGTTAATGAAGTACTAACTCCAATGCTTGCACAACTTCCACAGGTCGCAGCTGAACCATAAATGCTGGGCCACTCTTCTAAATCTGTCTCTCCGCAGCGTTGGCACTGCCACCCTCTGTTTATCTGTTTTACAGAAGGGAGCCATTTTGCCTTTCCCTGCTCCACATTCAACTGTGCAAAGGTTATTATCTCTTCGTCTTTAAGTCTAAGTTCACGGGCAAGTACTTGAAGATCTCCCTTAGAAAGCTGCCTTCCTAAAACACGTTGATTAAAGGCATCCCAATTCTTGTTCTTTCTATCCTGGTCCAGTTCTAATGAGGGATTAGGGCTGAAATCCTTATTAACTTCCTTCCATATGATCTCCCGTATATCCCACTCGAAATTGTTTAAATAGTATAGTATCTGATTCTTGATCTCATTTGGTTTCTTTTTAGGATTGCCTTGATTAGAAAGCTGTCTCTTTAGCGACCTCTCTAAAACGTCTTCAATAATCCCTAGAGGAAGAGGTACATTTAGATAGCTAATAACCCTCGTATCAAGCTTGTCCTTCTCCTGGAAGGGAGAAAAACTGACGTCATAGTCTTTGTTTAACGTCAGAAAAAAGAGCAAAAAAAGCCCCCTCGCTTCCTGTTCATCCGCTCATTACAAAGGATTCTCTCCCTTGCTATTTATACCCTTAGGCGAGCACGTGTAAATATTGATATCTGAGAACCGCCGCTGTAAACATGCTATGTATTTTTCATCCTCTAAGGATAGATCTGGACAGACCTGAACTTCGATCAATAACGGGAGCTTTTTCCTTTTCTGCAAACTGGGCAAAGCTTTCTGAAGAAGCCAAAAGCGCTTCTCTATTTCTCTACCGTCCGGGCTGAGCTTCCAAACCAAGTTTAAACTATATGATTGGTTTTTTAAACGTTCCTTCCAGGCACTAATCTGGGCTTGCCATTTAAGTGGAATACTCCATTCGTAACGTGAGCATAGGACCCAGAAAATAATCCCTAAAACTAGAACTATCCCCATGGAAATCGTCATAATCTCCCCCCTGCTCACAACTTATGTTGTGGCAGAAGTTGTGTGAGTTGTCTTTGTCGAGCATAATCAGAAAGAAGTCTTATATGCTGGGATGGAAGGAAATCCTTGTGTCCCTGCCATAGTTTTCGATCTAAGCTATTAAGGTTAACCATCCTTTCTTCAATCGTTTTAGGCACATCCTCAACCCAGCAATAGAGGGTGATTGCTAATTCAGGCTTTGTCTGGCGGCTGGCTTCAGCTGCATCCCAAACAACGGACTGGCCCCATTCGTAGGCTTCTAAGTCAAATGCTTGCCAGCGAAGGACTTCTTTGACAGTTTCTAACCCAGCAAGCAAGTTACCTTGCCGTAGCAAGTGTTCCGCCATCCCTCGACGTACCTCAATCTGGGTTTGATCAAGTTCCAGACTTCTGCCCCAGAGGTCGAGACTTTTATTAGGATCCTGCTCTTGGCATTGGATGGCCTGTTTATTTAAGCTATGTTCTCTCTCTAGGAGCGTAGGATTCAGGAGGATACCTCCACAGATGAGACAGACCATGAAACTTACAACTAACACTCCGATCTTACTCGCCCTGTGAAGTAAGTTGTTATGTTTGTAATAATGTGTTCTTAGAGAATTATGTTTACTCTGCAAACAGCCAAATAAAAGCCAGAATAAAATACCTAAAGCGCCAAAGGAAAAATTGGCATCAACCAAACTATGTAGTACTAGGAACAGAAGAGCACTCCAGATACAAAGCTGAGCCTTAGTATCTTCTGAAACGACTCCCGACTTTATCAGTATCTGATTCTTTCCCCAGGTCTTCCATCCATGAGCTAGGGAAAGACTACCCCAAATTCCCATACTCGCAATTCCGAGGACCCCCTGGTTCAGTAAGATATGTATAAAACTCGAATGCGGATCTGCCGTCCAATAGGGAAAGGATTGAACCGTAGGGAATGCCCACCACCCTCCTGCTTGTGGTAGACCGCCTGAATTCCAAGCTAAACTAATCCCATCTTTAATGTAGACCAGCCGTTCCTGCCAACTCGAAGACGAAAAACCCCAGGCCGTTAAATTGTCCCAAGCGGGCCTATAATAGAGCAGTATGAGAACTGTTCCCACACAACCCACTAGAAGAGCGAGCATTCCTTTGAAAAATTGTCCTAATCCTATTCCTTTAAGATGAATTCTTCGTCCCGCTCCTCGTAATAACATCTGCCGACCAACAAGAATTATAAGAGTTAATCCTACTCCAGCACGGGAACCTGTCCCTAAGAGAGAAATCGCCAGCCAGATGAGAACTAACTTACTGCGTGGATGAAGCAAGAGAACTACACCCAAAAATGCTGCAGCAGCATTAGGGTAACCAAAGACAGAGCTTAATCTTCCCCCCACTTTGCTCACCCAAGGCAGCCAACCAATGACAGCGATTGCTATGGCCAACCACTCAATGTATTGTATTAGCTTCCGTTTTGCTATGTCATCCGAAGAAATCCGAACTCCCAATCGATAAACGAGCCAAAGGATTCCCCACTGTAAGGCTTCAAGCAAACCTTCAGATTGTTTGATAGGATGAACAATCCCTAACAAGGAAAAGAGAACAAATCCCAAAAGCAAGGTATCTGTTAGGCCGATATTGTAAACTTTCCCTGTCTCATAATGAACCCTTCTGGGTAAATACAATGACAAATGATAAGCAGACAAAACAAATCCAAATATTAGCCATTCCTGAGGGTAATAAAGACCGTGCATGAAAACACTAAGTCCTAAAAAAAGAGCTAGGAGGCTTGCTGTGTTGCTCCTAGCTCTGCTGTCTTTTTGTAAGGATGCGCCAATCACTGGGCAGAATTTTTCCTTTCTAGGAAGAATTTAAGGGTCCCTTCTGCGGCCAACTCGTCTCCGACATAGGCGACACCTTTGGCAACTCCATAGTTTTTTCGTAACTTTACAAGTTCCACTTCTAAGCGAAGCTGATCGCCTGGAATTACCTGCCTCTTAAACTTAACGTCATCTAAGCCGGCAAACAACCCTAAATAGCCTTCATATTCAGGTTTCTTAAGAATTGCCACAGTTCCAACTTGGGCAAGGGCTTCTATAATCAGCACTCCTGGCATAATGGGATGCCCAGGGAAGTGGCCCTGAAAGAACGAATCATTGATGGTCACATTCTTTATGCCCACAGCCCTTTTTCCTTCTTCAAGTTCTAGGATACGATCGACCAGAAGAAAGGGGTAACGATGTGGTATAATCTCCTGGATTTCTTTGCTTTGTAGCACTGGAATTCCTCCTTGCAGATTGAAACCATTTTGTCTTATGATGGTATAAGGATATACGGATTTAACCGCATAAAAACAGTATAACCAAGTTTAGGTCTGAAGGGAAGATGGCAGGAGTATGAAAAAAAAATACAAAATTCTACATATTATCGGTGGAGGTGAGGTTGGAGGAGCAGAGCAGCATGTGCTGTCCCTCCTGAAGGGCATAGACCGAAATCGATTTGATCTCCAGCTCATCTGCCTAACACAGGGTCCTTTCTCTGACCTGGCTTCAGAAAATAAGATCCCAACATATACTTTCCCTATGCGCTTCCCTTTAGACCTTTCTCCCATACCTAAACTTATTCGATGGTCACAAAAAATGGCTATAGACCTTGTCCATACCCATGGTTCCCGAGCAAATCTATTGGGACGTCTTAGTGCTAGATGGTTACGGATCCCATGCCTAACCACCGTTCATAGCTCATTAGCTCAGGATTATCTATCTCCTTGGTCTGCCCGAATAGCTCTTGGGCTTGACCGCCTAACCCTCCCCTTGACCTCAGGTATTATCACTGTATCTGAATTCTTAGCAAAGGAAGTTGCCTTGCGAGGCGGCCGAACTATTGAAACGATTTATAATGGCTATTCCTCGATTTCTTATGATGACCCGACATCAACTCGCAATTACTTTCGTAACCAATGGGGTATCCCAGCCAATGCTCTTGTTCTTGGAACCATTGGACGACTTCACCCTACTAAAGGGCAGATTTATTTAATTAAGGCTGCAATCCAATTGCGCTCAAAATTTCCAAATCTCCATCTCTTACTTATAGGAGATGGTCCCCTTCGTCAAAGTCTGGCCTCTGAACTTCGAGGTAGTACTATTCCCCATACCCTTACTGGTTATCTGCCTCTAGCCTATGAAGCACTTCCTGCTATGGATTTATTTGTCTTACCTTCAATTAGTGAAGGTATGGGGTTGGTCCTTCTTGAAGCAATGCAAGCTAGAGTTCCAATTGTTGCAAGTGCTGTCGGAGGAATTCCAGAACTCATCAGAGACAAAAAAGAAGGCTTGCTTTTCCCTCCCGGGAATGTAACGGAATTAGCCGTCGCCTGTAAGTCTATACTTGAAAATCCTTCTTTGGCGAAATCCCTTGTGCTCGCGGGCCAAAACCGTTGGCCAATGTTTTCAGTTAATAATATGCTCAGAGAAACGGAGCAATTCTACACTCGTCTTCTAGAATCTTGAAGCTCCCCATTTCCACGGAAAAGATGTTGACATTATCCCATTAACTTGATTGTTCCTAACCTTGTCACTGGTATTTAACTGTATGTCGCTTTTCTTCGGAGCCTTTGTATTATCCTTGCCTGTTAGGTTTCCGTTATCTTTATTAGGGCTTTTTCCAGGATCTTTTTCATTACTTTTATTATTATTACTATTTCTGTCTTTGTCATTATTATTTTCTTTATCACTATCTATATCAGTATTAATATTTCTATCTTTTTTGTTCATTTCTTTATCTTGTACGTTCTTATCCTTCTGGTCCTTCTGGGGTTCGTAATTTTCGGATGTTTGATTCTCAGCCTTATCCTGGCCAGAAATCTGCCCTTTAGACGGAGATGAAGAAACAGCCGCCTTCTTATTCTCTTTAACCTGAGCCTGAACTTTTGGGTTTTTCAATAGTTTCTCACGTTCAGACGTATCTTTTAATTTTTCTGGCTCTGTCACGACCCCTGCCCTTATAGCAGTTTGCCAAAGGGCATACTCACCTAAGGTAAGATTGCCTTTTTGTGCAAGCTCACGATCTTGGGTAGTTAGAGCGAAATATTCAACCTGTGGAGTAAACCCTTTTTCTTTAACAGTCTCTGTAATCCATGAGACAATTTGACTTTCGTTGAGATCCTCAGCATCTTCATCTAAGCCATCCTCGGTCAGTGATGAATAACCCACTACAACCCAAGATCGCTCTGAATTTAAGAACTTCTGATTGTAAGCCTCATTTATTATTTGGCCTAGAACCTCATCAATTGGTTTTCCCTTCAGATCCATTTCACGAACCATGTCCTCGGCATCTTCACTTTGGGAAACAATCTTTATTAACTGTCCTTGGGCGTCTATTGAAAATTGAATACTTGGATTAATATCAACTGAGAGCAAGGCCACTGCAGTTGGCGCTTGATACAAGTTCCAAGCAAAAATAGTTGATAAGGTTAGAAAAAATATTGCAGCGACGCTAGCCCATGCTCGCAGGCCTTTAAAGCCCTCGAAACTTGTTTGAATTTCAATCTCTTCTCCTATTTCAGCCTCTTTACGTCTTCGAATATGCCGAAAGGTGCCGTTTTCAGCAAGAACCGTATATCGGGATCCAGATTTCTCCAATACCACTGCTTTTATCTTACTCATCCCTTAGCCCCCTCTTCCCGTGATAAAACATACTCCCGTAGATAAACATAGTCATTTTGGTTTGCCATAAGTAAGGCAACTGCCAAAATATACCTTCGCCCCCGTTCCAATACTTTAGGATGAATTTGTGTTTTCAAACATAATGCTTGCATTGGAACTTTCCCCTTTCGTTCAACGTGCTGCCACAGTTCAGGGTCAAAGGCCAATTCTCTAGCCGCTCGGAGTAACGTCTCACGAGTATCCCGATGTTTAGGGGATGCTTCTACCAAGTCCTGAAAGGTGAGCTGAAAATCTGCTAATGCTTTAGAAAACTGTCGAATTTCCTCCGCTCGCTCATGGTTTTGCTCTTGCTCCCGAAAATCATCCAGGCCTAAATGGACATCAATCCTTCGTCCAATGTCGTCTTGATCGAGGGAAATAGACTGTCTCAAACGTTGCTTGCGGTAATAATCAATCAACCTACGCTTTATCAATACTCTTGCATAGGCTAAAAACGGTACTCCTTTATCTTCAATAAACAAGTCTATCGCTTCATTAAAAGCAATCAATGCCTCAGATAATTCGTCATCTCTACCCCACTCCAGAGAGCGAAAACACGCTTGGCTAGCAACATGACGAATAAACGTTTGAGATTGGGCTAAGAACTCCTCCCGGGCTTCTGAGTCCTCCTTCAAACGCTGCCAAGAACATCGCTCTTCCCATTCTGGCATGCTTTCTTCCTCCTATAGGCTTATACGAAACGGATCGTCTCTTTTAGGGGGTCTTAGAACGTATTGAATCTCTGCCAAAGGATTTTTATCACAAAACGGGGTAACACGCTCTGACGTTTCCAACGCCAAGGTTCTTTCAGCAAACGATAAAGCCATTCTAATTGGAACGTTTGGACACGTTCCGGCGCTCGAACAACATGCCCAGCTAAAGCGTCTAGACTCCCGCCAACCCCCAGGCTGACGGTTGCTAATCCGGGATGCTCAACAATCCAATATTCCTGACGAGGAGCACCTAATCCAACGAGCAAAATATCTGGCTGAAAGCAGCGAATCTTTTCTAGGACATACGCTTCTTCTTCAGTGCTGAAGTAACCATGGGACTCATCCCAAGCAATTCCAGGATATTTCAGAGCAATCTGAATTCCTGCCCTATGAGCTATTCCCGGTTTGCCTCCTAAAAGGAAAATCCTCCAGTTTCGTCTATCTGCTACAGGAAATAAAGCCTGGACCAGATCAATCCCAGTCACTCGTTCCTGTACTGGTGTGCCTAACTGGCGAGCAGCCCAAACAACACCAATCCCATCGGCTGTTACAATATCCGCAGAATTAATCAATACCTTAAGACGTTCATCACGGCCAGATGCATAAATCATTTCTGGATTAGCAGTAACCACACGAATCCTAACCCGATCTTCTACGGCCTTACGGATTTGTTCAACGGTTTCTTGCATGGAATATTTGTCTACGGTGATTCCAAGAATGTCGACCCTCACAAATTTTATTTCCTTTCTGAGGAATTAATTTTAAAGTCCAAGGAAAGAGCCTTTATCCGAAATAATTTATTACGGATTGACCACCTGACCTCGGACCAATTAAATTAGTACCTATTCTGTCTTATATCTCTCTTTAATTTTTAGTATCTAACATTATACTTTTCGATTTAATAACTCCCTATAAAGAAAACTTGGCTGGCGCCCGAAGACACTGTCTTCGCACGGGTTAGCTTATCGTAAAAGCCTCCGGCGAAGGCGGCAGCCCTAGTTGCACTTATGCTTAGGAAGTATATCAGAATGACAGATTAACTTAACTCAGACTAAAACTTTCCAGTCAGTACCTTGCCCGTACCTAGGGCCACGCAGGAAATCGGATCCTCAGCTAAACTAACCGGCAATCCTGTTTCACGTGACAGTCGCGTGTCAAAGCCATACATCATGGCACCTCCGCCAGTCATAATGATTCCTTTGTCAAGAATATCTGAGGATAATTCTGGTGGGGTTCGCTCCAAAACTTCCTTGACCCCAGCAACAATCGCATCAATGGATTCCTCAAGGGCAACGAAACACTCCTGAGAATTCACATTAATTGTTTTTGGTAACCCGGTTATCAAATCACGTCCCCGCACATCGATGAAGGCGGAAGGGCGTCCTTCTGGAACAGCTGAACCGACTGCCATCTTTATTTCTTCAGCGGTACGTTCTCCGATCATTAGATTGTGCTCCCGCCGGATATAACGACTAATAGCCTCATCGAATTTATCTCCACCTACTCTAAGACTGCGTTTTGCGACGATGCCGTTCAGCGACAGGACCGCGATATCCGTTGTTCCACCGCCAATATCCACGACCATACTTCCAGTTGGGCCAGAAATATCTAAACCAGCCCCTAATGCCGCGGCATAGGGTTCTTCAACTACTTTAACGTCCTTAGCCCCAGCCTGGTAAGCCGCCTGTTTAACAGCCCGCTGCTCTACCTCCGTTACACCCGAAGGAATGCATACAACTACACGAGTTCTAAAGAAAGGCCATCTCTTTGCGCCCGCCTTCTCTAAAAAATATTTTAACATGAGCTCTGTCGTCTGATAATCAGCAATAACCCCATCTCGCATGGGGCGAACGGCAACAATATTTCCAGGTGTACGACCAATCATTAACCTTGCTTCTTCTCCAACGGCAATGCGTTTATTCGTAATTCGGTCAATCGCAATTACGGAGGGTTCATGTAAGACAATCCCTTTTCCTTTTGCATATACCAAAACACTGGCCGTACCTAGGTCTATTCCCAAATCTATTCCAAAATCGATTCCAAACATTATCGGAGTTACCCCTTTCATTCATACAATAGCTTGTCCATTTGATTAATAGTATAAACAAATAGCATAATCTCCCTCTCGGGAGATTCGCTACTTAGATTTAATATTGAATTCATTCGTGATAAAACCGCTAATCCCTTTTGAAATCTAAGTTTTTTTTCAAATTCCTCTGTTGTTCACCCTGTTTCAGGTAAAACTTCCTTTGATTAGTTTTCTTGGTACTTCTTACGGGTTGCCTCTCCCCCTCGAATATGCCTTTCTGCTTTATTTGTCTCAAGGATATGCTTTACTTCCATGGACAACTTTTCATTTACAAGGGGTAACCGTTCTGTAACATCTTTATGAACTGTGCTTTTCGATACGCCGAAGACATCAGCTGTTTGACGAACGGTTGCACTCGATTCTAGTATGTAGGTCCCAATATCGAGCACCCGTTTACGTATATATTCTTGCACGCAGAACCCTCCTTCGTCCACGAGTTTAGTTCATTTATATGCATTCTCAATAAAAAAAGACATCCGTAATCGGATGTCCTTTGTTGGTAAATAATGTGTTAGGGATTTCTGTTAAAGAATTCACGAATTTCTCCTATAATGGACTCTGTACCTGCCCATGGTACCGCACTTCATAATGAAGTTGGGTGGGATTATTTTCACCGACTACTAAGCCAGGATAAAAACCGATCTGTCCCAATGCTCCTTGAGTTTCTATAACTTCCCCCTCCCGAACACGTAGGTTATCTAGCCCCCCATAAGTGACCAACCATCCCTCACTGCAGTCTAGGGTTACCTTCTGACCTAGAGTAGGGTCTATCCCAGCAAAAATAACCGTTCCCCCATGGGTTGCCCTAATTACCGTCCCTTCTGCTAATGCGTAATCTACACCAGCATGAAAGATATAATTTCCAAGATTCTTTGAATAGTAATGACCAACATGGCGTATAGGCTTTCCACCTACTGGGCTTGGAAAGTCCTTGATTTCCAGATGGGTAGTAACTACCTTGTATTGTTTATAAGTCGGTTCATTGGTCCCTTGTAGCCCTTCAGAAGAAACATCTGAGGCAGTACTCCGATATTCAATAGATACAACTAGGCCTAACAATAGAAATGTAAACACCCAGGCTAAAACTAAGCCTTTAGATTTATACCAACGGTTCATTCGACTCACCTCTAAATCTATTTTTGCCGAAGGAGGTTGTATATAAACAACGGTTGCTTACTTCTTCTATGTTACATACTACCCATGACCATCAGCTTTGTCCCCGGATAGTAATAGTTCAGTATCTCTTCTACTTTGAAACGTTTCTTAGCCAAATCATTGGCTCCCCATTGTGACATACCTACTGCATGCCCATTTCCATACATTGTAATAGTCAGCTTATCCGGATGTATATCCCATTCTATGTCCGTTGAAGATAGCCCTAACAAGCCACGAAGTTGATTTGCTGGATACACTCTGCCCAGTACTCTAATACTTTTAGCTCTTCCGACTGAGGTCCGTACCAATACTTGAAAATCACCCGAAGTCAAGGAACGCGGCGATTCCTTAAGGCCCAGCTTCTTGTAGAGTTCTTGGGGCGTAAAGGTCATTTTCTTAACATATCGTTGTAGGTTTTCCTCTCCTGAACTGATATTTTGCAAATACGGCCTTGATGTACTCCATACCTCCTCCGATCGTTCTGTCGGCTTTCTTCCGCTGCTGCTATGATAAAATGCTTCGATATAGTCTCCATTGAATACTAGAATCAAGCCACGTGTCCCAAGTACTGCCTTTTGTAGCTTGCTATGATAACGCCAGTAGTTTAAAAGACCCCATTTTTTTCTCATTTGGGCCTCCGATATCCATGCTTGAGTCTTCACCGTCGTATCAACATGGTAACCAAGATCCGTTTGGTTGCTTTGCTCTATTCGCTTTGCTGCATAGGTCCGGGCTGCTATGGCCTGGGCTTTGAGTGCTTCTAATTCAAACTCTGCTGGCATTTCTGCAGCAACAACCCCCAGTAGATAGTTCTCAAGGGCTAAGTCTTCAACACTTCCA
>NZ_JABZFS010000065.1:0-89845 GCF_014237355.1 Desulfosporosinus sp.
AAGAGGCACTTCACTTATTTCTAACCACACAGTCTGAATTTATTGATTCACCCCCTGAGCTTATTCCCTTCTCTACAATACCTCGTTTACTATTCGCCTGCGATGATAAAGAAATTGACTGGGCCTTTGTCCCTTTAGAAAATTCAACAGAGGGGCAAGTGGGCGTAACTATGGATACTCTTGGTCAGACTGAGCATCTCTTTATCAATCATGAATTCGTACATCCTATTGATCAATGCCTTTTAGCCCACGAACCTATGCCCCTAGCACAAATTGAACGGGTCTATTCTCATGAACAAGCCATTGGGCAATGCCGTGAGTTTCTTGAGAAACACCTGCCTAATGCTCAACAAGTCACTTGTCTAAGTACTGCTGAGGCAGCCCATAGAATTTCTTCAATCCGAGAAAACTGGGCCGCTATAGGACCACGTCGAGCTGCTCAACTCTATAACCTTCACCTTCTTCAGGAATGCATTCAAGATGCAACGCTAAATGCCACACGCTTTGTGCTAGTCAGTCATAGTCTTGCTGAAATGTCGGGTGGGGACGATAAAACCTCTCTTCTAGTTATTGCAGAAAACAAACCAGGATCACTCTATCGAATTTTAGGGGAATTTGCTAAACGTCAAATCAATTTAAGCCGGATCGAATCCCGGCCCTCGAAGCGAATACTGGGAGAGTACGTTTTCTTTGTTGATGTGGACGGTTATGTCTTTGCTCCACCCATCCAACAGGTTTTGTGGGCACTCAAGGAAGAACGTATTTCTGTTAAACTACTGGGGTCCTATCCAAAGGCACAACCCCATGAGAGAATATTTTAAGGAGAGAGGAAACTTCCTCTCTCCTTAAAATATATCCTGTTTAATTCACTAATAGACGTCTAGTATCACGTATACTATGCAAACTTCTTTTGGATAAACTCAGAGATATCTTCGGGTTTAATCGATGAAACTGATTTTTCTGCTTTGTTTTCCAATCCTTGTAAGCCCTGAGGAACTTTCCATCCAGTTAATTGGTTTAAACGATCAAGAGCTTGCCATTCATCTCGGCAGCTCTCCTGTCTTTCTTTAGCTAAACCTTTTATGACATTCGAGGAAAACTTGAAGGGGCTTGCTGTTGAGGCTATAACGCTGAACGTTTGATCGTTTGTCTCATAACGATAATCCTCGTACACTTTCATGGCGACCGCTGTATGGGGATCAAAAACATACTGATAGGTTTTATAACTTCTTGCTATGGTTTCAAGAGTTTCCTCTTCATTTGCCCACCCGGCGTAAACTGTATCTTGACAAGCTTTCAGGGTCATAGAATCAACCGCGAAGGATCCTTGATTGCTTGAATTATACCAGGCCTGAATTTTCTCTGCGTCACGGCCACTCATTTCAAAAAGAAAACGTTCGAAATTACTTGACACTAAAATGTCCATGGAAGGCGAAATCGTTTGATAAAAGGATCGTTGGCTTTGATAAACTCCTGTTGCAAAAAAATCCGTCAAGACATTATTGCTATTTGAAGCGCAAATAATTCGATTAATCGGAAGGCCCATGCGCTTAGCGTAATACGCGGCTTGTAGGTTACCGAAATTCCCAGTAGGAACCACGACATTCATCTTACTCCCTGAGTGAATCTTCCCCTGCTTTACCGCCTGTAAATAGGCCCAATAATAATAGACAATTTGGGGTAAAAGCCTGCCCCAATTAATAGAATTAGCCGAGGAAAAAATTAGTTTTTTCTTTTCAAGCTGAGCTTTTAACAATTCCGAAGCAAAAACTTGTTTAACTGCCGTTTGACATTGATCAAAGTTTCCCTTAACTGCAACAACGTGTGTATTATTTCCTTCCGTTGTAGTCATTTGACGCTCTTGAACAGGGCTAACGCCTCCCTCCGGGTAAAAAACAACAATGTGCATCCCATTTCGGTTTTTAAACCCTTCTAAGGCGGCTTTTCCAGTATCTCCAGAGGTTGCTACCAGAATTAAAACCTCTTCATCCCGGTTAAACTGTTTAAGACTAACCTTTAATAAGTCAGGTAATACCTGTAAAGCCATGTCTTTAAAAGCCGCCGTAGGCCCATGCCAAAGCTCCAACACTCCAAAGTTTCCTACTGAAACCAAAGGCGCAGGGTCTTCGCCATCAAATGTTCCATCTGAATATACGTTTACGATTTTAGAAAGCGCTTCCTCTGAAAAGTCCGTAAGGTATGGCATCATTACACGTTTGGCGACATCACGATAGGTTAACCCCTGAAGGTCCTGCCAATTCAAGTCTGGAAAATTTGAAGGGACAAAAAGCCCCCCGCTTGGTACCATTCCTAAAGTAATAGCTTGCGATGCTGTTTGGTCGTACAGATTACCCCGTGTGCTTTCGTACAATACTTTTTCCTCCTTGACCCTATTAACTGATTGTTTACAATCTATTCGCGGTATAGTCTCTTTGCCAGAATAAATCTCCTTCATATTCGACTTAAACTAGAACGGGTTTTATACCCTCCGAAGTAGGATGTAAATTACTATTTGATTGTAAATTTTAATCGATATATTGAAGGAAAGCAATAATCACTTGTTGAATACCCATTTTAATGCAATTATAGATTTGAAAGGAGCTCGGGAATGTCAGATTACTCAATACGAAAATATCGACAGAGTCTGGTTATTGGACTTATTGGAGTCGTAAAAGAACTTTTTCCGGATGAACAGCTTAAGATCTCTCACTCAATCCTCGATGGAGTGTATTGTGAACTTGAGAATTCTGTCCTATCTTCAAGGGAAATCCAAAGGATTGAGGATCACCTAAGAATTTGGGTACGTTCAGATCAAGTCATTTCTTATGAAACTGGGAATGATCACCTCTACCATTGTCAAATAAATGACCATATGATCACGACAATCTATCCTCCACTTGAGAGGTCAGGATCTCTAAAACATTTTAAACTAATCCACTTTTTGCCTGGTTTCATATTGCTCTTTCCTAATGCCAATCATCCGGAGTCTCTCTCTCCCTTTGTTCCTCCTGAAAAACTCTCTGCAACATTCTCCGAAACTCAACGCTGGTTAGAAAATCTGCACCTTTCGAACGTTCAAGATGTCAATGCAATTATATCTTCTAAGTCTTCACAGGACGTCATCTACTTGGCTGAAGCCTTACATGAAAAAAAGATATCCTCCATTGCAGATCGTATTTTTGAGCAACGATCGAAAGTTCGTGTCATCCTTATATCTGGACCAACTTCATCTGGCAAGACGACCTTTGCCCAGCGACTATCCACCCAATTACGTGTTAACGGTCTTCGACCCGTTGCATTATCTCTGGACAATTACTTTTTACCGAGGGAAGAAACCCCTCTCGACAGTAATGGACAATATGATTTTGAATGCTTGGAAGCCCTTGATCTACCACTCCTTGCTGCTCATTTAAATGCGCTAATCGGGGGATTAGAAGTTGAAACTCCTGTTTTTGACTTTGTCTGTGGTGGTCGTTGCCCAGCCGGCAGACCTATGCGCCTGAGTCCCGATGAAATCCTGGTCATAGAGGGAATTCATGCTCTTAATCCATCATTACTTCCTTCACTCGACCGAACCCAAATGTTCAAAATATATGTTAGTGCCCTTTTTCAACTTAATATTGATGCGTACACTCGCGTGCCAACAACCGAAGTTCGGCTCATCCGCCGACTTGTGAGAGATGATAAATTCCGCGGGACCGACCCTGCTCGAACCCTTGCTCAATGGGAAAGTGTTCGACGAGGAGAAAACAATAATATTTTTCCTTATCAGGAAGAGGCTGATGTCATGTTTAACTCTAGTCTGCTTTACGAACTCAATGCCTTACGACCTTATGCTGAACATCTGTTGATCTCCATTACCCCAGAATGCCCTCATTATGAAATGGCTGCTCACCTTTTAACCCTTCTATCCTTTTTCAATCCATTAGATATTTCCACAGTCCCCTTTAACTCCATTCTTAGAGAGTTTTTAGGGGGAAGCGCCTATAATGTTTAACCTAGTCGGCCGCTAATCTCCAGTAAACGGTCAAGATAAAATAGTAAAACACAAAGCGCGAAGAGGAAATGCTCTTCGCGCTTTCGCATTCTGACATCGTAATCATTAATTACTATTTGTCACAAGCAAGCTTCCCCGCCTTAGCGTAATTTTCTTTGGCCATATCTCGGATGATAATAGAGATACTCTCTGGGGTTGCCCCGATAGATTCTTCGATAGCCTGAGTGACTTTCTCAGCAAGTAAACGTTTTTGCTCAGTTGTCCGACCTTCTAATAAATCGATTTGTACAATTGGCAATGTATTTCCCCCCAACATTATAACAAATATAAAGGATCAATCCGTCAAGTTTATTAGGTCTTGAGAAACCTCTAAAACTGAGAAGCTTAGATTTCGACGCTCTGCTAACTTATAAATACGTTCTGGTTGCATTATCAATTGATCCTTTTCCATTCGCAAGCATCTCTTTATGGCATGTTCTAACCGCAATGCTTCACTCCATGAGCCAACCTTCCAAGCTTGTGCCAAAGTAACGGGAAGATGCGAGGCTGTATACTTAGCTCCTTTTCCTCTTGAGGTTCCGCTGTTATGTTCTTTCACCCTCCGCAAGAGGTCTGTTGTTGCGCCAGTATAGATCGTATTATTTCCACACCTTGCCAGGTATACCCAATAACCCATGCTTTACTCCTTAGGCCAAAATTCAAGAACCGGTCGGCTTGGCAGTAGCTTCTGTTCAAAACATAGTTCTAAATATTTTCTTAACCCCGTCACCAAGGTTAGATCTAACCCATAGTTAAATTGTGCAAAGTAGTCTCTCCAATAGTCATGTGATCCTCCGAGCATGCTAATGCATGTCCCTATGACGGCATCCATATTACATAGGGCCTTAGCTTTAGCTTCTAAGAGCAATTGGTAGATGCACTTTAATTCCTGTTCCCGCTCAGTTAAGAGTTTTTTAGGGAAGGCCCATACTGCATATGTCATAGAGCAGCCGGTTTGCTTATACCATTCCTCACCCAAATCAAAGACAAAACAATCCGGCTGACTAAGCGCTACTTCTATGGCTGCATCACCAATCAGAAGGGCTGCATCCGCTTTGACAAACATTTCTTGAAGATTTGCCGGCATAGTAAAATATCGAGGAGTTACTCCATAGAAATGATGGAGTAGAATTTTAGTTAAATTGACAGATGTTGCTGATGCATCTGTTAATGCAATTGTTAAGCCTTCTAATTCTTTCAAAGGCACTTTTGAAAATAATAAAATTGATCCTACTCTTCCTTTTGTAGAAACTGAGAGGTTTGGCAAAATCGCATAATCTCTCCAATGCTCCCCATAGGAAAACGCACTTATCGGAGCCATATCTATCCTTCCATCGGCCAACATTGCATTATGCCCCGTCGGCTCCGCTGTAACCGATTCTAGTAAGGGATGCTCTCTCTGTAGAAAAAAGAACATCGGCAACATATTAGTATTAGGGTTATGTCCAATGCGAATCATGCTTGTACCCCCATGCAGTAAAAATATATTAAATCCTGAAACACCAACCTCTGCTAGTGGGTGTTCCGAGTTCACTATTTTACTGTATTGCGTAATTCCCCAATCATTTGAATTCTTACAATTACCTCATCCCCAGGTTGAAGGGCACCTACTCCTTCTGGCGTACCAGTAAGGACTACATCCCCAGGATTGAGTGTCATGACTTGAGAAATAAAGCTTACGAGTTTTGGTACTGAAGTTATAAAATGTCGGGTATTCGAAGACTGCTTAATTTGACCATTAACGAAGGATTGGATGTCTAATTGACTAGGATCGATATCCGTGACAATCCAGGGTCCGATGGGACAAAAGGTGTCAAATGATTTCGCCCGAGTCCATTGACCATCTTTATTTTGAAGGTCTCTTGCCGTTACGTCATTAGCACACGTATAACCAAAAATGGCTTTTGAGGCGTCGCTTTCTGAAACATCTTTAATAGTCTTTCCAATGACAACCGCCAGTTCCGCCTCATAATCAACACGTTGGCTGATTTTGGGGTAAATAATCTCAGCATCCGGGCCAATAACTGCGGATTGCGGCTTCATGAAAACAACCGGGTCAACGGGTAAGGAATGGTCCAGCTCTTGAGCATGTAAAGCATAATTAAGTCCTACACAAACGACTTTATTGGGTTCCACAGGAGTCAGCAAAGTAACCTCCTGTAACGATACGTAAGTTCCAGTTAGTTTACTGTTAGGATTTAGAAATTCCCCGTCGAGATACTGAATCCTTTCTTCTTCTAGGACTCCATATCCAATCCGGCTATTGTTGATAAAACGAACATACTTTATAGTGATCAGTCCTCTCAATTTTATGCTGAAACTAGCGTTTGTCTTCAAAGTACATCTTACAGACTTGATTAACAGGGCATTCCACACAAGCAGGCTTCCTTGCATTACAGATTCGCCTGCCATGAAAAATTAAAAGATGATGGATTAAAGACCATCGATCACGCGGGAAAATCTGCATTAATTCTTGTTCTACCTTTTCCGGAGTCTTCTCGTGGGCTAAGCCTAAACGATGTGCAACTCGAAAAACGTGTGTATCAACAGCAATCGCTGGAACCCCGAAGGCATTACTTACTACTACATTTGCAGTTTTACGTCCTACACCAGGAAGACGTCTCAAGCTTTCTATATCGTCCGGTACTTGTCCGTTATAGTTTTCAACTAGCTCTTTGCAGGCTGCAAGAATATTCTTGGCCTTGTTATGGTAGAGCCCTAAAGAACGAATTTTTGTTTCAAGGGCAATCTGCCCTAATCTGAGGATAGACTCAGGGGTATTCGCCTCTGCAAATAAGGAAGCTGTTACTAGATTAACTCTATCGTCCGTACATTGAGCGGATAAGATCGTGGCAATTAAGAGTTCAAATGGGGAATTAAACACTAACTCACATTGAGCATCAGGAAACCTTTCCTGTAAAGCATCATAAATAAACTGAGCAACTTCCTCAGCAGAACCAATTTGGGCCATGATGTTTCCTCCGCTTAACTTAAGACTTCCTGGATGAAGATTGTTCGCTTTTCTACCATATTGTATTCTTTCATATCATTGGATCCAAATTCTGACTCATCAAAAACCCTAACGATCGGTCTGGCTGGCATACTTAGATTCTGATCAACAACCACTCCGATTTCACCTGTATTCAGCTTAACAGTAATCCCTGTTGGATATGCTGCAATGGTTCTAAGAAATACCCTAACCATTTCTAAGGGGAAGAGTACACCAGCGAGACCCATTAGAATTTCACAGGCTTCATGCGGCATAATACGCTTGACGTTACTATGGTCAGATGTAACCTTGTCATAGAAGTCCGCAATCGCTACTATCTGAGCTAAGGGATGAATTTCCCCCTCTTTTAGGTGCCGTGGGTAGCCTGTTCCATTCATATGTTCATGATGTTGAAAAGCAATGTGAGCGATAATCAAATTAAGATCTTTTCGCTTCCTCAGTTCCTCGAAACCTAGTGTGGTATGTGTTTTAAGTGTCTCCACTTCTTCTGGTGTTAAATGATCGTTTGTCAATAGTTTTGGATCCATTTTTAACTTACCAACGTCATGGAGGATTGCTCCAATAGCTAAGGTCTCAAGCTTTTCAAGATCTAATAACAGAGCCTTCCCTAAAATTGTTGAAAGAACACAAACATTTACCGAATGGGCGAACATCTGATTGTCAAGGCTTCGCATATCCATCATGTTAACTAGTATATCCTTTTTAAATAAGATCTCCTCGACGATTGTACTGATGATTTTTTTTAAGTCAAAACCATTCAGGTCTTTTCCTAGTCGTATAGCCCTTGAACTTTTCTCGAGAACTTCCATGGCCTCACGACGATGCTCTTCACGAATAACATCTTCTACGATCACATCATTAAAACGATCATCTTCGATGTAGAGAATGGAAATCCCCATATCTCTTAATTTCGCAATATACAATGGTGTGAGTTTAACCCCTTTGCCTAACAGGATTCTGCCTGAACTCGAGTAAATGGTTTTACCCAAAACATCTCCCATGGTTAACGAACTAACACTTACTTGCCGCACTTAGAGGTTTGCTCCTTCCTTTCGAAGCATCTTAATCAACACCCTACTGCATAATCCTACACCATTTTAAGCTTTTTTCCCAGTCTTCATTTCCAATAAGTGTGATGACGGAAATGCTTCTAGGGAGTATACTAATAAAGCGATCTATAACAGTGAGGTATGATTATGTTACTTGACCTTACCATAATATGCACACTTGGTTTTATTGCTGCAATGGTGGATGCAATTGCTGGAGGGGGCGGGCTTATTAGTCTGCCTGCTTTGCTCATGGTTGGTGTGCCCCCTCATCTTGCCCTAGGAACGAATAAATTTGCAGCCTCCCTAGCTTCATTAAACAGTTCTATAACCTTCGCTCGCTCTGGAAAAGTGCACTTCCCACTGGTCAAATGGCAAATCACCTTTACATTGATCGGTGCCTTACTAGGGGCTTGGGCTGTTCTCAGGGTTAGCTCCGATTTTTTGAACAAAGCAGTCTTGTTCTTGATTCTATTAGTAGGTATTTACACCCTGGTTCATAATAACTTAGGGATGGAGAATAAATTCAAGGGACTCAGTAGATCAAAAATCCTTCTTGGGTGTCTATTTGCTGTTATCTTAGGATTTTACGATGGTTTTTTTGGCCCGGGAACAGGATCCTTTCTGATCTTTTCCTTTATCGCACTCTTTGGTTTTGATTTTGTCGCTGCTTCTGCAAATTCTAAGGTTTTAAATTTCACTAGCAATATTGCTTCTCTCATGATGTTTGCTTGGAATGGTAAGATTGTATATTCATATGGTATTCCCATGGCCATATTCATGATCTTTGGCTCCTATGTGGGCACGAGGCTTGCCATTCATCGTGGTGCAGCTCTTGTAAAACCTGTTTTTGTCATAATGTCTCTTTTAGTGGCTACAAAACTTATGTTTCAGTATTTCTAGATTAAAAATTACTTATATTTAAAACACCCACTTCTTGAAGTGGGTGTTTTAAATGAACAAGTCACTTTGGGTCTTTATCCCAAGATTCCGGGCCTATGGGATAACCTTCTGGATTTTGAAGTTCCGGGTGTTTGTCATCAGCCAATCCAAATAATCGTATTCGAAGCCAATTAGCCCCAGTACGTGCACTTATTAACAAGTACCCTTTTGTATCATTTCGAAAACGGAAGTCGAGAATTCCATAGGATACAGTGGCATCTTGCCCTCTCAAAACGTAGGATACTGGCAATGAATGATTGTGCTTTTCTTCTATAGCAAGATTGGCCTGAAGTACCGCTTGATACAGCGTTGATGAGTCTTGGCAAATGCCTCCTCCAATTTCTTGGATCCTCGACTGATTAACAAAGACTATGGCCGGCGAATAACCACTATCCGCCGTACGTTCTCCAACGACATCATTGAACGAAAACACCTCTCCAGGAGGAATTAATTGATTATTTAAGGCTATAGCTGCTAGACGCACATTATTCGTTCGTTGCACATCTAGTGGATTAAAATAAGTCGTGTAATCTCCTAGATTATCTCCGACCTTGGCTATATCAGAAGTGCTCGGCTTAGCAGGCACATCCTTTACAACAGCTTCTACTTGTTTTCCCTCGTGTTCTTGGGCGACTTTCAGCCAGGTCGCTTCAATATCTAATTCTAACCCCGATAATCCTTCTGACCTTTTTAATTGACCATCCACAAACTCAATTGTAGCTGAAAGGGCAGGTCGATTTATTTCCTTACTAAACCCTTGCAACTGTTCGATGATTTCAGATCGATCTAATTGAATGATATCAGCTGAGGCAACCCCAGAGGGACGAGAGAAATTTTGAAGAACATCAGCGAACCAAGACCCCTTTGTAACAGGGAAGACTAGATCCAACCATCGCTCAATCTCTGCATAAGTACCCTCCCACTTTAAGGGATAAACCTGTTCCTCATAGATAACTGCATGGGGTAACGTATCTCTTATGAGCTTCGATACTTGAATTCTAGTTAGTCCTGAGAAGTCCTTGCCCCGCACACTTAAACCTTCTGGCGCCCGATCATGTGTATTAGCAAACGAAACAATGGTTCCAAACCCTAATGTTACACATAACTGTAACAGCAAGGCAATGATAAATAATCTTGATCTTTTCATTCTTAATTTATCTCGTTGTATTTCTTAACTCTTCTGCAAGTGAGAGGTTACTTCCATCAATGTGCTTCTTGTCGTAATGTGAGTAACCATTTCGGACGTAATGCACTCACCAGCACGTAAAAGATCTGCATTGTCTAAAATTATGTCTTTATCAACCTTTTTGCCGATAAAATATTGGAGCTGACGTTGTTCAAATAAGTTAAAATCAGCTTCTTGTTCAAACGCATCGTGTTCTTCAATAGTATCGACTTCTTCTTCAAGAAGATCGACTTCTTCAACAGAACCAAAGTCTAGGGAATTGACTTCAACGGGAATATCCTGAAAGTCGTCAATAGTCTGTGTCTGATTGTCCTCCTCATTGCTAATCATAATGATCTCTTGGTTTGAAGCCGCAGCTTCTCCGATTCCTTCAATGATGAGTAGTTCTTTGCCTAAGGTAATGATTTTTTCGACCTCGATCTCCTGCAGTTGTCCCTCTGATTCAAAAAGACAGGAGGCGATATGGCCGGTTTCTTCGTCAATGATAATTTCCGTCACAGCTCCAATAAGTTGTCCCTTTTTAGTCAAAACTTGAGTTCCTATGACACGGATATCTTGCTTTAATAAATTCTGAACCTCGGCATTTTGAGCTACATCTTGTATGACGTCTGGATATGGGATCGTTATTGCAAATTCCCCAAGTCCCAAGATGTCTGCATAAGGTATGACTTTAGCTCCAAAATAATCTGAGGGCTGATCGATAATCATAAAATCTAATGATTTACTCTGCTGGTTAAGTACTAGATCCTTTACAACTCCAACTTGCGTTCCATCTGAAATGCTTATAACTCGCAATCCAATTATTTCTCTTGTCGGTTTCATGGCGAGAGCCTCCTAATTAATTAAAATATTTAATAAGATTTTCTTTGTGTAGCCAAGCATCAAAGCGACGCCGTAGTTCTGAATTAAACTGTGGCAAATATTTTTGAATATGTCCCTTTAATTCAGTTAACGCATAATCACGCTCCTCTAGATTATCCAATAGCCAATAATAATCAATTATTAAATAAAAGGCCAAATCAGGCATCGGCTCCAGAGTTAATGCACGGGAAAAATAAACTGCGGCTTGTTGAAAATTTCCGAGATGTTTTTCTTTAAATCCCATATCGATGAGTTCATCGATCGTTAGCAAATCTAATCCTTCGACGATCTCTTCAGCTTTCTGTGAGTTTCCAACTTCTAAAAGTGGAAGTGGTGCGTCGGACTCTGCTTGGGTTTCAGAATCATCCCGTGGAGGACTAAGTTCTTCTACTAAAGCATCTTCATCAACTTTTGTGTCTTTTTCGACTTTATTCGCATTATTGTCTTGCAAATTATACTTTTTGTTGAAGTGCTTGTCTCCATCCTTTTTTCTTGACCATAATATAGCTGAAATAATCAAAACTACAAGCACAAACCATAAGATAATCCAACCTGACTGAAGAGCTCGGGGAAAAACTAAGACAGCACAACTCAACAAAAAAGTGATAGTGAACACTCTCATCCTCGATATTCCGAACACTCTCGCTTGCCATGTTAAGAACAAAACAAAGGGTATACTTCCTAAAACGACTGTCAATTCATATGTCAGAATACGGGTCCCCCTTTATATTAAACCATTTCATTTTAAAAATTCGACAGAAGTCCCATTTCTCCTTCTTCTATGCCCATGGATTTGCATTTTTATAGCTGCTTCTTTGACAATTTTCTTTTGGAAAAATATGATATAGTCAAAGGATAATTCAACTTAAAAGAGAATAGTATAATAGTCTGCCTTAATTCAACACCTTCACTCATTTTGTAGGGGGCATAGTTATGTCAAGTGATCGGCAAATCGACCCAGAAGACACTTCTGAATTGTTGCAAAGAATATATGTCTTAGAAAGCGAGTTAGAAGCAATACGTTTACAGACAAACGTTCTTTTAGACATTGCACGTGCTCTTAATGCTTCGCTAGATCCTAAAGTAATTGCCTCCAATATTATTAGTGCTATTGCATCTCTTATTAGTATTGATCAAGCCAGCGTATGTCTTTACAATGAAAAAACTCAAGATTTTCAAGTTATAGGAGTTTTCGATTCACAAACAATTACACCACAGATTCCTCCAGATCTTGATTTGTCGTTTCTATTACAAGTATTAGATAAAGGGGTTACCTATTATTGCCCCCCCGGAAATAGAAGGCAAGATTGGGAATGGATATGTTGTTTGCCTCTTCAAAACGCCCAACATAAAACCGGAACAATCAACATTCACGCCATTCGCCAAACGGAAATCACGTCTGAACAAATGAGATTCTTGGAGACTGTTGCCGGTCATGCAACCTCGGCATTGGAGAATGCTCTTCTTTATGCCATTGTCCAGAGGGAATCAATTACTGACGGATTGACAGGCGTATATAATCATCGTTACTTTCAAAAACGCTTGCGCGAGTACATCTCACTATGTCAACGCCATAAGCGGTCAGTGACCTTTGGCTTACTTATGATCGATGTTGATAACTTCAAACAGTTTAACGACAAATATGGACATCAATTCGGAGATACCGTACTTCAAACGATTGTGATTGAGCTTCGTAACAATTTAAGAGAAGAGGACCTCATTGCCCGTTATGGTGGAGAAGAATTTGTCATTCTTATCCCAGAAGCTACGGAAAAAATTGTACTATTTATCAGCGAAAAAATTCGAGACGTTGTAGAAAAAACCAAAGTTCTTCACCAGGCAACTGGCATTGATGTATCCGTTACAATAAGTATCGGCGTTACCCTCTGGCGCTCCTCAGATTCTCCGGCGTCATTAATTTCAAGAGCAGATCACGCTCTTTATGAAGCAAAAACAACCGGACGTAATCAAAGTGTCTTCAAATAGATAAGAACACCGCCTGGATAGCAAGGTGTCGTGATATCCGGAAAAATAATAAACATCCCCTCGTCATAGAAGGGATGTTTTAGTTATATAATTGATGGGTTAAATTGAAAATCATTAAGCCTCTATTACCCTTCGCATGGTTCCACTATTTTTCGGTAAATTGACAGTTAATTTAACGAGCTGAAGACATGATGCCGCAATAACCACTGCGCATCCCCCTAGAAATCCACCAATTATTAGGACTGGAATGAAACCTAACATAGAATATGCCCCCTTTACTCAATCTTGTTAATTAGTCACGGCTTGTCATTAATTGTTTTTATCTTTGCTATGATTTTAGCATATGGATAAGAAAAAAGAAAGTGATTGTATTCACTTTCATAAAGTTTAAATATTCACATAAAATAAACAATATTAACTACAAAAGTTTCTATCTCCATATAGTTCCGTGATCCTCATATAGGACTTGTTTTCTAGTAAAATCATCAATCCATTCTCTGAACTTCTCTATTTCATGTTCAGGAATATTAACATGAAGATTAATTACGTCACTAAACTCTTCGTTTTGAATGAACCAATCGTGTTGTTCGAATTGATACTTAAGAGTTTCAAACCATTGATACGGTACACGTAAAATGTATATCTGATAAACGGATAGTTTCTTTAATTCTGTCGAATTAATGACTTGTCGAGCAGTTCCACCATAGGCTCTTGTCAACCCACCCGTTCCTAGTAGTACTCCCCCAAAATAGCGAACTACAACTAGAAGCACATTCCAAATATTTCGGTACTGAAGGATATCCAGTATAGGGCGCCCACCAGTACCCTGAGGCTCGCCGTCGTCAGAGGACTTCTCCATGAATCCGTTGTGTAATCGATAGGCGTAAACATAATGACGAGCATTGGGATAGTCTTCGCGAATTTTTATCAAAGCTGTTTCTATTTCCTCTAACGTTGTAAGAGGAATAGCAATGCCAATAAAACGAGATTTATCGATTACTTGTTCCTCAGTAACAATTCTAGATAATGTATTAAATCCTTCCACGTTATAACTCCTGCTTGCGATTTTTCGTTTTAGCAAGAAAGGGTTCGACTTCAATAATAAAACGTTCGTGCTTTCCTATGCCAATCTGTCCAGCTTCGTCGTATACTTCTACTGAAAATACGAGTCTACGGCGGTCTATTTCAATGAGTTCAGCAGTGGCGAGTACTTTAGAGCCTAGTGGAGTAGCAGCAATATGCTTAATATCTAAGGAAGTTCCCACACTCGATTGCCCCAGGGGTAACTCCAAAGAATTTACAGCGGCTTCTTCCATGAGCGCCACCATAGCGGGAGTTGCAAAGACCTCAAGTTGTCCACTACCCATAGCCTTTGCAGTATTAGAATCTTTTACTATGGTTTGGGCCTGTCCTTTTATTCCAACATATAAATTCAAAGCGAGCACATCCTTCTCTTATTTTTATTTTAGTCTATCACAAAACTCACAAACAGATAATAACGTTGTGAATTTTTCACAACGTTATTATCTGCCTAAAAGGGTTTATCCAATCTTAAGACTTACGCTCATCAAGTAGGCACGTCCACCTGTAAGTTGAACAAGTACTCTTACCATCGTGCCAAATTCGATACCGAAATCTATTTAGTTAATGGTGTGCACCTTGAGAGATATCGCTAAGGGCATCTCCAGCTTCATTAACATGAATTTTTTCGATGGCTAAATCACCTAATGCCACTATTCCAATGATTGTTCCCTGTTCTACTACTGGCAATCTTCGAATTTGATACTCGGACATTAAATGAGCAGCCTCATGAACATCTTGATCTGCAGTAACTGTGATAACCTGAGAATTCATAATATCCTTAGCCCTTTTGCTTTCACTATTTAATCCATCTGCTACAACCCTAAGAACAATATCCCTGTCGGTAATGATTCCAACTACTTTCTTGTCCTCACACACAGGAATTGAACCAACATCCTTGTTCTTCATCAACCGCGCTACTTCTACAATTGAGGCATTTGGAGTAACCCAATCAACCTGATTCGTCATGACGTCACGTACTTTCAAACTGATCCCTTCCTTTCAATTTTTCTTATATAACAGGGATAGTATGAGCAACTACGTAAATAATCATGCAGATATTATTGTAAGATAAAATCTTTAGAAGGAGGACTCCTATAAATCCCGTGGTTTTGTTCCGGAAACGATGGCCACAACACCACCAGCCAAATTATTGTAATGAGCCTCTTCAAGTCCACATTCTGTAAAAATACGTACTAATTCTTCTTGGGCCGGGAACTCTCGAGCAGAGTCGTGTAGATATTGATAGGCACTAGCCTTTCTTGCCCAAACCTTGCCCATAAAGGGAACAAGTTTATCGAAATAGAGCCAATACGCTTGTTTAAAACCAATAAGTGATGGTTTAGCCATATCAAGGGATACAACCTTCCCTCCGGGCTTAACTGTTCTTATCATTTCCCGTAACCCCCGTTGCAAGTCCGGCAAATTCCTCAACCCCCATCCCACTGTAACTCCGTCAAAGGAATTGTCTTGAAAAGGGAGCTCCATCGCATTTCCATGAAGAAATCGAACACTACCTACATTTGATGCCTGAACCAAGGATTTTTCTGCAACTTCTAACATTTTTTGCGAAAAATCAAGCCCGGTCACGCTTCCTTCGTGGCCGACAACACGCCCTAATTCCATAGAAAGTTGACCTGTCCCACAGCAAACATCAAGCATATGCATACCAGGCTTCGCACCGACCTCTTGAACTGCTAGACGCCTCCATCGCTTATCCATTCCTAGGCTCATAAGGCTATTCATCAGGTCATAACGCCCTGCTATAGAATTAAACGTTTCTTTCACATATGTAGCCTTATCTTTTCCTGCAAAATCCATCGCAATCTCCCTATCTATTGGTTTTACTAAAATAGTATTCTCATTTACATAAATACTACCCCTACAAGAACCTTTTGTCCATAGACCCACTGAATTCGAAATACTTGCTACAACAAGTCCCAATAGTTACAACAAACCTAGTATTATTTATTGACCATTTTCAAATAAGCTCGTATACTGTTTTAACGAAAGGAGTCCCAACATGAATCATAAGCAACCTATTGAGTATTCTACCATTGGTGTCCTATCGTTAGCTCACATGCTAAATGATATGTACAGTAACTATCTACCTCAAATGCTCCCTTTTCTAGTCGCAGCTACAGCCCTTAGTGCTACGAGAGCAGCCATATTAGTTTCAGCGTTTACTATTAGCTCTTCTTTCATACAGCCAATCTTTGGCTACTTCCTAGATCGACAGGGAAAGCGGTGGCTCGTCCATGTGGGCACACTTTGGATGGCAACTATGCTCAGTTTAACTGGTCTTGTAACCAACTATCTTCTGCTTGTACTCTTAGCCACTTTAGCGGGTCTTGGGACTGCCGCCTTTCATCCCCAGGCATCAACCATGATTACTGTTGTAAGTGGTGACCGAAAAGCCGTTCTTCTATCTATGTTTATCGCCTTTGGGAATATTGGGTTTGCTCTCAGCCCACTCCTACTGGTTCCCCTTTTTCAAACCTATGGTCTTAGCGCTACAGTTTATACAGTTATCCCCGGGATTTTAGTTGCTTTACTCCTCTATTTTTTTGCCCCCAAAAATAATGTACTTAGTGGAAAGGCCCCCTCGTTAAGCGATGTACTTAATTCTTTGCAAAATGCCCGTACAGAACTGCTGGCGATCACTAGTGTCATCGCTATTCGAGCTTTAACCTTTACCGGATTGTTAACCATTCTCCCCTTATATTTTCAGGCACAAAACCTTTCGTCGATTGCCTCTAGTCATTTAGTTTTTATTATGTTATTCTCTGGAGCTATCGGCGGAATTCTTGGTGGATATATTTCAGATCGATATGGTCGTAAACGGTTAATTGTTTCTTCCCTCGCCCTTTCTACACCTCTTTTCTATGGTTTCACACACACACAGGGCGTTTTTAGTGTTATTTTCTTAGGCCTTGCTGGTGCTTCTCTATTGTCCAGCTTTTCTGTGACCGTAGTAGCTGCTCAAGAAGCTATTCCGAATAATAAGTCTCTCGCTGCCGGATTAACCATGGGCTTTGCTGGGGGAATCGGAGGGCTAATGGTAATCCTAATAGGCCGTATAGCAGATCTTTATGGCTTATCTACGGCGATCTCAGTATTGTTCTTTCTCCCTCTTGTAGCCGGAATTACCGCACTATTGATGAAAAGCCGACCTCCAGCGAGAACCCAACGAATAGCCACATAAGTTAGGAAATTAATAGTATAGAAGAAGACTCTTCTTTAGAATTACGGCATCACTTACGAAAAGAGCCAATCACTTAGATTTCAAGAAAATTTAAGTGATTGGCTCTTGATATTTTCAAAACAACGTAGAATTTAATTATTGTTTCTGCTTTATTCTAAAAGCCCCTCGCATAAGATCAAATACTAAGTCTTCTACTCCCTCTAAAGGACGCGGTTTCTTAGAACTCACCCAATCGCTGATAGCAGCATCAAGAGTTCCAAAGAACATCTGTCGACCTACTTTAACGTCTGCTAGCACTATTTCATCTTTCTCTACGCCTTCTGCAAGAACTTGTTCAATTAAATGGAAATACTCTCGCAGGGGCCCAGAAACTGCCTCCCTAATTTTAGGATCAGATTGTCTAAGTTCAATTTGCGTAACTATAGCTAGAGAGCGATTTTCCTGCATGTATTTAAAGTGAGTCTGAATGATGCATAATAATCGTTCTTGAGTTGTCTGGTATTGAACCACAGACTGACGAACTTCTTGAATAAATCGACCCATTCGCTCTGAAAAAAGACTGACCAAAATGTCCTCTTTATTCTTGAAATATAAATAAATCGTTCCATCAGCGACGCCGGCTAACTTGGCAATTTTAGATACCTGGCAAGTGAAATAGCCATACTCGGCAAAAGCCTCCGTGGCTGCATCTAAAATTGCATGATATTTTTCCTCACGGGGCTTACTCATTATGTCACGAGCTCCCTTCTTAAACAATTCCTAACACCTTAGATCGTACTAAAGGATATTTAACATCATACCATAGATCCTATTATCTAACATCATTTTCCCGAGGATCGTCCTGACAATATTTGTCCCCTCTCCGTAAGTACCCAAAAAGCAAACCCTTCTGGGGAAAGAAAGCTACATCCTTCACATTCACCGCTGCTTGGATCTTTACCGCAGCTCGGGCTACAGGCTCGCCCTAAGACCTCACGACGGACATAACCCATGTGTTCCATTTGTTCCAAGGCGCTTTCAAGCTCTCTTACGGAATAACCCAGTTCTTCAGCCAACTGGGCCATTGATAAAGATTTGCACGATAGTACTTCCATAATACTTGTAAGCAAAACGGTTCACCCCCAACGGGTTTTGTTATTAAAAGCCCAGAACTCTTCCTCCGTGAAAAACAAGCCATCCTATGACGAAACTAAGTATTAGGTTATAGGCAATCCCAAAGCTTGTCCAACCTAGGCTCTTTGACTCCTTATAGGTCGTAACAACTGATGCAAGGCAAGGAATATATAGCATATATACTACCAGAAAGGTATAGGCACCTAAAGGAGTCATGGCCCCAGTCATAGCCTCAGCGATTGACTGGGAAGCATCCGCGGCTACACCGTACAAAATACCTAGTGTGGATAATGTCGTTTCTTTGGCAGTAAACCCAAAAACAATCGCAACCATAATGCGCCAGTCAAATCCTAATGGCTGCCCGATAAAAGCTAACCCCTCACCCATTTTTCCAGCCCATGTGGCATTCATGGGGGCCCCTTGCGGATAAGAGCTTAAGACCCAAACGACTATTGATGCTACCAAAATAAACGTCCATGCTCTTTTTAAGAAGGAATAGGTTTTTTGCCAAGTAGGCATTAAAACATTGCGCAAGGTGGGGATATGGTATAAAGGAAGTTCCATTACAAAGGCTGATCGTTCCTTTTGTTGGACGACTTTTCTTAAAAATAAGGCCGAGAACATAACCAGAAGTAAACTTATTAATAATAAGCTAATCATTATGAGAGCTCCTCGAGAACCAGGAAAAAATGCTGCTACGACAGCGCTCATGACTCCTAAGCGCGGAACACAGGGAATCAAGGGATTTATTAACATGGTAATCAAACGGTCCTTAGGATCCTCCAAAGTTCGTGTAGCCATTATTGCTGGGACATTACAACCAAATCCGGATACTAAAGAGAAAAAGGACTTTCCATGTAATCCCATAAGTTGCATAAATCGGTCACCCAAGAACGCTGCACGGGCTAAATAACCACTGTCTTGCAATATAGAGAAAAAAGCAAAGAATATCGCAATTTGAGGAACAAACGCTAAAACAGCGCCCACCCCAGCAAAGATGCCGTCTCGTACTAAACTCTGAGCAGCCTCAGGCACATGGCTCCACTGTAGCAAACTTACAACGACCTCTGCCGCCCAAGCCATTCCTTCCGATACAGCTCCTCCTAATGGTGCACTGGCAACAAAAGAAAACCAAAATACCAGGGAAATAATAAGGAACATGATAGGATAACCCCAGATCGGAGAAAGTATCCATTTATCTAAAGCATCTGTCCAGGTAGGTTTAGCGGAATTCTCATGCACCCTAAACTCAGGGAGAATCTTTGAAATATATTGGTACTTGGCATCTGCCACTGCCATTTCGAAATGATCCTTGCTCCACCCCTCTATTTCATAAGCCTGGAGCAACTCCTCTCCAGGCAAGGTAACTGATTCTTGAAGTACATATTTGAGCGGATCTCCTGCATCATGGCAGGGATCCTGCTTCTTATTCCTTTGGGAGGACCGAGGGATGCTTTGCCAAGTTTGCCCTATTTCCGGATCTTGTTCTAAACGTTTGATAGCCAACCAACGTAAAGGATACTTTGAAGCCCAAATAGTACCAGTCAATAGTTGTTCCAGTGCCTGAATCCTTTTTTCCAGCTCGTCCGGATAAGGAATTTCATCCCAAACAGATTCACTTTTAAGTTTTCCTACCCGAATAGCCTCTGTTAAGAATTCGTTGATCCCTTTCCCTTTAGCTGCAACGATTTCCACAACGGGAACATTCAATGCTTGCGCTAACCTATTTGAATGAATTGTTATCCCTGCGGACTTTGCTAAATCCATCATATTTAAGCCAATAACAACCCGTGGGGTAAGTTCAAGAATCTGTAAAACTAGATAGAGGTTTCGTTCAATATTTGAAGCGTCAACCATTGCCATAACGACATCTGGCTTTTCGCGGAGAATATATTCGCGTGTAACAATCTCTTCTTGAGAATATGCGGTCAAACTATAGGTTCCTGGCAGGTCGATCAGCTCTATTTCGTCATTATCTCTATGTATCGACCCCGATTTTCGTTCAACTGTTTTTCCAGCCCAGTTTCCTACCTGTTGATTAGAACCCGTTAAGGCATTGAAAACTGTACTCTTCCCTACATTAGGGTTACCTATTAGAGCTATTTTCATGCCTCTACCGCCTCCTCCCTTTAAAGCTAACAATTATGTCCTAGCGGTAAACTTAATTATCTATCAGTACAAAAATCTTTTAATTATCGACTTGCCAATGAGTATTCGATGTGTTCCTGATTATTTTGGGTGACCATAATTTTGGCACATTCTCCACGCCGCATTGCCAAATAGTACCCCTTAAGGCGAAGTTGAAGTGGGCCGCCTAATGGAGCACTACGAACAACTTCCAATTCTACACCTGGAACAATCCCCATATCCATCATACGACGACGCAAGGCCCCTCCGCCTTCAATACGCTCAACACGCGCCCGTTCTCCAGGTTTTAAATCCTGTAAAAATCGTTCCATCGTTCATCCCTCCCTATCAAAATGATTACCATTCTCAAGCTAGACTAAATAATTAACTGAGAATATATCTCATTTAATTATAGAATACTATTCATTCAATTTCCTGTCAATAGAAATTATATAGGTGTCAAATACCCCCATGCTTTTCGAATAATATTCTTACATCTTCGTCGATGAACCGATGTTCTACGCTGTTGATGTCGAACTTAAAGAGTTTAAACATGAACTGCATAATATATCCTAGGGCTATTGACATGATCAAAGTCCCTACACCTACGTAACCGCCTAATAAATAACCAATAAAAAGTGCACTAATTTCAATAGAATTCCGAATAAAACGAACTGACTTATGAGTCTTTTTTGTCAAGGCGATCATTAATCCATCCCGTGGACCTGAACCTAGTCCTGCACCGATGTAGAAATAACTGGCAATGCCGATAATAACCAGTCCCAAAAATATCATGAGTACACCAGAGAAGACTTCATTAACAATCGGAATCAAGTGATTTAGCATGATTAAATCCATAAATACGCCGATAAAAATCATATTAAACAAGGTGCCCCACCCTAACCGTTCTCCCAGCACTACATTAGCTATTACAATAACAACCCCAACGGCTATGGTTGCTTGCCCCATGGTTATGCCAATTAAATAGGTACAACCCTGATGAAAAACATCCCAAGGCGATAGGCCAAGGTTAGCGTTTATTGTCAAAACAATACCTACAGCATATAAGAAAAGACCAATAAATAATCTGATAAGCTTTTGAACCAGGCGTGACATTAAATCACCATAACCTTCCACTCAATAGTAATTCTATAAAATTTCTTCGTTAATAGCTTAGAACTCCTAAATCAATTTGAGTTCAGATAACTGAGGTACATAATTCCTCTACAATATAATCATACTTAATTATAGTACGATACGAGTTTAAATTCTAAAATTTATCTCGCTATATTCAGTTATACAAGGAGGAAGAGCTATGTCATTCCAAGAAAGGCTATCTTCTAAACAGGAAGAAGCCCAGTCATCTAAACCAAATCCCAAAAACTCCCCTATGCCTAACACAACAGGGGAAAATAAAGACGACATTATTTTCACTAAGGATAAAAGCCCAGATGATCTGGAAATTTTAGAGTAATTTCCCCGCTTAACTAACTACTAAATAAATATGGCATCCTTTATCAAGCAAATAGTTAACGTTAGGACTTCTCTACACAGAGGGGTCCTTTTTAAAACCTAATCGATAAGATTTTACAATTTTTCAGGCGTTGAATCGACCATTCATACGAACTTTAGGTTAGGAAGCGTTAAAACGGTCTAAAACGTGTCAAAAGGACCGTCCCCCTGCCATAAAAAGGACCGTCCCCTGTCATAAAAGCAAAAAAAGACCAGGGGTTACCCCCCAGCCTTTTGTGTTCATATTAGTAACGACGCATGGATTGGAAGCAATCTCGACAGTAAACAGGTTTTTCGCCAGAAGGCTGGAAAGGAACTTCTGTTTGTACACCGCAACTTGCGCAGACTGCAGGGAACATTTCCCGCTGAGGGCGACTACCAAAACCGCCGTAATTACTTCGACCGCCACCTGATTGTTGTTTGCGTGCCTGACGACAAGCTGGGCAGCGAGTTGGTTCATTTTCAAACCCTTTTTCAGCATAGAAGTCTTGTTCACCAGCTGAAAATACAAATTCTTGACCACAATCACGACATGTTAGTTGTTTGTCTTGAGCCATTATAAATCCTCCTTATTTGGTGATCTTGTACACGTTGGATCCTCACAAATTATCATCCGTTACACCAAATAAGGTTAGAATATGGATTCCAATTTTAGTTAGGCCCAATTTTAACAAGTACAGGGTCAGTATAGCAGAGGCAATGCTGATTAGCAATTAAATTTTTTCTCAGGCTATTAATAAGAATAATTCACGTTATCAGTATGTAGAGACCGATTACTAAAGATCTCTCCCTAATATGGATAAGGTATTCCCAGGTCCTCTAACGCCGTCTTGAGTCTTGCCATATGAAATGGTTTCATTATATCTTCGCCGTGCCAATGACAATCTAAGACGTCAGCATCCTTAACAATCTCTTCAAGGGGTGTTCCAACCTCATCCTTCTTGGAATGGTTTATGACGGCTTGAACAATTTGATCTTTTACTTCAGCCATATCTTCTTTCTCAGCCAAGAAACTTCGAACTGGACCTTCTCCTTTTGGTGCATGTTCATACTGTCGTCCAGAGATCCAGCGACCCATATCATGAAGGGCACAAGCTAATGCTGCCTGCTCTACGTTTATTCCCCTCTTTTCAGCGAGCATACGCCCAATTTGGGCACAGCTTGTGGCATGTACTTTTTCCCATATGATAGGATAATCTCGTTTACTCGTTTGCACCTCTAATTCATCCAATAACGTAAAAATCTTTTGCAAGTCCCCCATAAACTCCCAATTCATTAAACTTCTCCTCCAAATACTTATTTTACCAATACAAAAAACAAAAATTAATTCTCGTTCCCCTCATATCTTATTCCTAAGAGGATTTGCTACAACGAGGAGGGGTCTGTTTGAATTCAAGTTGGACACCTATTGCACGACGTCTTTTAGACAAACGATTATGGATACTGGGTTATACTGCTGAGGACTTTCAAGGTGACTCTCGAGCCAACGATACACTTTTGCAACAGGGCTCCCGTATCGATGTTTATGCTGATTTTGCGTTTCAGCTAAAGGCTGACGGTCAGTTTACTGGTCAAGTGAATACGTTCCTTCTTCAAGAGGCTGTTAAACGTGGCATCGCGCCTTTTATTCTTTATCACAATTTTAACGGAAAAATCTTTGATCCGATACCCTTAAGGTCTGTTTTATCGTCAACCGCCTCACAACAAAATTGCATACGCCATATGATGAACTCCCTTCCCTCGACTGCTGCTGGTGTTCATGTTGATTTTGAAGGGGTAGAAGCTCCTTATCGTATTCCTTTTCTAGCCTTCCTTGAATCCCTGAGAGCTGAATTACATAATCGTGGTTTACTATTAACCATTGCCATCCCAGCTAAGCGTACGGAGTGGGAAGCACCGGGTTACGACTTTGCAGGAATTGGTCGTCTATGTGATTCCATCACCTTAATGACCTATGACGAACATTACTCAGGAGGTTCCCCTGGTCCAATTGCAAGTTTACCATGGATGACACAAGCACTCGACTATGCTATCCGTTATATTCCCAATGAAAAACTTTTATTGGGTATCCCTGTATATGGGTACGATTGGTCCAGTGAGCCAACCCGTCTCGTGCCAATGCGGGATATTCCGGAATTGATCACTCGAACCAACGCACGACCACTTTGGTCAGACCAAGCAGTTGAACCATACTTTTATTATTGGGCAGGGCGTATTAAACATACTGTATGGTATGAAAATGAACTTTCTGCCAAGGTTCGTTTTGGTTTCATTAAGAGCTACAAATTAAGAGGGATTTCCATTTGGCGCCTTGGATTTGAAACAAGTCGCTTCTGGCAAGAAGTAACAGGCAAAATCAGAAAATAGCTTCTAGCAATTATAGACTAAGAGAGCATCTTCATAAGAGGAGTGCTCTTCTTTCTTAATTTCCAAGCTTCTAAAGCATAATATATAATATAATAATCATATCATTGTTCTTTGGAGTATTAACCCTTATTATTAGACTGATACGGATAATTTAGAAAGATTAGAGGAGATGAATCAATTATTATGTATGATCTCAAAAACCACACAGAAATAGTTGTCCAACATGCACTAGATACCTATCTTCGGAATAATACTCTGAGCTGTTCATGTGAACGTTGCCAGGCTGACATTATGGCACTTGCTTTAAATCGTTTACCAGCACGTTATTACGTATCAACACGTGGTGAGATTATGACCCAATTCACCTCTCAGGCACTTCCAGACCAGACACGTGTCATGGCGGATGTTGTTCTAGCTGCCCAACAAGTCAGCGCTAACCCCTCACACCCATTAGACCAATCTTAAACCTATCCCCAGCATTGTACGATTAGTCTGCATTTATAATGATAATCACTGCAAGAACAGCGACTAAAAACAAGGTAAACACTCGAAAAGGATCATTGATGAGGGATAATACTCGCACTGGAGTCAATTCAATCTCTAGCATATCCATTCCTCCTCACTTCTCTTTCTAGTCTATGGCATTTAACAGACTAGTGAGAATGGGGAGACAATGAATTTTTAGGAAATGAGGTTCAATTAGTGCCTAATGCTGACGACCTTCTTCGCTTTTCTTTATTTTCTTCCTTAAGTTCTGACGATGTTGCCCCTCTTCTTCCTCATATAGTCGAGCGTCGTTACCGCCCTGGGCAACTTTTATATGTCGAAGGTGAGATTGGTTCATCTGTATATTTTGTCCTTTCTGGGCAAGTTAAACTATGTAAATCAACTCCGGCAGGTGAAGAGCAAATTCTTGACTGGTGTGGTCCCTATGAGTGTCTTGCCGAGGTTCTCCTTCTTGAGGCTGGGTCATACCCTTCTACAGCTGAAGTCCTGAAAGACAGTATACTATTAGTGCTTAACAATGAAATAATGCCTCAGATTTTAGAAGCCAATCCTTCCCTATCCGTTGCACTGATTCGAACTTTAAGTCGAAGGTTAAGGCTCGCACAAGAGTTTATTCGCATCTTAACTAATCGTTCGACCACTGGAATCCTTGCTGCGCTTTTTCTCCGTCTAGCTCGACCTGCAACAACTCCAGGACAGCCAATATTTGTTGATGCTTCTATAACTCATCGAGATTTAGCCAGTATGATTGGAACGTCTAGAGAATGTGTCAACCGGGCTATTAATGGTTGGAAGCGATCCGGGATTTTGAAACTAGTAGATGATCGGTTAGAGATCCTTAAACCCCAAGAACTAGCAGAATGGCCTTAATTGAACACCATAGAACTCGTACTATCTGGTCGTTCTAATTGATTAATAATTCGCCAGCATTCCTCCCAGCTAACGTTTGGTTGTCGGCGCCAAAAGATCATCGCTGCCCTGGTCTTTTCGCACTCACGATCGTTGAGCATGCTTTGGCTAGGCATTTTAGCACCCCAAGCATTAATCCATTCTTGATAACAGTGGATTAATTCAGTTGATTGGCTTTTCAGATATCGCATAGTGTAAACAGTTGTCAGCCAATGAATAACTTTGTCTTCACCACCTCTGGCATAGACCTGCCCATCTAAATCAGATCCAGCAACCAAGAGCAACAAGAATAAGAAATGGACCCTTACAGCCTGCTGTAAAGTATCTGGATTAATCTCATATAATTCGGCAAAGCGCCCTAGAGGTTTTAAGAACAGTTTAACAGCGGGATCCCGATAAGTACATATTCCAAAGGCCGCAAGCGGGATTGGGTAAACATCATTCAATCCGCTTTCTTGTAATTGACCCACTAACTCCCGTTCAACTTGAATCAAACGTTGCTCTCTCATAAGAAGCTGATCTGTCGTCTCTTTTAGAAATGATTCAGCTTCTTTAGGTCGTTCTGGCAGGGAATCGGCCCATTCCCGTAAACGAGATCGCCGTGGCATTAGTATTTCAATCATGGAGCCTGTCTCTTGATGCAGTTGTTTAAACCCTTGGCGAACTCGATCAGGATCTCGATATAATCCCCGCATCAACGTTTCAGCAGGTTGGGGAATTTCCATAGATTCCTCGAACCGTACAATAACTTCTCCATTGCGCTCTGGAAACTTGAGCCCCATGGCCTTCTCAATTTCTAATCTTATAGAAGACACATCTGATCCCCCCTAGCCTTGTCTCTTGTTTCATCCTATGGATTCAAGGGATAATTCAGACCATGCCAGACCTAAATTTGACCATTATTCGTTGCTTTGTTAAAATTAGTAAAATGAATCAGAAACGAGCTGACTGCTATTGTCTAAACGAACTTATCACGAAATGGACCTAGATCCCTTCCAGGAAGAAGCACTTGACGCAATCGATGCAGGCAAATCCGTCATTGTAGCAGCACCTACTGGCACTGGGAAAACTCTTGTTGCGGATTATTTAATTGAGAAGGCCATGAAGGATCATTTAAGGGTGATCTATACAGCACCGATTAAGGCCCTTAGCAACCAGAAATTCAGGGACTTTAAAAAGCAGTTTGGAGAAGATGCTGTCGGAATAATGACTGGAGATGTTGTCCTTAACCCAACTGCTCCCCTGCTTATAATGACAACAGAAGTATTTCGGAATCAAGTCATCACTGAAGACCCTAATCTAGAATTTGTGTCGCACATAGTATTTGATGAAATTCACTGGCTAAATGACGAGGAACGTGGAACAGTATGGGAAGAATCGATCATTCTTGCTCCACCAAAAATGAAGATTCTCGGTTTGAGCGCGACAATCGCTAACGCCCGGCATTTAGTGGATTGGATTGAATCCATACGTCATGAAGAAGTTGCTCTTATTGAAGAACACAATCGGGTTGTTCCCCTAGAATACTATTACTATACTAAAGATACCGGCCTTGTCGACTATGATCAACTTTGGCGTTATTATCGTCGAAAACTAAAGGACCGTATCAACGACGATAATCCTTTTGGTCCTACAACTCATTTAGATCTCATACGCACAATTCAGCGTAATCATCTCCCCGCACTTTTTTTTGTGTTTAGCCGAAAACAATGCGCCTTAAAAGCAATGGAGCTTGCAAACATCGCAAATTATCTGCGACCACATGAACGTAAAGTCGTCGAGGAAAAATTTATACATATCTTTGGTCAAGAAATTGACTGGTCATCTTCAACTCGTCAACTCAGACGTTTATGTTCCAAAGGAATCGCTTTTCATCATGCTGGTTTACTTCCCTCACAAAAAGTTGTCGTCGAAGAACTATTTCTTGAAAGGCTAATTAAAGTTCTTTACTGTACAGAAACCTTCAGTGTCGGAATAAATTATCCGGTCAAAGCAGTTTGTTTTGATTCCCTTAACAAATATGACGGACGAAATTTTCGTCCCCTTGCCAATCACGAATTTTTTCAAATGTCTGGGCGAGCAGGACGACGCGGTCTTGATGAAAAAGGATTTTCTTTCGCCATCGTCGATTTAGCATATATGGAAAAAAGCCCCCCGCCTAAATTTCAACTAAACCGACTTGAACCTCTCACCAGTCAATTTAGGCTGACTTATAATACTGTTCTCAATCTCACTGCGACCTTAACTCAAGCACAAATAGAAATTTACTTCCAAAAAAGTTTTTCCGCTTATAGTTATCGATTAAGTTCTGAGCGACTTCATTCCGAATTAGCGCAAATCCAGCAAAAACTCGAAGAAACCCAACATCTCTGCGATGAGGTCGGCTCCTTTACATGTCCAATTAAACACCATCCCAAGCGCAAAGAGCTTGAGAGGCTTAAAAAAGCTTATCATTCCTTGGGTCCCCGTAAGCAATCCCGTGTATACGGGCGGGAAATGGCTCGTAAAATTCGAGCTTGGGAAAAGCTATTATCCCAAACTCCGAAAAGTTGCGACTTCCAACGCCAAGAAAATTGCCATGTTCAAAGTAAATCTTACTTAAAACTCAAACTGCAACAGCAAGAACTTCAAAATGCTGTCGCTGCGCTTCCTGAAGAACATGCCTTTCTTCAGGAATTTGAATACAAGAAGAACCATCTTCGTCAACTTGGCTATTTGCGTGGCGATGAATTATTACCTCGCGGAACATGTGCCAGTCGAATTTATGTTCAAGAACTCTTGGTTACTGAACTAATCTACTCTGACGTTTTCCAGCAGTTGGATGATGACCAACTGAACGCCTTGATTTCCAGCATTGACTTTGAAGCGAGGAAAAACGATATGTTTCATCGGACAACAGTCTTTGATTCAACACCCGTCAAAGAAATTGTTGAATACATTCAGAGTATTTGTGGGCAAGATTCAGTGAGATATGACCCACGCGTTGCAGGTATCACCCATGCTTGGAGTCAAGGCAGTACCTTTGTCGAAGTCCAAGCCCTTTGCAACTTAGATGAGGGAGATATCATTAGCGTGTTTCGACGAACTATTGATCTTATGCGCCAAATGAGGGAGGCTGTTAGCGATTCTGCCCTTCGTAACCGCCTAAAAGCATGTATGGATAAACTAGACCGAGATGAAGCCGCCATTATGGAACTATAAAGGGAAAAGCTCAACGCTTTTCCCTTCTCTATGAAAAAATCTAAAATTGTAGTTCAAGACATTCGACCCTATAGGTTTATTCGGAAACCTCAAACATATCTTTGCCTACGCCACAAATCGGACAAACCCAATCTTCTGGGATATCCTCAAAAGCAGTACCTGGAGCAATACCCGAATCAGGATCCCCAGCCTCAGGATCGTAAATGTAACCGCAAGCTGTGCAAACATATTTTTTCATTCTTATTACCTCCATTTTTTCTAAGACTATGTATAACTTATTTTAGCATTTTTTCTCCTGATTAGCTAATTCTCCCCAGCCGAATTAACAAATTTCAATCACTAGTTTACTAAACACATTTACACTAACTTATGAATCCTGTCTCAAAGGATATATTGTAATTCTTTAAAACATATCTTCGAAAGTCCTCAGCACATTGGCAAGATTCTTGATGATCACAAAAACCCACTTCTAACTTACCAATGAAATGATGGTGAAGAATATAAACATTCACATACAAATGACTGACTTTCTCGTTTAGAGCAAGATAATGCTTAACAGTGATATAAAACAGAGTAAGCAGAGCGATACTTATAAACATCCCGATCATTGGAAAAAGCCAAGGAATGATTAGGGCTGACAAACCAAGCATTAACACCATAGTCATTCCGATTTTTTCCTGCTGTTTAGCGAGTTTCCACTCGTTATATCGACCTAGAAATTCATAAAACAACTGAGCCATACGCACTGACGGAAACGGCGGATTAGGTTTCCCCTCCGTTTTGTCATTGACGTACTGGCAAAGTACACCCACTTGTATCCTTCCTTTCAAGTTAAACTTCTTCACAGGCTCCCTTGACTAATAAGCTGAAAGAGATCATCGAGCTGGCCAGCATAATCTGTTTGAATCTCTGTATCTCTCGACCCAACTAAAAACGTCTTCATGCCTAACTCTCGACAGACCATATCATTGATGTGTGGGGTGATCATAAGGCAATTTTGAGGCCTGACTCCTAGGTTTTCCGCTACCTCTTGAAAAAACCCGAGGTGTGGTTTTGAAAAATGTACGTTATCTAAGGTTGCAATAACTTTAAAATGTTCAGGGGTAAGACCGGACCAACGAATTTCTTCCTGTATTGCAATTAACGGCATGAGCGGATTGGAGACTATCGCCGTTAAAAAGCCTTGTTGAATAGCAAATTCCACTACTTTAACCCATAGTGGATTGGCTTGAACGAGGCATCGTAAGGCAGGAAAGTCAGAAATGTAAAATTCCTCAAATATAGGCTTTAAGACCTGTACAGACTGCCCAGTGGCCTTAGAAAAGTCCTCAAAAAATGCTTGTATGACTGTTTGTTCAGGCTTAGGTTCTTTTTGAATAGTTTCTAAAGATTTTAATAATTGTTTAGAAAACTTATCCGGCGAAAGAAGGTGTGCAAATCGTGGTGCTAAGATTCCAAGGTAGTTCTGAACGAACTTTGCTGTATCAAGGTTTGTCAATGTTCCCTCTATATCAAAGAGAATTGCTCGGATCACAATGTTGTCCTCCTAATTGAGGTCTCAAGCACAGAATTCTTCGTTGTTCTGGCCCTGTAGAATTAATATTCTCCTTTTTCTTCGAAATTCCTTCTAGTCTTAGAGATGTTACAGTCAATCAACTATTAATATTCCCAGCTCTGCCAACATAATTCCTATCCATATTCACCTGACTCAAACGGGAAATTTTAAAACTATCGGAAAACCCGTAGGAGCAATTCATGTATTGCCCTACAACGCAAAAAAGGTCCCAGAAGAGAAGTTCTCCTCTAGGACGCTTAACAACTCAGTTCTTGCTACGACCCACTCTTAAACAGAGGTGCAATCCCTGAGGCAGCCCTCCCTAGTATGCTGCAGGCACATCGGGAGGGCCATTTTGTATGAGGCCTCAGCTTAAGGATCCCCATTTCATGTCATAAAAACGCTTAATTTAGACATTCTTAAAAGGTATAGACTAGCTGCGATTCGTTCTTACTTCTAAATCATAACTATAAATTAGTGACTGTCCCTTTTAAAACACTAAATAATAAAACGTCAATTCTTAAAAAATGGTTTACCCTTCTCTGCCTCTCCTCTCTCGCTAAACAACCTTTCCCTCTAATGCGATTTCGCTCGCTTTCGTGGCAACACATTGCCTACTTCCTTTGGTAATGGTTGTCTGCTACCCTTTACTTACTTCTTGGTTTGACCTGGAAATTCCTTGGCAGAAAAATAGTATTTAAGCACAAATATTGTTGAATTAAATTACTTCTTTTTACTCTTATTTGTCTTTGCGTTTTTCCGCTTTTCTAAAAGAAGTTCTGCGGTGTGTATAACCTTAACGTTTGGATTATGCTTATCGAGGCCACCTGAAATCTGCATTAAACATCCTGGGCAATCAACTACGACAACATCTGCACCCGTCTCATCAATATTAGCTAGTTTACGATCCAGGATAGGTCCGGATAGCTCTGGAAATTTTATGGAGTAGGATCCGGCAAAGCCACAACACCGATCGGATTCTTTCATTTCAATGAGTTGAACTCCTGCGGTATCAGTCAATATCTTTCGTTGTTCCGCGTAAACCCCCATTGAGCGTTTCAAGTGACAGGAGTCGTGATAAGTAATCTTAAGGGGAATTCCATCTCCTCCTGGAGTTAGTCCACCAAGATCAAACAACAACTTGGAAAAGTCTTTAGATTTTCGACTTAACTCTTCCGCACGAGCTGCTAATGCTGGATCATCTTGAAGCAGCTCTTTGAAGCTTTCTTTAAGCGCGTGGGTACAGGTCGGACATGCTGAGACAACATAATCCACCTTTTCAGCCTCTAACGCTTCGATATTCATAATTGCACACTTACGTGCATTATTTCGATCTCCCATATAAGTTGCTGGAGCACCGCAACAGGATTGTCCGTCTGGGAAGACAACCTCGTATCCTTTTTCATTAAAGGCACTGATAACTCCTTCTCCAATCTTTGGATAAACAAAATCAATCAGACAGCCTGCATAAAGGGCAACCTTTCCTTTAGGATTCTTAACATCCTGTTTTATAGTTTTAATGACATCTCTGAAGGGAACCTTAGCTACAGCCGGTAAACTCTTCTTCTCAGTCAGCCCTGAGAGGAACATTGGTAAGTGACGAATAACTGGCTGTCCTTTGGTAAACGGCTTTTGCGCGACAGAAGCTACACGTAACAGAGAATGGAAAAGCCGCCGATTAGACACTACATCCAGTGCAAATTTTTGCGTAAAGGGTAGTCCTTCTTTTTCTCCCATACGGTTACGTAACTCTAGAATCATTTGAGGAATATCTAATTTTCCTGGACATACTTCAGAACACTTACCACATTGCAGACAAAGATTTTGAGGATTCTGAGCATCTTTTTCAGAGTTCACAAAATTAGTTAGGATCGTCCCGATGCCACCAGTATAAATATGCCCATAGACATGCCCACCTACGAGTTGGAATGCGGGGCATACATTTAGGCAAGATGCACAGCGGATACACTGAAATGTCTTCTTAAACTTCTCATCGTTATACATCTTACGTCGGCCATTATCCATTAGAATAATGTGGAATTCTTTGTCTTTAATTGTGCCGTCGGAATAATATGCAGGCGTAGGACCCGTTACCATACTCACATAGCTAGTTATTTGCTGACCCGTTGCACTTCTGGGAAGTGCTTGAAGGATATGGGTTGCATCTTCGAACTTTGGAACAAGTTTTTCGATACCGACTAAGAATACATGAGTCGGAGGCAAGGTAGATGTTAAACGACCATTACCTTCATTTGTCAGCATCATTAAAGTCCCTGTTTCGGCGATTGCCATATTAGCGCCGGAAATCCCCATATCAGCCTCAAGAAAGGATTTTCTAAGCTCTGTTCTGGCCGTTTTAACAAGTTCAGCAATTACTGGTTGGTTTAATCTATTCAAATGACCAGAAAAAACATCGGCAACTTCTTCTTTAGTCATATGAATTGCAGGCATAACCATGTGGGAGGGATGTTGACCAGCTAACTGTACAATCCACTCTCCCAGGTCAGATTCCTGTACTTCTATTCCTTCAGACATCAATGTTTTGTTAAGTAAGATCTCCTCTGAAACCATTGATTTTGACTTTACTACTTTTTTCACGTCTTTTCGTTTAGCTAACTCGAGAATATATCGTTTTGCATCTTCTCCAGTGGCTGCACGGAATACTTTAGCCCCTCGTTTTGTTGCTTCTTTCTCAAATTGATCAATCATCTCGTCCAAATGGCTAGCTGCATATGACTTAACTTGCGCAATATTGTCGCTGATTTCTTTAAAATTATACCCTTCATAAGCTTTTTCACGAGATATGACATAGGCATCTCCAAAGCGCCCCAAAGCTCCACGTAAGACGTCATTACCAAGTGCATCCGAAATTTTCTTTTTAAACTGTTTGTCTGCCATTTAAGCCGCACCTCCTACTTCCTCATCTACAAAGATAACAACCAGTTGTTTGGGCCCATGAACCCCAATTGTTAAAACCCTCTCAATGTCTGAAGTTCTACTAGGACCCGTGATAAACCCAACAAATCCTGGGATTTCAGGAAGAGCATGCAGAGTGGCCATGGTTTCTTTCAGGGTTGGAATTATACTAGACGTCGATACTAGTGCAATATGGATTGGAACAAGTGTCGAACATAAGCGCTGATTGACATCAGAATCTGCTTGAACGAGGGTTCCAAGTTCAGCTATGGCATAGTTAACTTGCGTGATACCCGCTTCTGCATCTGGGGTTACCGCACGAAAATTATCTGTGTAAACAGTTAGACCTTTTCCACCAATTAACTCGGAGAAATTCCCTTTTTTCGAGATAGAGGCATCTAAGAGTGCGACATTTTTAATTCCTTTTTCTATCATAACCTTGCAAACAAGTTCTCCTGCTTCTGTTGAAGTGTTGACACGATAGCATTCACCAGATACTGCTTCTAATTTTGTTTTAAATCGTTCGTATAATATACTTTGGTCATCTCTCATACGGACTTCCCCCTAATGTATTATTCTTAATAATATTATTCCTACGTGGTCAGACCATCATGCCACTTTTATTTATTTTAAGTCATAATTCAAGAAATTACAATTACTTTCTCTAACCAAAATTTTAAATATTATGATTAATAATTTGGATCCTAGTTAGGAATAAATCCATTAAACGAGGATACTTACCCATGTTTTATGAGGATTGTACCACAAGGGTAAGGATGAGCTGTTCTACTAAAATTTACAAATTGATTTTCGACAAACTTTGCGGTATGTTTAAATAAGTAAAGTCTAGTAGTTAAATCTTCTAGGTTTTGCGCATAAAGAGGATTTCCGGACGCGGAAATCCTCAAAACTCACTTCCACCAGACTATCCTACGTGTGCAAATTAGCCCGTCTCTTTATAATACTTATGTACTAACCATGTATGCCCCTATACGGTAGTCGCCGAGAAATAAGTCCAAGAGATTCCTAAGATGAAGCATTCTGTGACAGAATGCTTTTTTTATGTTTAAGCCTGAAGTATGTTCGATTATTTATGACGGAGTTATGTTCTAATTACCGTGTTATTATCGTATAGATTACTGAGGGGATAGAATGCGAGTTATGCGATACGATCCAGAAATACTCTATGTTCATAAATTATGCTTCTTTATGTTCTTATCAACCTTTACCCTGCTCGCTACGGCAATCGTTACTTGGAACTTTGATATTCCTAGCGGGCTCAAAGTTCTAGCTGCGGGGCTAGGCCTTTCCTATATTGTCATGGTTCTAAAGAAAGATTTCAATCCCCCTGAAACGAAATTGACCGCTAAACGTATGGCTCACACAATTTTACAAGACACCAGCCCTCTGTCCATCGCTCGTTTTGCAAGTCAGCTTTATTATTACTTCCATGAACCTGCTCAAGCAATTTCACTATTAGAAAAATACCTTCCCAGCCAAGATCCTCTTATCTGTACGACACTAGGTGACATCCTCCTTAAAGAAGGTAAAGCAAAACGGGCACTCTATATTCTACGAGATAATCCTTTTGCGTTAGTTGATCCGCTTCTTTTAGCAACTCAAGGTCGTGTTCTGAAACATATCGGTAAAATTCCCGAAGCTGCTCGATTATTCGAACGAAGTTTATCTCTCTCAAAACGGGAAAAGTTCCCTAAAAGCAGTTCCAACTGGATCACTCAAAAGATACTAACGATTAGCTATATAGCCAATATTCATCATAGGCTTGCAGATTGTTATATTATCCTTGACGACATTACCCAAGCAAAAAAGCATTACAAAGCAGGTAATCGACTTCTTCTTGATATATCTCTTTGGCGTCGATGCCCACCTGTTCCTATCGATTCAACAAAAAACCGCAAAAATACTTATTAGTTCTTCATTCTTTTCCCTTTTGCCGCTAATCTTTACGCCCTATTCCAACAGCTTTTTTAAGGAAAGTTTTCTATAATAAGAATAAAACTTATATGATATTGCAAAATTGGACAAGACTAACCCCGAGTTCTGAAATGGAGGGTGAAAAATGCTGTCAACACAAACTGACGAGGTTTTGGGATTTATCCGTGAATTTGAAGTATCTTCTCGTGATTATCTCCTCTCCAAGGGCTTGAGTGAATCCGAGATGAGAAACGCCTACCTTGATTTACAATGGGATTTCCTACATACAATACTTAAAAATATTAGTCAGTAACTCATTCAGCCGAGCTAATTATCGAGACTTCGGCAACAAACGTCTCAACCTTTAGGGTCATAGTAAGATGCAAACAAGAGCCTGTTAGATGGCTCTTGTTTATTATTGTTTAATTAAATCGCTCATAGAATCACCTAAAAAATGACGCTTTATATAGTCGTTGATAACGCTGTAATGCTCTAATAGCTGTAAGTCCCGTTGTTAATGGTTCCTCATAATTCCATCCCTTGGCATAGATTCCTCGATAAGAAGGTTCAAATGAACCATTCCTGTTCTGTAACATAAGAAGGTTTAGAATTCCATTATTCAGAACTTCTTTGGGGATAATTCTAGCATAACGCCATAACCCTGAAATAGCTAAGCCGGTTTCAACAACAGACCCCCAGCCCCCATCACTGTTTTGTGTTTCTAACAGAAACTCCTGTGCTTTCTTTCTAGCACCTAATATATGACGTGCAGTGTTCCATCGTTCCCAACTAAATTTCCACTTACTAAACAATTCCAAGGCCTGTGCAGTACTATAAACCGATCCCTCGAACCAAGATGCCGGAAAAGCGCCTTGATTATTCTGCTGAGAAAGTATCCAATTTAGCCCATGCCATATTCGTTCGTCTTGAGAACGCTTACTACGCCACAATGCCTCTAAAACGTGAATGCTAACATCCACACTCGGTATATACACTGGGAATTCTGAAGTAACATTAGGGGGAATCCCTTGAAAGCTAGGAAACGTACTCCAGCTTCCATCGTCATTTTGTAATCGCTCAAGAAGGTGGACCCCCAGCTCATTACGCTCCCCAGACACCTGATGCAAACCGATCAAGGCAACTGCCGTGTCATCCAAGTCGGGGTGGGTGTACGGTGGTGTGCTCCCATAACTACCATCATCATTTTGTGCTCTTTTCAGCCACTCGATCCCCTCTTCCAGCCACGGGATCTCTGACGGGTTCCGGGTTATCTCTCCAAAGACGCTGACCGCCCAACCCATTGCCCATATTTTTAGTTGGTCAAAAGCAGGCCATCCACCACTTGGATATTGTTTCTGTAATAACCATTGCCCAGCCCTTTGAGTTTGTTCTTTGTGAAGTCCATTGTTCATCATAGCAAGAATGGCCATACTCGTTGCAATAATATCTTCTGCCCAAGATCCGTCCTTCATTTGTGTTTTCACAAGATATTGAAGTCCTTTTTGAATCCCATCTTGTGAGTTGGAGGCTAGAATTGATGCTGCAACAACAACCGATCTACCGTATAGTGGTAACTTAGTTAAGATCCTATCTTCAAGAATCGTGGGAAGCAATATTTCTTCCGGTGTAGGCCCTTCCAGGCCAGGAACGACTCTTTGCCCTAATGATAAAATCACTTGAGAAAATTGCCTCACTTGAGACAAAAGTCTAATTTTAGCTCTCCATCCGCCTTGACTTCCCATCAGGACCATTTTTACTATTTGGGTTATCTCTTCATCCGGTTTATCACCCGGAAATTTACCCCATCCTCCATGATCCTGCTGTTTCAGCCATTGTATGCCTTGATATTGTGCATTCTCATACCCTTTACCAACCGCGAGAAGCGCAAGAGCAGCAAGGGCTGTTGCCCCTGGGCTGGGAGAAACACTATGGGCTTCGTCAACCTTACCTGACAAAATCTGTTCTACACCCTCGGATACATAACAACGTGCTTGGTCAAGACATTCTTGAACTTCTTTTCTAAGCTCCATAGAATTCTCTCCATCTTCATATTTAGCGCATGCCATAGTATTAACTATGTTATCAAGCGGTAAATTGTTCCATAAAAAAACTTGCCCAACCTTAAAGGTTCGGCAAGTTGCTTCCATATCGGCATTTGACCGCTTTCACTTGATCCAAGCGAAGAGATTTCGAGGCTATGAAGTCTAAAGAAAACGCTAAAGTGTACGACTTACAGCAATTTCATCACAATTTGGAAACTTGATACAATTAATACACTCAGTCCAAACCTTCTGGGGCATTTGGTCTTTACTAACTTCTTCGTATCCACAGTATTTGAAGAACTCTGGCTGGTAGGTGAGAGCAAAAACTTTTGTACAGCCTAGTTCCCTTGCTTCATCTTCAAGTGTTTTAACAATTTTCGATCCAATCCCTCTTCTTTTGTATTCACTAGCAACCGCTAACGCTCTTATCTCTGCTAAGTCACTCCAAAGAATATGGAGCGATGCAACTCCCACTAGTTGGTCATCCATTTCTGCCAGCAGGAACTCGCGAATGTTTTCATAAAGCATATTTCTTGATCGGGGAAGCATGAGCCCTTGTTCTGCATTACTATTAATCAATGACATCATAGCTTCTACATCCGCTATTCGTGCCTTACGCAATTTCATGTTAAATACTCCTTTTATAGTTTTGCATAATTATACACCATAATTTATATTTCTGCATATCCCTTTATACTGAAATTTTTGTTTCACTTCAAGTTTCTTTTGTTCTCTTGATCTTATTTGTCGGATTTTGAACTATTGTTTTCTAAACATATGTTTTAATAATCGAGTTTATTAGCCACTTGAAGCCTATCTCCCAAAATTTAACTATCTTCTTTTTCTTACAATTTTTTGCGACTTTTTATGGTAAACTTGTCAGTGGGTTGTTCTTAGAAGTTTTTGGAAGGAGATTGTCAATTTGGTTCCTCTAAAATTACGATTACGTTCTTTAGACCGACAAATTGTTTTTATCGTTTTGTCTCTTATTCTCATTACAACCATTCTACTATGTGATATATTCTCAATTCCCAACTCCTTGAGCATTACGCTAAAATTCCTTCCGCTTATCACTCTTATTATTTGGTTTGAACTGTGGTTCCATACTTGGGGCAAAGTATGGATCCTAGCCGCAACTCTTTTCACAGTTGCTTCACATATTAACTCTGCCTTTCCCTCAGGCCCATTACTTATAGGTCATTTTATCTTCCTACTTGTAATGATGTTTCTCTTTGACCGAAGAGAAAGACAAAAAAGGGTACTTCATCAGCGTCACCTTAAAACTATGCAGGCTCTGTTGCGACAAAATCCTCCCTTAATTCAAACCGTTGATTATACCCGTGAAGCGGTTATCTTATTGGATAATTCCGGTTCAATTATTGAACTTAATTCGGAATCCTCCTTTTTGTTATCACTACCCGAATCCAGCTTAATTGGCAAACCTATATTTGATGTTCTAGGTATTTTGCCAAACTTTCAACCATCGAACATTCCGGAAAGTGGTGAATTTGCGTGGAAAACGCAAAAAGGAGGTACAATCCTGATAAAATTTCGTACTCGGCCTTTACTAGACGACGATATTCCATCAGGCACACTCATAACACTTTTTGATATAAGTGAGGCCAAAAGACGTTTGGAAGCTTCTATGCAAATTGAAAAACTTTCGATCATAAGCCAAGTCTCTGCAGGTTTGGCACATGAAATTAGAAATCCCTTGACGACCATTAAAGGTTTCATGGAACTAATAACCCCTGAACAATGGCCAAAATCATTTCGGCCTTATCAGGAAATAATTCTCGATGAGATCCAAACCATTGAACAATTACTCAACAATTTTGTCCTCTTAACAAATCCTACTGCGCCTCAGGTAGTGAGACTTGATCTCATAGAAGAAATCTCCTCAATTATTCTAACGATTCAGCCTATGATTCGGAAAAGCGGAGTCACCCTTGTTCTTGAATTTCCCTCTCATTCTGTCTATGTTATGGGCGACCGTGAACAGCTTGTTCATGCGCTTTTATCAGTCCTTAATAACGCAATTGAAGTTACTCCTAAAGGAGAAAGGGTTATCATTCGTTTAACAGAAGAAGAATCCTTTGTTAGGATAAGTATCATAGATTATGGTCCGGGTATTCCGGAAGACCTACGCACCCGAGTTTTTGAGCCCTTCTTTAGCACTCACAACGAAGCTATTGGATTGGGGCTAACCATTGCTCAACAGATCATCCTCAGCCACCAAGGCAAGCTTCATTTTTCTGAGTCCTCCTCTTCTTCGGGGACCGTGGTAATGATCGATTTTCCAAGTTTATCAAGCATCACAAATACCCTTTCTGCATAAGTGAATGATTCAGATGATTGCTTTGACAATTAAGTTGATAAATACCCTTATCCTGCCAGTCTTCTGGTAAAGTCCAGATTGGAAACTTATCCACATCATTTAACCAACAATAACAACGCCTAAGCTCTTCCTCTTTATTAAGTGTTGTTAGCCAGTGTATACGCCCATCCCAAGCTAAGGGATTCCCTTGATTATCTTTGGCACCCACCAAAAGCAGGCTTCTTTCTAATACAGATGCCAACAAGATACTTCGGGCAGCTCTTAGGAGGGGTTTATCAAAAATTGGACATACCACGCTTAATTGTCCATTTCCATGATAGTAAAACCATTCTTCCAAGTCAACTACTGCATTTTCACTGCGGTCTTTTGCTATCCAAGGCCATGGCCATGGACTTCCCCAGAGTAATTTTAGTGCTCCGTCACCCTGATGAAGGACCAAAGTAAGGAGATCTTGAGGACGAAGTTTACCCTCTCGCTCCAGTGATTCAAGATAATTTAATATCTCAGAAATCGTTTCACAAAAATCAGGGTTTAAAGATCCCGAAGAATCTACCCAGCCCTGTTTTTGCCATTTCATAATTAATTCCGTTTCCTTAAGCCATTTGACTTTACTTGTTAGTTCAAACTTTTTACCCTTGCGCCGCACTTCAGCTATTTCAAAGTTCCCCCAAAAAATGCTAATGGTCTGATTTTTAATAACTATACGAACGTTTCGAGAGGTTAACTGGTTGAAAAACTCGTTCACGGTCATTAATTGTTGCCTGGCAACAGGATTTAAACCTACTCCCCAACGCTTCCAATCGGCTCTTTCTTCTCCTATGGCATATCGCGGCCCACGTAATGCTTGCTTCTCGGGGATGGGGTATAGACTTGGAGTTAGTTTTTCACGCCAGTATACTGCTTTTGCATTGATAGTCCCTCCTATTTTTGAGAGACCTGATAAAAAGGATGTAGAAAAATCCGGGGCTACATAATAGATTACAGTTTTTGCGCCATTGCTTAGCCGATGCCCCCATAACAGACCTGCAAGAAGGAATTCTTCTTCACGATTTATTGAGGTACTGGCAATAATGCCTACTCGTAAAGTCGTCTCTCCACCCATAAAATAATTATACTGAAGTGGAAGACGACTGGCTTTCTTTTTGTCTTCTGGGTACTCTTTCCAATCCTTAGCTATAAATACATCAGGATGAGTTTCCCAGATTATGTTCCAGGTAATACTCAACAATGACCCTCCCTTAGCTTTTCTCCATAAGGATGTTTACGCGCTAAGTACGAAGATCATGACAAATATATCAAGAATGGTGTCAGATTATTCATAATTCTTATATTAGAGCCCGCCTTGCCACCTGCGAACAATATCTAAGGTTTCCGTAATCGGCAACGCGTTCCGTATATGCCCATCTCGTCCTTCCATCGTTCGGGCTAAGAACATAGAGTTCCAAATGCTTTCAGCGCTTGCCTCAGTCACAGCTCTGAAGAATTCATCTAATTCCCAGTCTGATAAATAATTATTCGGACTGCCAATATAGGTGCTGACCATCAAACAAAAATCCCCGCTTCCTGTCATGGAGATTGACCCAGTCCGAGCCATGCCCAGGTTGGCCCGTCCTGCAAGTTGCCTTAATTGCCAGCGTGATAAGGGAGCATTCGTAATCCCCACAAGAATTAACGAACCTGGGATGTACCCTGATGCTTGCTGATCTAACAATTTTCCTACTGGAACTCCCACCAAGAGAAAATCACGCAAAACTCCAAAATTCGCCAAGGCAAGCATGCCTAATACAAAACTACGCCCACTTTGATCTTGGACAAGGCGTGATGAACTCCCGATTCCTCCTTTCATATGGAAACAGGACATTCCGACTCCTGCTCCGACATTTCCCTGCTCTATGGGGCCTTTAGCAGCCCGTTGGAGTGCTAGTATTGCATCCCATGGCTTAACATGGCGTCCACGTATGTCATTTAGATAGGAATCGTCACACTCCATAACAACGATATTTGGAGTTCGTGCGTCATTTCCTATCTCTGGATTTTGCTGTAATAAATAGGTGATTACCCCATTAGCGACGTCATTTACACTAAGAGTATTCGTCAATAAAATAGGAGAGTTTAAACTACCCGTCTCTTGTATGTAGGGTACCCCCAGTGACTTTCCGTACCCATTCATAACCTCAATTCCCGCGCTGCAAGGTTGTCGGTATAAGTTACCGGTTCGAGGTAGTATGGCTGTTACTCCCGTCCTAACAGGACCCTTTCCATGAGGAAGCAACGGCCCAACCCCTTGGATTAAGGATACATGACCTACTCGAACCCCTGGTACATCTGTAATATCGTTATTTTTACCTACAGGCATTTGACCCATCCAAAGTCCTAAGTCCCTCGGAGTCCTTCTTTTTTGCATCAAAAACCCCTCCGTTGTATCTTTATGGAAAACAACAGAGGGATATGAGCAAATCACCATTTTTCCTAATAATCATTTATCGTTAGGCTTCCCACTTCTTTTCTGATAGTCCGTCAAGAAAGACCGAGAGGGCATGGTTCAACTCTTGATGCAAATCTCCCGTACCTGAAACATACCAGCGGATAAAATGCTGGATCATCATCCCTTCCAAGCTTTCTGCTAAGAATGCCGGATCGAACTCACGGCTGATTTCACCATTTTGTTGTCCAACACTTAAGATAGCTAATAGACCATAATGCAGGCTCATGTCATAATCTGCACCTTCGCGACTCCTGACTGTAACCCAAGCAATTTCACGATCTTTGGTCATAAATTCAGCCCAATCTTGAAGTAGGGTTCCTAATCGCTGCCTTGTCCCTATACTTGGCTTATGGCGCCCCAGGTTAGCAAGATTTTGCCAAGATCGTCGAGAAAATTCCATAATAACGGCTTCTTTTGTAGGAAAATAGTTATAGAAGGTTCCTTTACCCACATCAGCCTGCTGGGTGATCTGTTCAACAGACGTAGCTGAAAACCCTTGCAAACGAAAAAGCTGCATAGCATTGGAGAATATCTTCTCGCGAGTTTCATTTTTCTTTCGCTCTCTACGAGACAACTCCGTCACTTTAAATCCCCCTTTGAGTGGCAATGTCAAGCGACATTAAACCTACCCTCACTCATAGAGGTGAGGGTCTTGGAATACATAAAAACTACCTACTCATCTATTCTACGTATTCCATTTTTTTCCTTCTCAAAAGAGGTAAATCAGAAAATTTTTACTACTTGCTATGAATCCCAACAGAATCACGTCCGAGTTTCCAGACTGAAATAACCCTCCAGACTGCTCGTTCTAATTGCTCTTGAGCTTTTGTGAATGCTTCTTCTAAGGTAGCTGGTCCTTCTGAAACACTGAAACAACACAAGATCCCTTGTTTTGAAAGAAAATTCGGAGGGCCCTCCACAGATCCCGATATAACCAGTACTGGAACATGATATCTTTTCGCTAAAGCTGCAACCCCAACCGGTACTTTGCCGTAGGCTGTCTGAGAGTCAGTCTTCCCTTCACCCGTAAGCACTAAGTCCGCATGTCTAATTTTTTCATCTGCATTAGATACTTCTAACACAATTTGCGATCCCGGTCGCAATTGTGCCCCTAAGAACCCAACGGCTCCTGCACCAAGTCCACCTGCAGCACCACCACCAACTAATGCAAGCAGGTTTGTACCAGCAACCGTGCTCAGACATTCCCCTAATTGCTGTAAAGCCGCATCTAGTTCCTGGATATCTGCGGGACTTGCACCCTTTTGCGGCCCATAAACAGCACTGGCACCTTCTGGACCACAAAGCGGATTTTGAACATCACAAGCCACTTCAATTTTGACGTTTGCCAGAAGGGGATTTATTCCTGACATATCTATGTTAGCGAGTTTTGCAAGTGCCGCTCCTCCAAGTGATAATTCCTTACCATGGGAATCCAATAACTTAACTCCTAAAGCGACAGCAAGACCTGCTCCACCATCATTCGTCGCACTTCCTCCAATACCGAGGAGAATCTTATTCACACCGCGTTCCAGGGCATCTTTAATCAATACACCGGTTCCATAAGTAGATGTTAAGCGAGGATTTTTTTCTTCATCCCTTAAAAGGGTTAATCCAGAGGCTGCCGCCATCTCAATGATTGCGGTCGAGCCATCATCGATCAGACCATATGATGCCTCTAGTGGGCGACCCAGAGGGTCTGTGGTATTGACTTTTATTTCTACTCCACGAACTGCGCTTAGTATCGCTTCTACGGTACCCTCTCCGCCATCTGCCATTGGGATCATATCGATTTCACATTCCGGATAGACCCTTTGAACCCCCTGACACATAGCTTGAGCAACATCTAAGGCTTTTAGACAGCCTTTGAACGAGTCTGGTGCAATGACAATTCTCACATAGTTTCACTCCTTAGACTGAGCACGTCGCCCAAAATACATTCCAACGTTCATAATAACTACGAGGCTTACAAAATCTAGAACAACCAAAATCCAGCTATCAATGGGAAAATCTACAAGGCTAGCGATTAGATAGGATAAAAGATTAAAAATAAAGGCTGCAAGGTAGGCAATCCGTAGATCCTCATGCTTTGGACGATACCCTACCAAAAAGCCGAGGGGGTAAAACAACGAAAAATTAAAGGCTAACTGATTAAATATGCCACCCGTAACAAAGAACTCCCCCCAAAAAATAAAAAGAAAACTTAATATAAGTTGATAGCGCCAAAAAGCATAATTCATGCGTTCCTCCTAAAATGTTGACCCTTTGCTTGTCCTAAGTTCTTAGCTTAGGCGCTCAGTGGAGTCTAGCCTCTACTAAATTGGGGAGAGAGTTACACTCCCTCCCCATACCGATACTATAGAACGTATACTATAGTCGATTAGACCTCATAGTCATAGTTCGACACCTCACATCCTACCAAGGAAGAAGTTGAACTACTTTATACTAAGCCAGTTTTTTATATGAATTATGATATTAGCTATAGTTTGGTGCTTCCTTCGTTATTGTTACATCATGAGGATGACTTTCTCTAAGTCCTGCAGCAGTGATACGAATGAAATGAGTTTTAGTTCGAAGTGCCTCAATGTCAGCAGTTCCGCAATACCCCATCCCTGCTCGCAGTCCCCCGATCATTTGATAGATCGTCTCCGAAACTGGTCCTTTATACGGAACCCGACCTTCAATTCCCTCGGGGACAAGCTTTTGATCCTTTTCTTGGAAATAGCGATCTCGGCTTCCTTCTTTCATGGCGCCAATGGATCCCATTCCCCTGTATACTTTGAAGCTTCGTCCCTGATAAATTTCTAAATCTCCTGGACTCTCTTCTGTTCCAGCGAAAAGACTTCCAATCATCACGATACGAGCTCCAGCTGCTATAGCCTTTACGATATCACCCGAAAACTTAATCCCTCCATCGGCAATCACCGGAATTCCATATTTTTCTGCTTCTTCAGCACAATCCATTACCGCCGTGATTTGAGGAACCCCTATCCCTGCTACAACTCGCGTAGTACAAATAGATCCCGGTCCAATTCCTACCTTAATGCCATCAGCACCCGCTTCGATCAGGTCACGTGTTGCTTCTGCTGTTGCAACATTACCTGCAATGACCTGAGTCTCTGGAAAGCGGTCTTTTAAGACTCTAACCATCTCGATAACCCCTTTGGAGTGTCCATGTGCAGTATCAAGGACAATAACGTCAACACGGGCTTTAACCAATGCTTCTGCACGTTGTAATGTATCTGAAGTAACCCCAACAGCAGCCCCTACTACCAAACGTCCGCTTTCATCACGAGCTGAATTAGGATATTGACGTGCTTTTTCAATATCTTTAATAGTGATAAGGCCTTTAAGCATACCATCAGAATCTACGATGGGCAGCTTTTCGATCTTATGTTGACCTAGTATTTCTTGAGCGTGGTCAAGGGTTGTTCCTATAGGAGCTGTTATCAAATTGGTCTTTGTCATAACTTCCGAGATTAGACGATCAAAATTTTTCTCAAAACGCAAATCCCTATTTGTCAATATGCCGACCAGTTTTCCCTCAACCGTAATTGGAACTCCTGAGATACGGTAACGTTCCATCAGTTTTAGGGCTTGCATAATAGTGTCAGTAGGATTTAAAAAGATAGGATCCGTGATAACGCCATGTTCTGAGCGCTTAACTTTATCAACTTCTAAAGCTTGTTGCTTAATGCTCATATTTTTATGAATAATCCCTATTCCGCCCTCCCGAGCAATGGAGATAGCCATCCGGGAATCAGTCACTGTGTCCATACCAGCACTCATAAGGGGAATATTAAGTTTAATCTTTTTCGTTAAATAAGTGCTGACATCCACATCCCGGGGTAATACCTCGGATTTAGCCGGAACAATGAGAACATCATCAAAGGTTAGTGCCGCTTCATTGATTATACGATTGGACATGATTAGCTCCCTTCCCAATAGTTTTCTAATTAGTATATCAGAAATATGATAAAAAAAACATGTTGCATGCTAAATAATCATTCTCCCGGCTTGTAAAAAACAATTTCTCTAATTATGATAAGGAAGAGGGGGGGCAGAACATGTTCTACCGTGTACATCAATTCCTTCGAGCTATCTTTCCTCACGTTGATCCTTCTGAGATCAATTGGGCGTTGAATCATTTATCCCCTGAGGCTTCTGAACTTTTTCTTCAGCAATCCCTGCCAGAACAACGACATTCTATCGATGTGGCAAAGACAATTATAAAAACAAAAGTCCCGTTAGCGTTTGATGATTTTCAAAATCTGATGACTGCTGCACTTCTTCATGATTGTGGAAAGTCCTTCATATCCCTCCGAATCTGGCAACGGGTGTATATTGTCCTTGTCCATAAAATGCCTCAATTGTTATGGCCTTACTTCAAAAGGGGGCACTCAATTTTTGCTGTTTCCTTGAAAATTGATGCAAGTCATGCTTTATGGGGTGGGTCTTTAGCTGAAAAAGCAGGATTAAATCCCATGGTATGTCTCTTGATCCGCGAACATCATACTCCTACTACGGATTTGGGCCGTATCTTAGAACAAGCGGATAATATAAATTAGGGGCAATTCATGAATTGCCCCTACTATCTTTGCTGCTTAAGCACTCTGCTCAGGGAAAAATAGATTTCTATACAAATATAGTACCAAATACTGGAATGCAGGTCTAATATAAGGAAGCATGAGTCACCCATTGGATGACTCATGCTTTTTGGACGGATGATTCCATTTTGTCTTGTAGTTCCACGATTTCCCTGTTCTTAGAAAATATCCATTTTGCAAAACGCTTGTTATCTCGTTGTAAGCGAACGTTTTCCTTTTCGAGACTACGAACTAACGCTACCTTTTCTCGTTCAACCTTCTCTAATAAATTCATGAGTACTCGACGGCTTACTCTTAAATGTTCGACACGTTGCTCTAATTCTCCAACACGAGCCCTAAGTAACTTTATTTCGTCCATTGAATTCAATCATTACGCCCCCTCGGCTCTATCAATAATAATAGTCTATGCCGGGAAAACGCATTTTAAACCCAAAAAAAGAAAAACTCCAAACCTTCTTAGTTAATTGGACTTTGCTAATTCCTTGATTTCCTGAAGAACCCTGAGTGACACCCCCCAGCGTCCAAGCTCCACTCCAGGTTTACAGGCTTCTCCATGAAAGTCCGAACCTCCTGTCATGAGTAAATTATAGTGCTCAGCAAGAGCCTTGTATCTAGTTACATCCTGAGCTTTGTGTTCTGAATGTAATACTTCGATCCCTTTAAGACCCGCTTCGACCCAGGCGGGAATCCCTTCCTCAAGGCGTTGCATCCCAGGATGGGCAAGCACCGGTACACCCTTCGCTTTTCGGATTAGCTCAATCCCTTCTTCGGGAGTTAATTTAAAGCGTGGAACATAAGCCGGCGCACCAACGCCTAGGTAACGCTCAAAACCTTCCTGAATGTCTCGAATATAACCCTTTTCCATTAGTGCTTGAGCTATATGCGGACGACCGATGGAATCTCCTTGAGCATATTTTCGAATAGCTTCCTCAGAAATGTCAACCTCTTGGTTTCTCAAACGTTCTAGGATTTTCAGCATTCGTCGTTGACGAGCCTCCCCTAAGTTTCTTAATTTATCCTTAAGATAGTTAGATGAGCTATCAAGCTCGTAGCCAAGGATATGTACCTCTTTTCCTAACCAATCAGTACTGAGCTCGATTCCTTTTAGGAGTTGTAGTTTGTAGTGGGCGGCAGCTTCCTCGGCCTCATTCCATCCCTTAATTGTGTCGTGGTCTGTAATTCCTAAGCCTTTTAAGCCCAACTCTGCTGCTAAACGAACAAGTTCCGCTGGGGACAATGATCCGTCGGAGGCAGTCGTATGACAATGTAAGTCTACTTCATATAAAGCTACTACCTGCACGTTATAACCTCATTTCTACTGTTATCTACGTCATCTATTTTAGCACGTCCGAGAGTAAACGCATAAAATTACCCCCTGCAATCAATTCAACTTCTTTAACAGAAAACCCAGCTTTTGATAAATCGTCCATTAGATAGGAATACTCCCCAACATGTTCCAGTCCCCCAGGGACTTCACTTATTCCGTCAAAATCTGAACCTAAACCCACCGTCTCCACTCCGGCTATTTCAGCAATATGACAAATATGACGAACAACATCTTCCCGCGTTGCAGGGCCGGATTCTTTTAAAAACTGTGGATAAAAGTTGACCCCTACAACCCCTTTATGCTTCGCTAAAGTACGCAGTTGTTCATCCGATAAATTTCTTGGATGATTACACAAAGCCTTAGCACAAGAATGAGTTGCTGCGACAGGAGCCTTTGATAAATCTAAGACGTGCCAAAACCCTTCTTCATTAAGATGTGACACATCAATAAGCATTCCTAGTGTATTCATACGCAGAACAACCTCTTGCCCTAAATTGGTTAACCTACTTCGGGTATCTGCCTCGCCGACACCATCAGCCAATGCATTCCGTTGATTCCAAGTAAGGCCCAAAGCTCGCACTCCCAGTTGATAGATTATGTCTAACATGAAGAGGTTTTGACCTAGAATTTCTCCTCCCTCGACACTTAACAAGATACCTATACGTCCGGGGTCCGGGATCCGTTTAAGATCTTGCTTACCTATAACTAGAAATACTTGCTCTGGATGATCAGTCAGCAATCTAAGTGCTCCTTCAATTAGTTGTAAGCCCCGTGCTGTGGCCATAAATGGTTTATACTCTGCCTCGATATAAGCTGCTAGAAACTGAAGAGCTACTCCTGCCGACCTTGCGCGAGGCGTATCCCATTGCCCTCCTTCTGTGGGATCTTGCAATGTCCTTTCACCATTCACAAAATGAATTAAACTATCACAATGTCCGTCAATAATATAGGGATATTTCATAAGGTAAAAACCTCCTTTCTGATACATTTGGAAAATACTTGAAATTATAATAAACACCTGCCTACTCTAAGTATAGAGCAGACAGGTGATTTATTATTGTATCAATAATTTTTAACGTGACTGAATTATTAATTTAATAGCTGTTCTTTCTTCTCCCTCAATCATTACATCAGTAAAGGCCGGAATGCAAACAAGATCCACTCCACTTGGAGCCACAAAACCACGAGCAATAGCGACTGCTTTTACAGCTTGGTTTAGAGCACCAGCTCCAATAGCTTGCAGCTCAGCACCGCCTTTTTCACGAAGTACCCCCGCTAAAGCTCCTGCAACCGCATTCGGGCTTGATTTTGCTGAGACTTTTAATACTTCCATAATACATCCTCCTGCTCGAATTCATTTACAAGTATTACCACAACTTAGAATATATGTATTCGAGAACGAGCAGACAAAATCCTCTATTTATAGGAAGAATTTTCAGATTTTTTAAGCGTCGGTTAATAATTGAATCGCTTCGATTTTTTGTGCTTTTCCTGTATCTTCATCAATATCTATAACGACAGCATTCATTTGAATTGGACCACCTGCTAACTCAAATTTCGCAGGGAGTTGAGTTAAAAAGCGATTGATGATTATTTCCTTTTTCACTCCCAAAACAGAGTCTCTTGGTCCAGTCATGCCCACATCCGTTATATATGCTGTACCCTGACTAAGCAAGCGAGCATCCGCTGTCTGAATATGTGTATGGGTGCCCAGAACTGCACTGACCTTCCCATCAAGAAACCAGCCCAAAGCAACTTTTTCCGAAGTAGCCTCGGCATGGAAATCTACAATTATAATGGGAGTTTCTTGTTTAAGCTGATTAATCCAGCGTATTGCTCCACTAAAGGGGTCCTCAAGAGGTGGTAAAAATACTCGTCCTGAAAGATTAAGCACGCCAATTTTTTTACCCATGGCACGTATAAATCCGTAACCCTGCCCTGGTGCTCCAACAGGGTAATTAGCAGGTCTAATAAGTCTTGGTTCACGATCAATAAAATTCATTATCTCTTTATTGTCCCAAACATGATTTCCCATTGTCATAAACTGAATTCCGTTATTATATAGTTCATCAGCAATATCTTTAGTTATTCCTTTTCCAGCAGCAGCATTTTCACCATTTGCGATGGTTACATCGATTTTGTGTTCTTCTTGTACAGATTTTAAAAACAGCTTAACTGCCTCTCTTCCCGGCTTCCCTACAATATCTCCAATAAAAAGTACGCGTAACAAATAAATAACTCCCTCCAATACCCGAACTAATTCATAGTTATAGGATACCAATATTTCGTTAAGATAATCAGAAAACTTACACTTCATAACCTTGATCTATAAGTAAACACCCACTTCAAGTGAGGTGTCATCTAGAATAGAGCAACTAGGTTTTAAAGACTAATACCTTATCATCTTCTCGCAAAGCAACAACATTCTTCTTCACATCGATGGTCTGAATGGAAGACAGCATTTGAGTTATCATTTCTTCCTGATAGATTTGTTCATCTTGGGGCAAATATATTTGATCATAGATCAAATGGTGTTTATAGGCTCCCTTTAAGAGTTCAACAATGAGTCCAACTTCTCGCTGACTCATACTATCAACATCACGGGTTATCGTAATCACACTAACGCCTTCTTCGCTCCGGCTGGCAATATCAAAAACTCGCATTCTTTGCCCTTCGAGTTGATGAAAAATCTCTAAAGCAGGTTTCAGGAGTTCATGGAGAGTGGTGTCATCTTGGGCTTGATTAACCATAAACTTAAACTTAAGCGCATGTTCCTCACGCCAATATTGAACCGATCCTACTTCCGTATATCTCGTCAAGATTGAGGTGAGTAAACCAACTCCATCTTGTAAACGCCCTCCATCTTTATATTGTAAATTACTTAACATTCCTGTTTTCAGCCCTCTCTGTCCGCTTTTAGCACCCACTTCAAGTATGTAGGTATTTCTGATCCATCGTTCTGAACCAGTTTCAAACAATGTCTTATCTTGCATAGTATTCGGCATTGGGCATCGAACTCCTGCTCAAACCTTCCAAAATTGAATTGGTCATTTATGGATAGCAAAAAAATCAGGCGACCCAATGGATCGCCTGATTTCAACATTTTACTATTAATAATTATTTCGCGAAGTCAACTGCCCGAGTCTCACGGATAACGACAACCTTGATTTGTCCTGGATACTCAAGTTCTTCTTCAATCCGCTTACTAATCTCACGGGCAACGCGAGGAGCGAGCACATCGTCAATTTTATCGGGTTTAACGATGATACGAACTTCCCGTCCAGCCTGAATAGCAAAACATTTTTCAACTCCTTCAAAACTCTCAGCAATTTCTTCGAGTTTTTGTAGGCGTTTAATATACGTTTCGAGAGTTTCTCTACGCGCCCCTGGTCGAGCCGCAGAAACCGCATCAGCCGCAGCAACAAGTACCGCAACAATGGTTTTAGGCTCTACATCGTTATGATGTGCTTCAATGGCATGGGTAACATCACTAGATTCCTTGTACTTTCTTGCCAAATCGACTCCGATTTGCACGTGAGTCCCTTCCATATCATGATCAACGGCCTTACCGATATCATGCAACAAACCTGCCCGTTTAGCAAGCTGGATATCTACACCTAACTCAGCAGCCATTAATCCTGCTAAATGAGATACTTCCGTTGAGTGTTTCAAGACATTTTGTCCATAACTGGTTCTGAATTTTAGTCGACCAAGCAAACGAATCAACTCGGGATGCAATCCATGCACACCAGTTTCAAAGGTCGCTTGTTCTCCTTCCTCCCGAATCTTTTGATCGACTTCTTTCTGAGCTTTTTCCACCATCTCTTCAATTCTTGCTGGGTGAATTCGTCCGTCAGCAATGAGTTTTTCTAAAGCAATACGCGCAACCTCGCGACGGATAGGATCAAAACCTGATAATATGACAGCTTCAGGAGTATCATCAATAATAAGATCAATCCCTGTCAGGGTTTCCAAAGTACGGATATTACGCCCCTCACGACCGATAATCCGTCCTTTCATTTCATCGCTTGGCAATGCAACAACAGATACAGTTGTTTCTGCTACATGATCCGCTGCGCATCGCTGTATCGCTAAGGCAATAATATTCTTTGCCCTTTTCTCCGCTTCTTCTTTGGCACGAGTCTCAATTTCCTTAATCAGAATTGCAGATTCATAACGAACGTCTTCTTCAACACGTTTAAGTAGCAATTGTTTGGCCTCTTCTGAGGTCATACCCGATAAACGTTCTAATTCAGCTTGCTCCTTGCCAACGATCTGATTCAACTCTTCTTTTAGATGTTCTACTTCGTTTTCTTTACGGTGCAAGTTTTCCTCTTTACGTTCCAATGACTCAATTTTACGATCTAAGCTCTCTTCTTTTTGAAGCAAGCGTCGTTCAAGCCGTTGGAGTTCATTACGCCGTTCCCGAGTTTCCTTTTCTACTTCATTGCGAATATGCATGACTTCTTCTTTAGCCGCAACTACAGATTCTCTTTTCTTGCTTTCAGCTGCAGAATGGGCATTCTCAACGATCCGTTTTGCTTCTTCTTCTGCTGATCCAATACTCTTTTCAGCTGTATTCTTGCGAAAAAGCCAACCTGCTAAGACACCTAGACCTAATCCCACTAATACGGAAATTAACCCGGTAATAACTAGTTCCATCATTACGTCTACACACCTCCTTTTTTTAAACTTTTAATCTTTTATTATTTTACATAAAAAAAACTGGTTCCAAAACCAGTCACTCTAAGCATAACCTTTAAAACAGGTTGTTTTCCCTGTTTCCTACAACTCTCGCTCGCTAGTCAAAAAACCCATATTTTAGCTAACTACAACGAAATCTATAAGAAAACCTTTAAAGGTTAAATCTTAACAGAGACAGGTCTCTGTTAAGATTTTAATATCATTTGCAACCAATGTCAAGCTTGTCCTAAATGAGTGAATTCTATACACTTAACTATGCCTCTTAAGTGAGCTTATTCAACTAAAGTGTACAACCATACCATTCTATTCGCCCTGGTTGTCCTGAATATGTGAAAGTACATTTCGTACCATATCCGAGGGATACCCACGTTGAATTAGCTTGCGAGCAATTTTTTGCTGAAGCCATAGTTCACGGGGTATCGTTTTCTTTGTCTTCTCAACGTCGATCTTATGCTCCCAACGCTTAGCTTCTTGTACCCACCAACGTTCTGCGAGGGTTAGGCATTGCTCGAACTCTTCATCACTTGAATAGTTTTGTCCTAAGGCTTGTTCGATTAATTCAGGTTCTAATCCACGATTATGCATATCTTGTTGAACCCGTCGCCGAGAGTAACGCTTAAGACGGCTTTTGGAATACATTACAGCAAGTTCTTGGTCATTAAGATAACCCCATTCCCGGAGTTTTTCCAACACAGCATTTATCTCCAAGCTTTCATACCCTTTTTCTTTAAGACGGGTCTCTAATTCATAATGGGTTAGAGCTCGACGGGATAAACAATCTAGCGCGACTTCCTTAGCGGTTCTGCGGGGTTTAGAACTCGTCAAGGGTACCATCTTCCTCAGCTGTTGTTGTGGCAGCTACAGGGACCAAGTTGGCACGGATTCGTTGTTCTACTTCAAATGCTACCTCTGGATGTTGCTTGAGGTATTCTTTAACATTTTCGCGCCCCTGCCCTAAGCGCTCTCCATTATAGGAATACCAAGCTCCCGATTTGGCGATGACCTCAAACTCTGTACCTATGTCGACAAGACTTCCTTCTCGTGAAATACCTTCTCCGTACATAATATCAAAATCAGCTATTTTAAACGGTGGCGCAACTTTATTCTTAACAACTTTGACCCGGGTTTTATTTCCCATAACATCCTGCCCTTGTTTAATGGCCTCTTGGCGACGTATCTCCATTCTAATTGAGGCGTAGAACTTCAAAGCACGCCCACCCGTGGTTGTCTCTGGATTACCAAACATAACCCCAATTTTTTCTCTAATTTGATTGATGAAAATTACACATGTATTGCTTTTACTGATGGATCCGGTCAACTTACGTAAGGCTTGAGACATTAGACGAGCATGCAAACCAACATGATTGTCTCCCATTTCCCCTTCTATCTCGGCTCGGGGAACTAAGGCTGCTACGGAGTCGACGACAACCACATCCACCGCGGCACTGCGCACAAGGGCTTCACAAATTTCCAGCCCTTGTTCTCCTGTATCCGGCTGTGCAACAAGCAAGTCATCGATATTAACCCCTAATGCTTTGGCATAAACAGGATCCAGGGCATGCTCTGCGTCGATAAAGGCCGCTGCTCCGCCCAATTTTTGAGCTTCAGCAATGATATGTAGTGCTACCGTTGTTTTTCCTGAAGATTCTGGTCCATAAATTTCGATGACCCGTCCCCTGGGCACCCCTCCAACCCCCAAGGCAAGGTCTATCGCCAAAGATCCCGTAGGGATGACATCAATCATCCTATCCGTGGAAGATTCCCCAAGTTTCATAATTGACCCTTTACCGAACTGCTTTTCAATCTGAGCAAGTGCGATATCAAGTGCTTTTAGCTTATTCGTTTCGGCCATTCTATTCCCTCCTCATCCTTGGTCATGACTCATCAAATAGTTCATTCTTCAGCAAAACATCTGTTCGGTTCTTATTATAGATGTACGCCTCAATACTTGTCAATTTGTTTATTATCTGCCGACAGCATAACAAATTATCTGACAATTTAGTAGATTAACAAAGAAATCGAGTAGGGGCAATTCATGAATTGCCCCTACAATGCCTTGTACTTAGAACTCTGTTATGTTCAAAAAGCTAACCCAGTTAGGATTAGCTTTGAACCGCTTATAAATCTATTAAAAGCCAGAGTTTTCACGTGCCTTTGCTGGTTCGACACTCACCTTGCGTCCTTTAATCATTGTTTGATGCATACAACTCTGAACTCTAGAAGCATATTTTTCAGGAATCTCAACAAACGTAAACTTATCATAAATATTTATCATTCCAATACTGTTTCCAGAAATTCCACTTTGATCTGCAATCCAACGGATAATATCCTGAGGACGGATTTGTTGAACTCTCCCGATATTGATAAAAAAGCGAACCATACCTGCTGCTGCTCCGGTGTTTCCAAAAAGACGTTCATCCGAATTTTTATCATCGAGTTCTTCGACATTCGCTCCCTCAATGGCATACTTCAAGGCCGCAGCTGCTACTTCTATGGAATCATATTCCTGAAGTAATTCTCCGACAATTGCTCGATAACTACCTAAGTGATTACTTTGCATTAGTTTAATGAGTTGGTTTTTAAGGTTTTCTGCTTGTCGCTCACTTATGTCGGCCAGGGACGGAAGCTCTTGTCGTCGGATTCTTGTTTTAATCAGATTTTCAATTAAGCGAAGTTGTCGGTATTCCTTTGGAGAAATCAAGGTTATAGCCTGCCCTTTACGACCAACACGCCCGGTTCGCCCGATCCGATGCACGTATGATACCGGATCCTGAGGGATATCGAAGTTAACAACATGGGTAACGTTATTAATATCCAAGCCTCGTGCCGCAACATCCGTGGCTACCAACAATTCAGATTTCCCATCTCTGAACCGTTTCATGACTCGGTCCCGTTGTTGCTGGCTTAAATCTCCATGTAAAGCATCAGCAAAATATCCCCGAGCTTCAAGGGCCACTACCAGCTCATCCACTCCACGTTTTGTACGACAAAAAATTATCCCTTGTCCGATATCCTCCATATCAATAATTCTGCCTAAAGCATCTACTTTTATACTTTCTCGAGTCTCATAGAAAACCTGTTCAATCAACGGAACAGTTAATTCATCCCGGCTGACCGTTACAGAGCGTGGAGAATTCATATAAGTCTGAGCTAATCTTCGAATTCCCGGGGGCATAGTTGCTGAGAAGAGCAAAACTTGCCGTCCCTCAGCAGGGACCTCCCTTAGCAAACTCTCGATGTCATCAATAAAGCCCATGTCCAGCATTTCGTCTGCTTCGTCGAGAACCACCGTTTTCACATGTTGTAAACGAAGTGTCCCTCGATTCAAATGGTCTAGTAATCGTCCAGGAGTACCAACCACGACTTGATATCCCATCCTTAAGGCTCTGATCTGCCGATCAATGGGCTGGCCCCCATAAATCGGCAGTGGTTTAACATGTTTATGCTTTCCAATTTTTGATATTTCTTCCGACACCTGGATTGCCAGTTCACGTGTAGGTGTAACTATAAGCGCCTGTACCGCTTGGAATTTAGAATTGACCTTTTCTGTAACTGGAATTCCAAATGCAGCTGTTTTACCAGTTCCTGTCTGAGCCTGACCGATTAGATCAACACCGTGAAGAGCAACCGGAATTGCTTCTCTTTGAATCGGTGAAGGCTCTTCAAACCCCATTTCCGATAGTGCTTGTAAGAGTGGTTTACTTAACTGTATATCTCCAAAGGTTTTTAAGCGTTCAACCATCACCTAGTTGTAATCTCCTTTCACTGTTTACATAGGAGGCGGAGGCGTACCTCATTGAGGGCAGCTTGAACGGTTAGCTGACGAACAGACTCCCGTTCACCGTAGAACTGAAATTTCTGGGCATGAACACCCTTAGATGTTGCAAAACCAATATAAACCAGTCCTACTGGCTTTTCATCACTACCTCCATCCGGCCCAGCTATTCCCGTGGTTGAGATAGCCAGATTTGATCCTGTCTTAGAACGAATTCCTTCTGCCATTTCCTTGGCAACCTCTTCACTCACTGCCCCAAAAGCTTTAAGGCTTTCTTCACTCACCCCCAGAATACCTCTTTTTAAGGAATTAGAATAACTCACAACTCCACCTAGATAGAACCTAGAACTCCCCGGTTCCTGTGTAAACGCAGCACCGAGAAGACCCCCAGTACAGGACTCAGCAGTTGAAATAGTCAGATTCTGACTATTTAGCGCTTGCCCGACAATGCCGACCATAGTTTCCTGATCACGACCAAATACCTTGTTTCCTAAGCGGCGACGAATTTCTTCTTCAACCTCGTCCAAAGCTTTCAAAGCCTCACCAGATGTTATTTTCGTACTTCTTGCTACTAAGCGAATGTGCATCTCAGCCCGTTTAGCTAGCAAAGCCAAGGTAAGGTTCGGAAGATCCATTAATTCATCGAGAACTTTCTCAAGGGCTGATTCTCCGATTCCAAAGACTTTTATAACTCGCTCATTCATCCGTTCGGCATTGGGTCCGACAATCCGTGCTAATTCCGGCCAGACATAATTATTGAACATGGGTTCCATTTCAAACGGAGGACCTGGCAATATGATAACGGTCTTACCGCCTTTTTCAATAATAGCACCTGGAGCTGTCCCTATAGGGTTAGGTAAAATTTTTGAGCCTTCAGGAAAAAAAGCCTGTTTCTCATTACTAGAAGGCATAGGAGCTTTTCGGCGGTCAAAGAACTGTTTAATCTGCTCTAAACTAACAGAATCCTTCTCCATCTTCAAATCCAAAACTTTAGCAACCAGTTCCTTCGTCAAATCATCTGCAGTAGGGCCTAATCCTCCCGTTGTAATCAGTAAATCAGACCGCTCTATTGCTTTGTGCAGAACCTGTTCTAAACGTTGGGAATTGTCCCCTACCGTTGTATGATAATCTACCTCAATGCCTAGAGACGACAGTTTTCCTGTCAAATAATGAGTACTCGTATTGAGGGTTTCTCCAAGTAATAACTCAGTCCCAGTTGAGACAATTTCAGCCTTCATATAGTTTATCACTCTCCTATAGTCAACGCAAATACGTAGTTTAATGTTCGATATTCGTAGTTTCTCACTACATACCGAACCTTAAACTACGATCTTGTTCATGATTAATTATTTCTGATCTAACTGGAAAATATCCTTCTTTTTCTAACAAACTATTAAATTGTAAGCCCCCCTATAGTAGATTAATACCATAGGAGGGCAACGTTTAGGCTACTGTTTTTAAATGTGACCGCAACATCTCACCACTGAGAGTCTCCTCTACTTCAAGAATCTGGGTAATTCCTAATAAGGATTGCCTATTTTCCTTAATAATCTTCATCGTTCGTTCTTCAAGTTCTGCTAAAATTTCTTTGGTCACTGGCTCGCGTTGCTCAGCATTCAAGCGAGAGACATCCGTTACTCCTAAAGGTGACATTCCTGCGAGAAGCATCGTTTCAACGAGGTTTAAGGCTTGTTCATAATCACCTGCAGCACCGGTACTTCTAGTGCCAAGTATCTGTTCTTCTGCAAGTGCTCCCGCTAGGGCTACCATAATCTGTTCTTCTAGCATTGCCTGTGTATAAAGATACAAATCATCCTTTGGGTAATGCCGAACGTATCCAAGAGCGTTTCCTCGTGAACGGATAGAAACCTGAGAAACCGAGTTCGGACGAACTGTCTCAGCAAGCATTGCATGTCCACTTTCATGGATAGCAATACGACGCAATTCTTCTTTCGTTGGCTTCCTGTCAAGTTTTTCCCCTAGCATCACTTTCTCGACGGCTTCATGTAGATGATGCTCACTAATCTCATTAGCCTCCTCACGCAAAGCTAGAATAGCTGCTTCATTTGTCACACTCTCTAAGTGAGCACCTGAAAACCCAAAGGTTTCATGGGCAATTTCCTCTAAGCGTACATTCTCTGCCAGGGGCTTATTTTTAGTGTGTATTTTTAGAATAGCTAAACGACCTTCTTTATCTGGAAGATCAACTTTAACTTGTCGATCAAATCGCCCTGGACGAAGTATGGCTGGATCTAAGGCTTCCGGGCGGTTGGTTGCTGCCATAACCAGAATGTGAGCGCCTTTATCTGCTTTCAGCCCATCCATTTCGATAAGTAGTTGATTTAACGTTTGATCATATTCATGGTGGGAAACATTACTTCCACGCTTCGCCCCCAAAATATCCATTTCATCAATAAAGATAATTGCACTCGTCTTCTTTTCCTTACGCACCATTTCTCGTGCTCTGCGAAACAAGCCTCGCACACGTTCAGCTCCCACACCGGCGTACATTTCTACAAATTCACTCCCTGATACCGAGAGGAAAGCTGAGTTTGTATATCTTGCTGCCGCTTTAGCTAATAAGGTTTTCCCAGTCCCTGTCGGACCAGACAATAGGATTCCCTTTAGCGGACGAATTCCTAAAGCTTTCATACGATCAGAATAGATCAGAAAGTCCAGAGCTTCCTGTAGTTCTTTTTTAGCAACACTCTGGCCTCCAATGTCCTCAAATTCAACCCCCGTGGTGCTTATGGCCACCCCATTACCGGTTTTTAAGATTTGACGGGATATAACAAATTTCCAAACCAAAAAGGCTGTTACAAGAAGTAAACCGACGGGGAATACGTTATATCCCAAAACTGCTAAAAAGGCGAAAACTCCTATACCTACACCTATCAATATGTCAATTTTCATACGCACGTTCCCCCTCTCATTTAGATATCACTCTTTTCAGTCGGTAAAAATTTGTTCTGTCCATTGCGTTCGATTACTTCAATCAGTTGGGCTTGTCCCTGATTAAGAATCACATAAATAGCATCGTTATCCATTTCTAATTCTAGTTGAACCCCTTCTTTTTCAGCCTGCAGTCTCACATTTTGAGCCATTTCTGTAAAATTTCCAAGTACTATACCTTCTTGTAAGGCAAATTGAATTTGGCCAAATAGTTTCTCAAGAGAGCCATTTCTTCGGTCCTGGAATCTAATGGGTGCATTATCTGATAATTCTTTAAGTGTTTGACTAGCTTGACGAAGGTTGGTCAGATTATCTGTCACCACAATCATCTCTTGCAGGCTATTGTTATTCACAACTTTAGCAGAAACGACACCTGGAATTTGCTGACTCTTACTCAAAATAGATACATCAACCCAGGTTTTCTGATAGACAACCTTGCCTCCTATTAACCCTCCAAAAATCAGAAAACCGACTAGACTGATCAGCAGTATTCGGCGATTTGTCATTACATCTTCCTCCATTTGCTACACTTCATGCTATACCGACATTATAGCACGTTGTATATCAGACAGAAAAAATAACTTATAGCCAAATAAGGAAAATTTAAGTAACCTTAGAAATCCAGAAAATTAACTGGTGACAGTTATACTTTCTACCCCGAAAATAAGTTTAAGTTAATGTCTTTTCATTCATCAGTGGTGTGGCGTATCGGCATGTACAAAAAATAAGTACCCTTCCCTAAGAGAAAGGCACCCATTTTCTAGTTTATTAACAACTAAAGTCGAAAGCCACGTATCCTTCTTTAGCGTTACAAGTTCATCTTAAGAGTTGAATTCGCTCAGTTACTTTCGTAATAATTTCCTTGATTTAATCAGATAATCAAAACCTGATATAACTGTGAAAAACAGGGCTATGTATAATAGTGGTTGACCAATGTATATACCAATCAGTGAAAGAGGCCAATCATTCAGTAGTATTGCAGAAATTGCAATGACTTGAGTGGTTGTTTTAATTTTACCAAGTTTACTAGCACTAATAACTACTCTATCTACTGCCGCAATGGCTCGTAGCCCCGTTACCGCAAACTCTCTGGCCAAGATAATCCAAGCAATCCATGCTGTCACTTCTCCAAGTTGTACTAAGGAGATGAGAGCAGCAGAGACTAAAAGTTTATCAGCTAAAGGGTCCATAAACTTGCCCAAGTTCGTAACTTGATTCCGCTTGCGAGCAATATAGCCATCCAAGCCATCTGTAGCAGCGGCTAGGATAAAGATCACGGCCGCAACTAAGTCTTGATGGGGAAACAGTGTATAACCTTTAGGGACCTTTAGCAATAAAAAGGTCATAAACACCGGTATTAAAATAATCCGGGCCAGAGTTAAACGATTGGGTAAATTCACGAGATAACCACTCCCATTAAATCGTAGATATCCGCTTCCGTAATGCGAACTCTAATCATATCTCCGACATGAAGTGAGGTCTGAGTATCAGGGATATAGACCTGCCCATCTATTTCAGGAGCATCTCCTTCTGTTCGGCCCATCCACCGCCCGTCTGGCAGCTTCATCTCAAGCAGCACAGTCACTACTTGACCAACCCATCGCTGTTGCCTTTGCCGAGAAATCTCTTGTTGAATCTGCATAATCTGATCTCTGCGCTGTTCGCGCACTTCTGGAGGAACCTGATCTTCCCGTTGACCGGCTGGTGTATTCTCCTCCTGAGAATAGGCAAACACTCCCAGTCTATCAAACTGGACACGTTGAATAAAATCGACCATCGTTTGAAATTCTTGTTCAGTTTCTCCTGGGAAACCAGTGATCATGGTTGTTCGAAGGGTTATATTCGGAATTGCTTTACGCAACTTTCCAATGAGAGTTTCCGCTTGTTCTATGGTTCCGCGTCGGTTCATATCTTTTAGAATCTTATTGTCCGCATGTTGTAACGGCAAATCAATGTATTTGCAGACTTTAGGTTCCTGTCGCATGGTTTCAATCAATTCATCTGTAAAGCGTTCCGGATAGCAATACATTAAGCGAATCCATTCAATCCCCTCAATTTGAGCGAGCTTGCGAATCAGTTGAGGAAGGCGGAACTCCTTATAAAGATCTTGCCCATAGCGCGTGGTGTCTTGCCCCATAACGAGGATTTCCTTAACTCCTTGAGCAGCCATCTCCTGTACTTCGTGTATCACTGATTCTTCCGTGCGACTACGAAAACGCCCACGGACATGAGGAATGACGCAATAGGTACAATAATTATCACAGCCCTCGGCAACCTTTACATAGGCTAAATAATCCGGCGTGGATCTCCTTCTAGGCATCTGCTCATTATGGAGGAAATCTGGTGTCCCTTGTTTTATCAAGGAGGTGCGTGATCCTTCAGCGGTCTGTACCAATTGCGTGATTTCATCAATATTTCCCGTTCCAAGTACACCATCTAATTCAGGAATGTCCTGCATTAATTCAGAACCGTAGCGTTGAGCTAAACAACCTGTCGCAATCAAAGTCTGGCAAGTGCCAGATTTCTTTAAACTTGCCATTTCAAAGATTGTTTCAATCGATTCTTCCTTGGCAGACTGAATAAACGTACAAGTATTGACAATTATAACATCTGCTTCTTCTGGGTTTTCAATAAATATGTGATTTTGGGCCAGTAATCCTGACATTACTTCGCTGTCCACTTGATTTTTTGGACAACCCAAAGTGACAACTGCAACTTTCTTCCTCAACGTTACACCTCATATCAATGGTTTACCTTTATTAGTATAAACCAACACTTCCACAAGGTCAAAAAATATTGTTTCTAGAAAAATTACTTATTAAGATCCTGTCTGCCCGCTGTCGCGATATAGATCACATTTTCTCCAATATTAGTGGCATGATCAGCAAACCGTTCAAGATAACGACCCACAAAGGATAAGTACATACCTTGATCTAAAACTTCTGGTTTTTCCATCATGATAACTAACAAGTCTCGCAGGACTCTTTTATACAGATGGTCGACTTGGTCGTCTTGAACTGCTAAATCATTGGCGAGTTCCATATCCTCACTTGCATAAGCCTCTAAACCTTGTTTCATCATTCCAAGAGCCTTTTCCGCCATGATCGGAATATCAACAAGCTGTTTTAATAAAGGTCCTTCCATCCTCCGCACGATCTTAGCAATATCAATTGCCAAATCCCCCATCCGTTCTAGATCCGTCGATATTTTCATTGCTGAGATAATCTTCCGTAAATCTTTTGCCACTGGTTGCTGAGTTGCAATTAAACGTACACATTCATCATCTACCTGACGTTCAAAATCATTGATTTTCTGGTCCTCTGCAATCCAAAATTCAGCTTGAGCTCTATCTAAGGATATTAACGTTTGCATACATCCCTTAAGAATCCGCTCAACTTCTTCCCCCATTTTTTTCAGTAATTCTATTAAGACAAGCTGTCCTTCATTTAATGGCTGACGCATTACATTTCCTCCTTCTCTATCCAAAACGCCCTGTAATATAGTCTTCCGTACGCTTATCATTCGGATTGGTAAAAATCTCAGAAGTTGGCCCGTGCTCTACCAGCTCTCCATTCAGAAAAAACGCTGTAGAGTCTGCGATACGTGCCGCCTGTTGCATGTTATGTGTGACAATCAAAATGGTGTAATCCTCTTTTAACTGTCTGACTAAACCCTCAATATGCATAGTTGCGATGGGATCTAAAGCAGAGGCCGGCTCATCCATCAGCAATACGGAGGGTTCGACGGCGAGGGCCCTTGCGATACATAAGCGTTGTTGTTGTCCACCTGATAAGCTCATACCTGAATAATTTAAGCGGTCTTTGACTTCATCCCATAAGGCTGCCATACGTAAACTTTTCTCTGCAATGTCTTGTAGAGTTTTCTTGTTTCGCATCCCATTAAGCCGTACACCTGCTACAACATTTTCATAAATACTCATGGAAGGAAAGGGATTGGGCTTTTGAAATACCATCCCGACCATTTTTCGTAATACCACAGGATCTTGCTCGTAAATACTTTCTCCATCTAATATAATTTCGCCTTTAACTTTACTTCCAGGCAGCGTCTCGTGCATTCGATTTATACAACGGACGAAAGTTGATTTACCGCACCCCGACGGACCAATAATAGCTGTCACATGATTCGATGCAATCTCCATATTTATGCCTTTTAGGGTCTGATTAGACCCATACCAAGCCTCAAGCTGACGAACACTTAGCGTATGACCCATCAGTACTCCACCTCCTAGATACTTCGCGATCGAAAGGCAAACCGCGCAACTAAATTCAAGATAATTACCATTAGAATTAACACTAAAGATCCTGCCCAAGCAAGTTGGTGCCATTCCTTATAGGGAGAGGTCGCATACTGAAAGATTTGAACCGGCAATGAAGCAATCGGTTCATTCAATGAGCGAGCCCAATACTGATTTCCTAACGCCGTGAATAATAAGGGGGCTGTTTCTCCAGCAACACGTGCTACTGCCAGCATCGCCCCAGTAATGATTCCTTTTGCCGCGGTTGGCAAAACTATCTTCAATATTGTTTTGCCTTTGGAGATTCCAAGGGCGTAACCGGCTTCTCTGATTGAATGAGAAACAAGTTTCAGCATTTCCTCAGTTGATCGAATGATTAAAGGGATCATAATTATTGCCAAAGCAAGTCCTCCTGCTAGCGCAGAAAAATTACCCATTTTCAAAACCACTGCAGTATATATGACAATACCGACAATGATCGAAGGAATCCCAGTTAAGACATCTGTCGCAAAACGAACCACTGTACTTAACCAGCTGTGACGATCATATTCTGTCAAATAAATTGCCGCAAGAATACCAATTGGAATACCAATTAGACTGGCAATTAGAACCATGATTAATGTACCTACAATTGCATTAGCCATTCCACCCCCTGGCAACCCCATTGCTTTCGGCAAATTAATAAAAAATTGTATATTCAAAGCGCTTAATCCATTTTTCAAAACATAACCAAGCACCCCGAACAATGGAATTAAGGCGATAACAGTCGCTATGATAAATACAATCAACATTAACCAATTTTGATATTTTCGGAAAATATCATTCATACAATGCTGCCTCCCTTCGGACCACGCCCTACTGACCAAACAAGAAGTCGGGCAAAAAAGTTCAGAACAAGTGTGATCCCAAAAAGAATCAGCCCGATTTCAACTAGGGCACTTAAATATAGATCATACGTAGCTTCCGTAAACTCGTTGGCTATCACTGCTGCCATAGAATAGGCAGGAGCAAATAAGGAGGCTAGGATATCTGGGCGATTACCAATTACCATAGTTACAGCCATTGTCTCGCCAAGTGCTCTACCCAAACCCAGCATAATGCCTCCCATAATTCCTGATTTCGCATAAGGTAGAACGGCTACCCTAATCATCTCCCACTTTGTTGCACCTAGTGCAAGGGCAGCTTCTCGTTGCATATTAGGCACAGCAGCCATTACTTCCCTAGAGATGGCCGCAATCGTAGGTAGAATCATCACCGCCAATATCAATCCACCTGCTAACATACCAAAACCGACAGGAGTACCTTGAAACAGAGGAATAAACCCTAACCACTTTGCCAGTCCAGGTTCAACGGTTGTTTTTAACCAAGGGGCTAAGACGAAAATTCCCCAAAGACCATAAACAACGCTGGGAATTGCAGCCAACATCTCTACCAAGAATCCAACGACAGCACGAAACCTTGACTCCGCCATCTCATTAAGAAAGATAGCGACACCAAGTCCGATTGGGGCTGCCAGAAGCAAGGCCAAAAAAGACGTCACTAATGTTCCATAGATGAAGGGGAGGGCTCCGAATTGTTCCTTAACTGGATCCCACACACGGCTGGTAATGAAGCCAAGTCCAAACCTTTGGATACTTGGTCTTGCCGTATCAAACATTTGCCATCCCATCCACACCATCAGTACCAATACACCGATAGCCATTGACAGAGTCAACAGTCTCAAAATTTGATCTCCTAGTGAAGCAGTAAGTTTATATTGCTTACTCATATTTTCGTATCCTTTCGCCTTCCTCATCCAGTCATTTAAAGCTTGGCATCTGTCCAATTGATACCTTACTTTCCCTAGGTTTTCTCTATTTCAATAATGACTGCCCCTGAAACGTGATAGATTTAAGTAGTTCTTCCTCACGGCTAATTAAATTCGCTGGCAGCTTTGCGTAATGTAGCCCTTCAGCAAGAGCCTGCCCGTCATGAATGGCCCAATTGAGGAAGTTAACCAGTGCCGTCCCCTTAGCTTTATCTGTTTGATCCTGATAAATCAAAGCCCAAGCAAAACCAGCAATCGGATAAGCATCCGTACCAGGTGCATTAACTATTGACACTCTCATATCATCAGGGATCGTTGCGTTTGCAGCGGCTGCAGACGTTGATTGAAGAGAGGGAGCTACCCAATTACCTTCCTTGTTTTTTATCCTTGCATAGGGCAAGTTATTCTGTACCGCATAAGCCAACTCTAAGTATCCGATGGAACCGGTTGTCTGTTGAATTACGCCGGCCACACCAGCATTTCCTTTACCACCGAGTCCTGCCGGCCAGCTTAAAGAAGTTCCTTTGCCCACCTTGCTTGACCACTCCGAACTAATACGACTGAGATAATCTGAAAATATATAAGTTGTGCCACTCCCATCCGAACGATGGGCAACTGTAATAGTTGAATCTGGCAAAGATACATCTGGGTTATCTGCTGCAATCTTTGGGTCATTCCACTTGGTAATCTTACCCAAAAATATGTCAGCCAGTACTTTAGGATCTATTTTAAGATCCTTCGGCAAATTGGGTTCATTATATGTAACTGCTACGGCACCTAGAGTCAAAGGAATGTGTAGAATTTTACCACCTTTTGCGGCTTTAAGCTGGTCCTCAGTCATCGGACCGTCAGTTGCCCCAAAATCAATCGTTTGCTCTGATACTTGTTTAATCCCCGCACCACTACCAGTACTTTGGTAATTAATCGTTATGGCTGAATTTTGCTTACGGTACTCTTCGATTTGTTGGTTTAATAGAGGATAGACAAAAGAACTTCCTGATCCAGTCAGATTTACTTTTTCCTGACCTGTTGAAGTTCCTGGAGCCTGCTCACCGCACCCAGCAAGGATAAGAACTAAAGCGGTCATTGCTAAGTATGCTAATAATTTTCCTTTTTTTCTAAACACTAAGATTCCCTCCTGTCACAAAATATCGATCAGAAATACCTTACATAAAGTTTGAAAAACCACAGTTTAGCCTTCTCTGTGTAAAGTTTGCGTTAAATGGCAACATTTAATGTATGAGTTTACAAAGGAATTATTAAATTCATGTCGAATAAAGGTCCAGTACACTCGTCGATCAAAGACTGACTACCGATACTTCGATGGCGAAGTCTAAACGCAGAAGTCTTGAAATCGATAAACTTTGTGAGGTGTCATGTGTGTTTATCGAAGAAGAAACAATTGAACCCATCGATACGTGTGGTTGTGGAGATATAGGATATCTGACTGCTCGAACTGTTCCAATTGATTTGGCCCACGGCGTAGGGCGTGTGGATAATGTTCCAGTTTATCACTGCCGTTCCACGTACTGCCAAGAATTCACCCTTCCCTCGATGGTTTCTCGCCGCCTAGAAGCAATTGCCGAAGAGATGGAAGTGGCACAAACAACCGAAACGACTTATACCTGGGAAAACAAACCAATAACCGCTACGGGTCCAATCCCCAAACCTGCCCACGCCCCCGTTCCAGAGATTAATGACCAAATTCCATTACAAACCTTTACTCTTCAGTTTGTCAATCGACAGTATGAGGATGCTCGAGTTGTTCAAATCGTACCCGGTCAGGCTATCTTTTTCCAAAGTAAGCTTGAAGAGACTGAATACTACCTACTTCGTTACGAAGAGGATACTGGCACTGAAGGGACTTGGTTTTCCTTTTCGAAATTTTATTATGAGGAACCAGACTTTACGTACCTGGATTTTCTGGAATGGTCAGAAGATGGCTACCTCAAAGAGCTTGGGAGAATTACTCTTGATGAGGCAGAAGATCTGCTGATTGATGAATTTGGAGATTGGACATAGTGGGAAGCACGGGGACGGTTCTCTTACTTCCTTTGAACCGGGCATGTCATTGCTAAAAAGCTTAAGCACCGTGTCATCCTGAAGGAGGGACGAATGAAGGATCTAGATCCTTCGCTAACGCTCAAGGATGACATTATGGTTTTACTTTTGACTAGTACTACAAATAATTAACGACCCTAAACCGATCTGCTTTTTCGGCTTAGGGTCGTTTACATTTATCTTAGTTTAAAGAGTTCACTCACTTTCTTTTCTGGGTTCCTTGATGCTGTTTTCTCTTTTCGTTTTGCCTATCAGTTTTCTTTGAGAGACCTTGCTGGGGGGACTCTATACTCCGCACAGTCTTAGAACGCTCTGATTTGCCTGCTGTCCCTTTGAGAGGTGCAATGACACTCTTCTTGAAACGATCTGACTTACCCGATGTGTCTTTACTAGTTTTACTCGCCGTTCCCTTAATTACCGCATCTTTGCCCTGTAATTCCTTGCCTGGAGCATCCTTTTTCTTCATACCTGATCGTCTCGTCGGCTTTTTAGCTTTCTTGTTGCCCGTATCTTTCTGATCGTCACGTACATAATTTCTAGGTCGTATTAAACATTTTGGTCCATACCCGATGAGATCTTCGCGATGAGCCGAGCGGAGAGCCTCTTCAACAAGCCCATAGTTTTTAGGATTCCGATACTGAATTAAAGCCCTCTGCATCGCTTTCTCATGCATGCTTCGCGGAATATAAACTGGTTGCATAGTCCTTGGGTCCAGACCAGTATAGTACATGCAAGTTGATAAGGTGCCTGGGGTTGGGATAAAGTCTTGGACTTGTTCAGGATTTACACCCATATCTCGAACATATTCCGCCAGTTCAACGGCTTCTTTGAGTGTGCTTCCCGGATGTGAAGACATTAGATAGGGTACGAGGTATTGTTTTTTTCCTAAATTTTCATTGGTCTTACGGAACTCTTGTACAAACTCTTCGTATACACCTTTACCTGGTTTGCCCATTAATCTTAAAACTGCATCACTAACATGTTCCGGAGCTACCTTTAATTGACCGCTGACATGATGCTCACAAAGTTCGCGGATAAACTTCGATTTTCGATCGGCTAACACCGCATCATATCGAATACCGGAACGAACAAAGACTTTTTTCACCCTAGGTAAATTACGGAGACGACGCAGCAAGTCAATATATTCCTCATGATCATTCTCTAAGTTAGCGCACGGATTAGGAAACAGACACTGTTTATCTGAACAAGCGCCCTTGGTTAATTGTTTCTTACAGGCTGGCCTTCGAAAATTAGCTGTTGGACCTCCCACATCATGGATATACCCTTTAAAGCGTGTATTCCAAGTCATTTGTTCAGCTTCTCGAATAATCGATTCCGCACTTCTGCTTTGTACGATTCGACCTTGGTGAAATGTCAACGCACAAAAAGAGCATGCTCCATAGCATCCTCTTGCACTGGTTAAACTAAACTCGATTTCTTCAATCGCCGGGATTCCCCCTCGTTCCTCATAGGAGGGATGATAGGTTCCCATATATGGCAATGCATAGATAGCATCCATCTCCGCTTGGGTCAAAGGTAGGGAAGCCCTATTCTGTAACACGCTTTTTCGCCCATGGGGCTGAAGCATAGATTTCCCTACAAAAGGATCCTGTTGGTTGTATTGTACCCAAAAACCTTCAGCGTATTTTTTCTTATTTTTAGCGACTTCGTCGAAGCTTGGAAGAACTAAGGTATCTTCAGGAACAACGTCCCCACTCAAAGGAACCATTGTACCTCTAACATTCATTATCTGATCAATTGACTCCCCGTTGTTTAGACGTTCTGCAACCTCAACAATTGGCTTTTCTCCCATACCATAAACCAGTAAATCGGCTTGACTGTCTAGCAGAATGGACCGCCGAACGTCATTGCTCCAAAAATCATAATGGGCAAAGCGTCTCAGGGAAGCCTCGATCCCCCCCAAAATTACTGGTACACCCGGAAGGGCTTCCCGAACCCGATTTGAATAAACAATTGTAGCCCTATCTGGACGAAGACCTGACTCTCCTCCAGGGGAATAGACATCCTTATGTCGTTTCTTCTTAGCCGCAGTATAATGATTAACCATGGAGTCCAAATTCCCGCCAGAGATCAAACACGCTAAGCGAGGTTTTCCCATCACACGGAAATCTTGAAGGTCTTTCCAATTAGGCTGTGCCAAGATTCCTACTCGATAACCGTTCTTTTCTAAAAGACGGGCAATAATGGCTATTCCAAAACTAGGATGATCTACATAAGCATCTCCCGTAATCAGGAGAAAGTCTAGTTCCTTCCAGCCAACAGCCTCCATATCTGCTCGATTCATGGGTAAAAAATTTCGTGTACGCATAGTCTCACCTTTCTATATCAACCAACCATGGGGTTAAGATTGGGATTATGGAGCGATGGTTTTAGCTTCTATCGTATTTCGAATAATATTCACTTCGACACGTCGGTTTTTTGCACGCCCCTCAGGCGTTGCATTGGTGTCAATGGGTTGATACTCTCCATATCCAATGGAACGGAATCGTGCTTGGTCAAGGTTATCCGAATTTAAGAGGTATTTCATAAAGTTTAAAGATCGTCTTGAACTTAAATCCCAATTTGAATCGAATTCTCTATTATTAATAGGTATGTTATCAGTATGCCCAGCAACTTCTACTTTGTAATCAGGATACATACTTAACATGTCCGAAATAACTAACGCCAGTTTTTGAGCCTCTGGTTTTACCACGGCCATGCCTGAATCAAATAACGCATAATCCTGGATGGTAATTTTCAACATATCGCTAGTTACATTAGTTTGAAGTTGCATTGTCAGACCATTTTTATTAATAAAAGCATCTAACTCTTTCTTAATTGCTTCCATGTCCTGTCGTTCCTTATTAATCAAGTCTTTGAGGTTTTGGACCTGCTCACTCTCTTTAATATTCTTGATATCGTTAGTGGAAACGTCATCTAACGAAATACTATCAGATTCGTCAAAAACACTTATGCCTCCGTTAAATGCACTATTTAATCCTTGCATAACCTGAGAATACCGCTTTTCATCCACCTGACTGGAGGCAAATAAAATAATAAATAAGGCCAGTAACAGGGTTAACAAGTCTGCATAAGGTATAAGCCATGTTTCATCGATATGTTCCTCATGATGTTCTTTCTTATGCTTTTTCAAGCTTTCTCCTCCTCCATAGCTTTACGTTCAGTAGGAGTGAGGAAAACTGCTAACCTTTGATTAATGGATAACACCGGCTCACCTGCTTGAATCGCTAAGAGTCCTTCAGCCATCATCATTTTAATCTGTGTCTCTTTTTTGGATTTTTGTTTTAATTTATTAGCCATGGGATGCCATAAAACGTATCCTGAAAAGATACCTAACAATGTTGCCACGAAGGCTGCAGAAATCAGATGTCCTAAGGCTTCTATTTCATTGAGATTACCCAAAGCGGCAATTAAACCAACCACCGCTCCAAGTACCCCCAGGGTCGGTGCATAGGTTCCTGCTTGAGTAAAGATAAGCGCACCCTGTCGGTGTCGCTCTTCCATTGCTGAAATATTTTCCATGAGCACTTCGCGAATAAATTCTGGGTCATTCCCGTCAATGACCATACGCATTCCATTCCTGAGAAATTCGTCTTCAATCTCCTCTGCCTTACTTTCAAGTGAGAGTAGTCCCTCTCGCCGACTGGCAGTCGCCCATTCACCAATTTGGGCAATCAATTCGCTTTTCGAGACTAATGTCTGGGAAGTGAACATAATCTTAAAGAGCTTTGGTACAGCTTTTAGATCATCCATGGGAAAACCTATAAATAATGATGCTGCAGTACCAACGAAGATAATTAAGATTGCAGCAGGGTTCAGGAGAGATGTTAAACTAGCGCCTTTCAAAACCATCCCTACTCCAACGGCGATTGCGGCAAGAAACAAACCAATGTAAGTAGACTTCTCCATATCAATTATCCTTTCCACTACCAAATAATTATTACTATTCAATATTGGCTCGGTAATTTCCTTTAAAGTTGTATAATTCCCTAAAAAATGATTTTTCCGCCTAAAAAAGCTTGGCAAATTTGCCAAGCATTTTTAGGCGCTTTTTAGGTTACCTCAACTATAGTGATTGACGCTAGCCAAGTTTTCTTACCGGAAATTGATAAACTGTAATTCTATTCCAAAATCTTCCTTGCGTAATAAGGCAATAGCTGCTTGTAGGTCATCCTTATTCTTACCGGACACTCTAATTTCTTCTCCCTGAATTGAAGTTATCACTTTGATTTTGCTATCTTTTAAGGCTTTAATAATTAACTTCGATTTCTCCTGGGCGATTCCTTGAACCAATTTAACCTCTTGCTTAACTGTATCACCCGCCGCTGGTTGAGACTTTCCATAGTCTAAGGCTCTTAAGGAGACTCCTCGCTTGACAAGTTTTCCTTCTAGAATGTCAACTACATTAGTCATTTTGAAATCGTCATCAGAAACTAAAATAATCTTTTCGCCCTCAAGTTTAATCGACGATTTACTATTTTTAAAATCAAAGCGTTGCGCAAGTTCTTTCTGGGCTTGTTGAATTGCGTTCATAACTTCAGGCATATCAACCTTGGAAACAATATCGAATGAAGAATCTTTAGCCAAAATAAACTCTCCTTTAAATCTTAAGTTTGAATTCGTTAAAGTTGATTCAACGTTTCTTTCGTCAAAATAATATTACGCAGAACTTGGCCTGGTTTTCCTAAACTCGGCATGGATTTACCATTCAAAGTTACTGTTAGTCCGCCTGCATTCCCAATTGAGACCAGCTCAATTTTATCTGTTCCTTTGATCTCTTTAGTAGAGCCGGCTGCAAATGTACCCTGAAAAGGTGCTTGATTATCAACTTTAATCTCAATCCAACAGGCTTGTGTGAAAACTAAATGTGCGGTTAAGCCATCTTGCGTAGAGGCTACAACATCTGGCGGGGAACTTTGGGAAGGCGTCTTGGGTACAGTTGGAGAGGGTTCCGTTGGGCCAGAATCAGGTGCACTTATCAAGGGTGGTGAAGTGAAAGCTGAGTCTGGAATATCCTCTGGTTGATACAAATTTTTGATACTAATTGCCAACACTATTGCCGCCAACGCCATACCTCCGATGATCACTGGCCTAACCCACAATGAGTGAGACCGAACAACCATCCTGTCTGGTTCTTCAATGACAGGTGTAACCTCTTGCTTGATTGATGAACTATAGAGTCCAATAATATCATCAGGGTTTAAACCCAATTGTTTTGCATAGGTTCTTAAATAACCCTTAACGTAAGTAGCTCCCGGAAGTATCCCGTATTCCTCTTCTTCAAGGGCTTGAATATAGCGCACACGAATTTTTGTGATTTCCTCAGTGTCCAACAAGCTCCACTCTTTTTCTTCACGAGCGGCCCGGAGCATTTGTCCTTCTCCTGCCATCGTTAAAACCCCCTTTCTATCCCTATTAACTCATATCGAATGCACTAAAACTCATTGCGATATCCTCTATACGAATGACGTCGTCTTCATGATGGCGAATTTCAATCATAAAATCAAAGTCAACTTCTAATCGACCGTCCCGGATAAAAATATCCGGATGTTCGATAATCTTAGGCTTTGGTACTTGCAAAGTCTTTTCTAATAAGGACCAATGTGCTTCATTTCCTCGAGTGGTACTAGTAATACCATCAATTAGAAAAACACTATTTACGGATTCGTCTGCTAGTAGTTCAGTTCGTAAAGTTTGACGAATAATAGTCGACGACAACAAAATCCATCGCTTATTGGCATAGACGCAGGCGGCAATCGCTGCTTCCGTTTTACCGACACGAGGCATGCCCCTTATTCCAATGACGTTATTTCCGCCTTCTAATAAAGTATCTCCTAAAAAGTCAACTAACACACCTAATTCTTCCCGAACAAACCGATAGGTCGGAGGATTGGTCTCTGCCATATCCAGACGTTTACCATGTCGTAGTGCGATTCGGTCTGACAGGGTTGGTTGACGAAAGGCCCTTACTTTAATGGCTTCTACTTCGCTAAGCGCTTCGTGTAATGCTTTTACTTTTCCCGTTGAATGAGTTTCTATCAAAAGCCCTCTTCTGACCTGATCGATCCCCGTAACGGTTAAAATGTTAAGGCCTAGCATTCCAATTAGGGTAGTTACTGCGCCTAGCAATCCTGGCTTATTCTGTTGAATATCGTACTCTAGGTACAGGAGGTTCTCCGCCTCGTTGGGCCACCTTCTCATCAAGATAGCACTCCAACTCCCTTAACGCCTTCGCAGGCTCTTCATAGTTTATATAAAAGGCATACTTAGAGCTTGGCTTATTGGGATAAGCATAAAGTTTATCATAGTACTCGACAAGTAATCGCTCGGTGAATTTGTCCAGACAGTTAGAATCTAGCAACCCCTGTAACTCTTGAACTTTCACATGACCCAACGTCTTTACTAACCGCCCTAGAGCAACTCTTATCTCCTGAATAGCTTCCGGAAATGTGGTGTATTCTTTTATCAGACGTTGAACTCGATTTTCCAAGGAATCATAATGAAGTATTTGGATACCTTCTTGCATTGCTGTAAAGAAGGATGCCGGCAAGGTAACCCTGCCAATTCGCTTACTTTCACACTCTACAATAATATAAGGAAATTCATTTAATGATGCAAGTTCCTCATACAATAATCCTTCAAATTTTTTTTGAGACGGCGGATTACCTAGACCCATGGCGCCAAAAACAGATCCTCGGTTATTGGCTAGTCCCTCTAAGTCAATTGCAGGATACCCTTCAGCTCGTAAATGGCCCAAGAGCTCAGTTTTTCCAACTCCTGTATTCCCCCGGAGCACCACTACCTGAAATGGCAATTTTTTTTGAAAAAAATCAACCACTTGAGTACGATACGCTTTATACCCTCCCTGTAAACGATAAATAGGAATGCCCATTAGCTCTACTACCGTTGCAAAAGATTTACTTCGCATACCGCCTCGCCAGCAAAAAAGGACAAGTGGTCCCTTTTTTGAAAATTCTTCCACCTTTTTGACCATTTCTGGAAGCTTTGGGCTAACAATACTTAGTCCAAGTTCCCGGGCCAAACTCGGTGAAGTCTGTGTGTATGTCGTACCAACCTCAGCACGTTCTTCATTATTAAAAAGAGGAAGATTAATAGCACCTGGAATCGTCGCTTCGGAATATTCTCCCTCAGAGCGAACATCAATCAGAATCGGCTTATCTAAAGTTCTGAGTTCTTCTACATTAATCTCCTTAATCATCATTAATTCCTTCCAGTTCGATATACTCTTTATGTTATCATAAATCCTACAGAAGGAATATGCAACTAATGTACTATTTCATCCACCCACTGACCATATTTTAATTCAAACTGACCTCTTGTCATTAACACTTCTCTGGGTTTGGAGCCTTCGTATCCACCGACAACCCCTTTTGTTTCAAGAAAATCCATTAAGCGGGCGGCCCGTGTATATCCGATTCGTAAACGGCGTTGTAGAAGAGAGACAGAAGCCGTTCCGCCTTCAATGAAAAGTTGGGCTGCCTGGTAAAAGAGTTCATCTTCCATTTCTTCCTTATTAGTATTCACTATATCAAGGTTCGGTATTTCTTGGTACTCAGGTTTAGCTTGATTCTGTAGGAACGAAACCACATTTTCTACTTCTTTATCGCCCAAATAACATCCTTGGACGCGAAGGGGCTTACTAGCTCCCATGGGATAATAAAGCATGTCCCCTCGTCCTAAAAGCTTCTCAGCACCATTCATATCCAAAATAGTTCTGGAATCCGTCTGAGAAGATACTGCAAAAGCAATACGAGACGGAATGTTTGCTTTAATTAGACCTGTTATTACATCCACCGATGGGCGTTGAGTAGCAACAATTAAATGAATTCCTGCAGCACGAGCCATTTGGGCTAAACGACAAATCGCATCTTCTACATCACCCGGTGCCACCATCATCAAATCAGCCAATTCATCAATGATTACTACAACATACGGTAGCGGTGGATGCTCATCGAGCTTATCCTGGGTGCGCAGAAAATTGTAACGGACAATATCTCTCACTCCGGCAGCAGCAAACAGTTCATAACGAGTCTCCATCTCCGTCACAATCCATTTCAAAGCACCCGCTGCCTTTCTCGGGTCCGTAACAACAGGCGCAATCAAGTGGGGAATACCATTGTAGTTGGCCAGTTCAACCATTTTAGGATCTACTAATAAAAACTTCACTTCATCAGGACGAGCATTAAACAAGATACTGTGAATTAACGTGTTTATACATACAGATTTTCCGGAGCCCGTTGCCCCTGCAATGAGAAGATGAGGCATTTTTGTTAAATCTGCAATGACTGGAGTCCCTGTAATGTCTTTGCCCAAACACAAGGCTAATTTACTCGGATTGTCTTGATACTCAGGCGTTTCGAGGACTTCGCGAAAATGAACCATCGAGATCTCTTTGTTGGGTACCTCAATACCGACCACTGACTTCCCTGGGATAGGTGCCTCAATACGTACGTCAGCAGATGCTAAGCTTAAAGCAATATCGTCCGCCAAATTTGTAATTTTACTCACTTTAACCCCTGGAGCAGGTTGCGCCTCATAACGTGTAATAGCAGGCCCTTGAGTGACCTGAGTCACTTTGATTTTGACTCCGAAACTTCCTAAGGTTTCTTCCAGTGTTTTCACATTATCGGCTAAGTCCTTATTAAGCCTCGGATTTTTTACTTTCAGAGATTTATTTAACAACATGACTTGCGGGAGCTGAAAATTCCCATCTTGTCGGGTTTGACGCGAGACGGGTGTACTGGTCACTTTTCCTGGTGGCATAATGGTATTTTCATTCATTGGATTAGATAACTTATCAAATCCTAACTGCCCTTTTGGTGGAATGTTAGCTTCGTCTGGAATCTCATTATGATCTTCAAGGGTTTTTATAACCAGCGGCCTTTCAACGACATCCGGGTCAAGGACCCGTGCGGTCCCCTTTGTTGTAGTACCCTTTTTGGTTGGAAGCTTTGCATCTGCTTTTAAATCGGTCTGAGAAACAAGACTCTTATCCCGGGGTTCCTCTGTGTCAGAATTTTTAAGAACATCGATAAAATCCCCCATTTGGTGTTTGACCCATTGTCCTGATTCTTTTCCGACCTGCCCTACTTCTTGAACTCCTTTTATTAACGAGCGATTAGTAATCAGTAAAGCTCCCATAAGCGCAGCCATTATTAAAACAACGTAGCTTCCAGAGATGCCGATCGTTGTTTTTAAGAGGATTGCAATTCCGGCACCGATAAGCCCGCCACCATGCCCTAACATACCTTCATCCATTATTTCCGCACTTGAAAATGTATCTATTTCAGGTAACTGAAGGTGGAGTATTCCGATAAAAACAAGCCAAAGAAGGAGTACCCCCCCGGCTCTAGATCCCAACCGAGAACTTTGCTTATTCATAAATGCAAGACCCCATGCCCCAATTATAAGTGGAATACTAACTCTTCCACTCCCTGCTAGCACTGTTAAAAGGTGTTTGATTTGCCCGCCAACCACACCACTCTTATCTGAGAAAAGTGTAACAAACCCTAAGCAAGACATCCCCACAATAAAAACTCCGATCACTTCATTGCGTATCGTCTCAGATAAGGAACTTACTCTCATATTCACCTGTTTATTAACCGTGCGGCGTCTTTTAGCCTTCGCCACAGAACCATCCTCCAAACATAAAAATTTCACCATCAGGACACTTGACCATCCATGACGTGTAGGGACAATTCATAAATTGTCCTTGTGCGATTTCTTGTACGATTCCTCTTGTTAAGTTGTCCACACTATATATAAATTCCACACCCCAAGTGTATATTCCTGTTTTGTTCCAAGAAATACGTTAAAAAGCAGCTTTCGCTGCTTTTCACTAAGGCTAATCACAATTAGCAAAGGGGTGGAGATTATTGAAATATCTCCACCCCTGCCAAAAATATCATAGGGATATTAAAATCTTCCAGTGGTTGCTAACATGTCTATCATTGGTATTGCTTTACAATTTCTAGAAGCTTAAACGCCTTATCTAATTTACCTTCAACTTTGATGTTACCTGTCATAAAGGCCATTGTAGTATTCAATTCATTCTTAAGTAATTTTGAGTAATTATTATCAGAAATTATCAAAGTAATTTCCGGTGTATGGGGATTGTCTTCAAATACTGTAATACTGCTATCTTTGATGACCATTTGTATGGGGCCGCTTTCCTTTAGATTTACCTGGAATACTAAACTTTTTGACTCGATATGGCCAGGGTCGGCATTCATTTTCTCGCAAAATGCATATATTTCATCTTTTACGCTCAACTTAGAATCCTCCATTTTCTATAAATGTTTCTAGAATATAATTTTCTCTCTTGGAAATAACCCCCTTATCTCGGAGGTCCAATTTCCGGATCGGTGATAACGTTTACGCAAGCAGGCTTACCGGAAGCCAAAGCTCTATCAATGGCGTTTCCTACTTCGTCAGGGTCCGTCACAAATTCGCCATAGCCACCCAGATCTTCTACCATTTTCTCATAGTGTACTTGTTCATTAAGATGTACACCTACAAATTTTGATTTTCCACTAGACTTTTTGGCTTCTCCTCTTTTAATCATGCCCCACATACCATCATTAAGGATGACAGTAGTTATATCAAGCCCGTAACGTATACAGGTATCATATTCCATTGCTCCATAGCCAAATGCCCCATCGCCGGTCACCATTATTACCTTCTTGTTCGGATGGGCAAGTTTAGCGGCAATGGCATATCCCATGCCTACTCCCAAAGGCCCATAACTTGTACCTGCAATCGAAAGCATTTGTCCGGGACCATAGGCCGGAAGAGCTAAAGTTGCCCAGGTAGCTGTATCTCCCCCATCGATTACCACTATGGTATTTTCATCAATTCTCTGTGCAATTTGATTCATAAGATGTACAGGATGAACGGGGGTATGTTTATCATCACACATTTGGACAAAAAAACCTGCGAACTGTTGTTTTACGGCATTAATATATCCAGCCCATTCCGGGTAACCGCCTTGACTAATTCCATCAGTGAGCTGTCTAAGAACTTCTCGAGCATCTCCGTTAATGCCGATGGAAATATCTAGTTGATTTGTAAGTTCGGCGGCATCAACATCTAGGCGAATAATCTTCAGATCTTTACGGAAAATTTCGCGACTTAATGTGAAGCCGGGTCTTGTGCCAATTACTATAGCCAGATCAGTTTCGGCCATGATTGCCTGGAGAATAGGATGATTATAACCAGGACATATAAAGAGTGGATGGCTATCGGAGACACAACCCCTAGCGGCATTGCGAGTTGCGAATGGTATACCTGATTTTTCGACGAATTCTTTTAGTTCATTGTGCGCCTGGGCAAACCAAACTCCAGAACCTGCAATAATCACTGGCTTTTTAGCCTGCTGAATCTGTTCCAGGGCACCTTTAATACTTGCAGGGTCTCCTTGGGGTTTACTATCTAAGCAGTAGTTTTTCTGAAATTCCACAGTTGAAAGGTCAACTTCTGTATCCATCAGATCCCTCGGAATTTCTAAGTATACAGGTCCGGGTTTGCCGCTAACGGCGTGAGCAAGTGCTCTTCCTACATATTCAGGTATTCGTTCCGGTTCTGTTACTGCTCTGGAATGTTTTGTCATACTTGCTACAATTGCCATTTGGTTAAAATCCTGAAGCTCATTTCGGTCATTTTCTATAACTCTGGCCTTCCCTGCCAGATGCATTACGGGAATTCCTCCAACAAACGAGTTAGCCATACCGGTTACCATATTAGTAAACCCGGGTCCTGCTGTCCCTGTGCATACTCCGATTTTTCCGGTAGCCAGCGCCCACCCTTCAGCTGCAAAGGAAGCAGTCATTTCATGACGTACACCGATGAACTTAATTCCCAGTTCTTCACATCTCTCCATTGTTGGATAAATATGCCCGCCGGGGATTCCGAAAAGATACTTAACCCCTTCTTTTTTAAATACCTCTGACACGAGACCACCTGCTCTACACTTGTTACTCATGGTTAGGCCCTCCTTAATTTTAGTTAATAATAGTTCAAACACCTCATAGTTACATCTTTACTTCCTGCTGCCTAACTTGTTGGGCAGGTTTTTTGGTCTCAGGCAAGAACACAAAGATAAGCATAAGAGATATTAACGGCATAAGCATAGCAATACTCACAGAATGACCGATGGACATACTCATAGTTAGTCCCCCTATCATACTAGGTACAAGAATCTGACCTAACCGTCCAATAATATTGTTACTCCAAGCCGTTGCATTAGCACGTAGTTCTGTCGGGAACAATTCATTGGTAAGGGTGGAAGCCACTATCAGAAATGAATTGACAAAACCTGCAGCAATCATCCCGAAAAAAATCACTGCGTAAAAACTTTGAACATTGAACTGTACGATCGTGGCAGCTACTCCTACTGATATAATGACTAGAGCAGCACCCTTTCTTCCAAGCTTATCTAACAACCGTCCATTCAGATTAATAATAACCATACCGGCTAGGGTCTGGGACAATATCGTTATGCTAACCATACTGGGTGTCCAGGCAAGTTCCATCACCAAACGCATAGTTAAGAAATTCAATGAACCTTTGATCCCAAAATATAAGAATAGCCATACTAAAGACATGACCAAAAGATATTTTGCATGAGGCTTTTTCCATACGGCGAAGAAGTCTTCCTTGGGCTGTTTTATTCCCGCTTTTTTCTGTTTCTGAAGCTCTAGGAAAGGCTGAGTTTCCGGCAGATTCTTTCTATAGATAAAGGCGGGAATCAGAGGAAGGGCGCCTATAAGATACAAAGCTCTCCAGGTAAAACCCAGCTTAAGAACTAAAGGCAGAAGTAAAGCTATAGTCAGAGCTCCCAAAACTGCTGTCATCTGGTACAAACCACTTACTGCTCCTAGATTATCTGAGGAAAATTCCTCAGATAATATGGTATATCCGATGGACCAGCAACCAATTAGGAATACCCTTGCTAAAAACTGTACAGCGACAATCATATAAATATTTGGCATAAATACTGTCAATAGACTACAGATGGAAAACAGGTAAACACATCCTAGAAAAATCGGACGTCTCCCAACCTTATCCGCCATTCGGACAATAAAGAACGCGCACAATGCACCTATCCCGACCAAAGATAAAGCATAACCCACTACTTCGGTTGTCAGTTGAAATTCTTGTGTAATATACGGTAGAACAAAATTAAGTGCTGCGTCATCGAACCCCTCGAAGAATATTCCAAGAATCAATATCGGCCACATTTTTTTCTGCCTGTCCGTCATTTTGAATTTTTCCTTAGGAGCGGCCAAAGTCTCTTTGGTGTTCATCCCTGTCACTCCCCTTATACATCACAAGGTTTGTATTTATTCCAAAGCTTAAGTTGTTCAAGCAGAACTGTTAGCCTTTTCTGTGTCACTTCTTCTCTTTTGCCTTGATCATATTTATAAAATCCTTCACCGGTTTTGATACCTAATTTTCCCTCGCTCACTTTATCTGTAACTATTTTAGGTACGCTAGTATCGTTGCAAAGATCCGGGAAAATTATGTTATTCACAAAAGCTACAGTATCGAGTCCAACAAAATCCATAGTATTGAAAATCCCTTGCCAAGCTGACTTGAAGCCAACCGCCGCCATAGTTGTTTTATCCAAGTCCTCCGCAGATACTACGCCTTGATCCAGAAGATTAAGGGCCTCTCTGGTCATAGCCAACTGCATACGGTTTACCAAGAATCCTTTGATAAATCCATTGACAACTATGGGTGTCTTGCCGCACAGTTCCAATTCTTTTCTTAACCATTCAACAGCTTCTGTCTCGGTTGTCTCATTCCTGACAAGTTCAACCAGCGGAAGTATCTGAGGAGGATTGAAAAAGTGTGCTACAAAAAACTTACCCGTCCGGAAATTCGGGAAAATTTCCGGCAAAGGTAACGAAGATGTATTACTTACTATAATGGCATCTTTTTCACATAATTTATCTAACTGACCATAAAGCTGTTGTTTAATATCCATTCTTTCGGGTACAACCTCAATGACTAATTTAGCTCCCTTGACAGCTTGTTCCAAAGAAGTTGAAATCTCAAGTTTAGACATATACAGCTCAGCATCATTTTCAATAATATCCATCGCCTTCATAGTCTGAAGACTGTTGTAAATACTTTCTTTGCCCTCCTCCAATGCTTTCTGCACAAGATCCGTAAGTACCACTTCATGGCCGCCCATTAGCCAAATTTGAGCAATTCCGGGTCCCATAACCCCTGCTCCAATCACGGTAACCTTCATCATTCTTTTCCCCTTTCACAAGTTTTATTAAGACTCCCTCTGGAGACATCGCCGAAGTCTCGATGTTCAACTTTAGCTGAACGAGTTTTACTTTTAAGTTCTTGAATTAACCAGATTAGAAATCTGATTAACTCACCAGTTCCTAACATCGAGATGTTGATATTTGGGAAGAAGACGAGTAGGCATCCTCAAAGCATCTTTTCTAAACGGCGGAGCGAGTTGTGTTCCATCACAGACAATTTCTAAAACAAATGGTTTACGCAAGTTTAAGGCTCTCTCTAGTGCCGGTCCAACGTCTTCCGGTTTAACCACTCGGATGCCTTCAGCGCCCATCGCCACAGCTACCGGCACAAAGCTTTCAGGATTAGGGATTTCCGCCCCCACGAAACGGTTGTTATAGAAATCTACTTGATTTTTCTTTTCAGCACACCAAGCGCCGTTTCTAAAGACAATTGCTACAACTGGTAGGTTATGTTCAACAGCAGTGCTTACCTCATGTAAACTCATTCCCCATGCTCCGTCCCCTACTATACAAACTACAGGTGCCTCGGGACTGGCCATCTGCGCCCCTAAAGCTGCAGGGTATGAAAATCCGGTGTTTCCAAAGGTAAGTGCCGCAATGTGCTTGCCCGTTCCTTTAAACTCCAGATAACTGTTAGACGTTGAAGCTACATTACCAATATCTGTAGCCACGATTGCATTTTCCGGCATTACCTTTTGGATTTCTAACAAGGCACGACGGGGATTGATTGGCACGCCATCAACCATGGCCAAGCTGATGAGCTCATTTCTCCATTCCTGAACACGTTCTTGGATCATATCTATACGGGCTTGATCTACTTTCGGAGTAGATATTTTTGTTTCCAGTCTCTTTAGGATCTCAACAGCCGCTTCCTTGGCATCCCCTATGATTCCTACTTCCACGGGATGAGTCCGAGCAAGATTCCTAGGGTTTATATCAACCTGGATGATTTTTGCACTTTCCGGGAAATAGTTGATATCATATTGCGGCAAAGTACCGAAGACTGATAACCTAGTTCCAAGAGCAAGAATTACATCCGCTTCCGCCAATGAGTGCATGGCTGCTTTTGATCCCATGTAACCGATCGGTCCAACCCAAAGAGGATGGTCACATGGAAAAGCATCATTGTGCATGTAAGTGCAAGCAACGGGAGCGGTGAGAAGTTCTGCCAGTTTTGCCACAATATCAGTAGACTTAGTGTCCACAACCCCGCGACCAGAGACAATTACGGGTTTTTTAGCAAAAAGCAGAATCTCAGTTGCTCGATCAAGAGATTCTCTAGACCCGCAACCACGTTTATCGACTCGGTATTGATGTGGTTCTAAGATTTGATCCTCACATTCACCATAAAAATAATCACGAGGGATATCATAAAGTACTGGCCCCCGCTCTGCATAAGCAATACGGAAAGCGGTTCTTAAACAATCTGCTGCTCGCTTCGGATGAGGAACTTGAATGGTCGCTTTAGTAATAGCTTTGAATATTTGTACAGTATCTGCCTCCTGGAAGCCATCCCAACCTATCGTTGGCGTACCAGCAGACGGACAAATAATGACCATAGGTGTATGTGCAGAGTTAGCGGCAGCCACGGAAGTAACCATATTAGTGATTCCCGGGCCATTTTGTCCGATGATAACACCACATTTTCCGGTAACACGACAGTAGGCATCTTCCATATGTCCTGCTGATTGCTCGTGACGAACCGGTACGAATTTAATTCCGGCTGTCGGAAATAAGTCTAATAGATCCATAAACGCAGAACCAAGAATACCGGTTACATGGTCGACGCCCTCCGCTAAAAGTGTCTCACAAATTGCTTCACTGGGTGTCATTTTAACTTTTACCATTCGTTTATTTCCTCCTCTACCTTCGATGGCTTTAAAACTTAACCTCTTATATAGTTTCCCTTTCTATCATCATCATATATTCCAGTAATCTCTTTGACCAATCGATTCTTTATATCCAGCTAGATAAGCAATATGAATATGTTATATAATTAATAATGATCTTCTACTTGACCGAAACTGCAAGGGAGGTTTTTATCTAATGCGCTTAGAACAACTGTACTATCTTTGCGAAATTGCTAAAAACAAATCAATCTCTTACACTGCTGAGCTCGTTCATATCAGTCAACCCGCTCTAAGTAGTGCGATTCACAAACTCGAATTAGAGCTTGGAGTTAAATTACTCAATCGCTTTCGGCAAGGAGTATATCTGACAGAGGAAGGGGAAAAAGTTGTCAAGACTGCAACTGAAGTATTGGCTAAAATAGAAGAATTAGAACATGATTTGGCTTTATCCAAAGAAGCAAAACAAAACTCAGTCGAAAGCTTGACTCTTTACACAACTCAACAGTTAGGCAATACGATATTATCCAAGGTATTAATTCATTTTCATCAAGAGTACCCTCATATACGCCTAAATTTAAAAGAAACCAATTCTTTAAGGGTTATTTCAAACTTTCAAGCTGATAATTGTTCCCTTAGTTTTATTGCGATATCTGACGATATTTTAAAAAAGTATTCGAAGACACAGGGAAAAGGATATAATTTCAATTTTGAAAAGCTTCGAAATGGGAAATTATACGCTGTGGTTGGCAAAAACCATCCCTTAAATAAATTTAAGAATGCCTCTTTAGAAGAAATAGTTAAATATCCCATCATAATCATTGAGAACGGCTGTCTTCCCTATGCTGAAATGCTAAAAAAATATGGGGATCCCGATATTCTTGTTCATTCTGACATTTTTGCTTCTTCATCAGACTTTATAAATAAGGGGTTTGGAGTAGCGCTGGCATCCTCATTTTTTATTATTCCTGATACTGATTTCGTCTATATTCCAATTAGTAATAACATAAAAGTATCTCTCGGCCTTGTTTGGCCTGAAAACTATAATCTCGACCTTATTCAGCAGAAATTTGTTAATTTCTGTATCGAGGCTTTTAAAAAAAATAAGCCTACTAAAAATAAAAACTAAGTTACTGCCGGAGTTTTTAACCAACCACATAGCCTTGCCTAAAGTGGTTAGAGGGCCCGTTTTATAACTTGATTGAAGAATTACACCAGTGTTGAGCAACCGCGACAAGGATTATCCTCTCACTAAAGAGACAAAAGACTATCTCTCAAAAAAAGATAGTCTTTTGTCTCTTTAACTTTTGCGAGTTCTAGAAAAGTCCCACATTATCCCCCGCTTGAAGGACTAAGTAAAGCCAACTCATCTCCTTCCTTGAGTACGACAGAAAAGCGTTTTTTTCCAGTGATGTGCTGATTATTGAGAAACATAATTGCCTGTGTCAGTAACTGTTCTGAAATATTAGGACAGCTCTGTACGACCTCATTTAAAACCTCTCTTACTGTACCTTCTTTTACAAGCAGTTGCCTTATATTAGAGTCAACACTGATCAGGCCAAAAAACTTAACAGTAATCATAGACTATACCCTTCTAAACCCAGTTTTTTAAGCCTACGTTTCGTTGGCACACCCTGTTCATCCCAGCCTCTGATTTTGTAGTAATCCTGAATCATTACTTCTAGTTTCACCTTACTATCCGGGTCATCTGCCCTTTGAAGCTCACTTGTAAGTCTCTTAGGCAGGGTATCATCACTACTCTTCAGTCCTTGTCTAATGTTGATAATCCTTTCAAGATTATAACCCCGTTCGCCTGTCTTCAGGAAACTCCCGATAGTCACCTTAAGGCCTGTCACTAGTCTAAGTGACGCTGGATGTGGCAGTACCCCCTTCAGGTTAAAGCTCATTAACCAAGCGTTGTTATGCAAAAAGCCCACCAACCAGCCATAATAAGGTATAACTCTGTTAATAAACCTTACCAGACTTTTATTAGGATTATTTATCAACACCTGAGGGAGTAAGGAATAGGTAGTAAACAGGCACGTTCCACCAGCTGATACTGCTTCCATCAAATCTTGAAAGAAGATGGTATAGGCCGCTTTTCCTTTGGCAATCCTTCCACTAACATTTAGTCCCAGCCCTTCGAGCACAACAAGGTAACCTCCATTTAAGTGACACCCACCTCTGTTTGACGTTGCATACCCTAATCCCATTCCCTGTGCTGCACGTGGCTCATAAGCAGCAATTTCAAGTCCTTTTACATTCATTGCGAAATCCCTGCCACCATATTTGTCAGCAATACGTTTTGTTCCTTCTGCCAATTCATTCCCAATTCCCTCGCGGGTTGCTACTTTTTTAACTAATTCCTCCAGTCGTGAGCAATCGCCAAAGGTCAATCCATTCTTCCATAAACCTTTTTCATTTAGCTCCATTGCAAAACCAACCGTACTGCCAAAGCTAATGGTATCAATTCCATACTCGTCGCAAAGATGATTGAGGTTTAAGATGCTTTGCATATCATTGTTAAGCAAATTGCTGCCAAGCAAGCCTAATGTTTCTAACTCAGGTCCTTTAACCTCTTTACCATAGGCTTTAACTACCCTGCCACATTGAATTGGGCAAGTTACACAGCCTTTGTTCTTGATTAGGTGATCTTGCCTTAATGTTTCGCCATTAATCCTTTCAAAGTCATGATAACTCCCCCTAGAATAATTCTTGGTAGCAAATTGGTTGCGATAATTCATCATACTTACAAGTGATGCAGTTCCAAGCTTTGGTAACTGCTGGCCTGTAAGTATGTGTTTTTTCAAGGACTTTATCCAATTAAGGTTGTGATTTTTAAAATTTTGTTTATCGAACGTCTCAGTACTCTCTTTTCCACTAGCGATAATACCTTTAAGGTTCTTGAAACCAAACACAGCACCAACTCCGCCACGCCCCGCTGCCCGTTCCTCACTAATAACTGCAGCATACCTAACCATATTTTCTCCGCCAATACCTATAACGAACTTACCTATGTTTTTACCACCTAACAGGTCTTGTACCTCACTAGTATTTTTGCCCCACAAATGTGTCGCATTTCTGATTGAAATATCTTCAGTCGTAATCTCAACATATACCTTTTCTTTGCTTTTTCCACAAATAACAAGTCCATCGTAACCAGCACGCTTAAGATGCAATCCAAAGCTTCCACCACAATTTGAAGACACTAAGAGGCCTGTCAGAGGAGAAATTGTAGAGACGTTAAACCTTGATGAACATGGGGATGTTGAACTGGCAAGGGGAGAGGTAGTGATCACTATAATATTCTCTTCAGAAAAAGCTTCCACTTTACTCTTAAAAGAATCATAAATGATCTTTGCAGCCAGCGTTTTGCCTCCTAAGAACATTTCACGATCCTTATCCGATATGGTATAGTCCCCCACTGTCCCAGTACTCAGATTGATCTTAGCGATTTTCCCAGCATAACCAAACATAATTACCTACTCCTTAATAATATGATAAATATTATTTATATCCTTTTTGGACATTATCTTTGGCACTGGGTAAAGCGGGTTGCTTTCGGCCAAAGCACGTTCTACCATCAAAGGAATATCACTTTTAATTATCCCTTGCACTTTATTGGGAATCCCCATACTTTCGTTGAGCCTTTTAATAGCTTCAATAAACTTTATGGCCTTTTGTTCACTTGTGTCCCCTGGTAAACTTAGACCAACTACATCAGCAAGTTCTGCTAAAGATTTGTGTGCTGATTTACCATAATACTCTAAAACATAGGGCAGGATGATGGCATTAGCTAGGCCGTGAGGAACTGAGTAAAATCCCCCCAGAGTATGAGCAATCGCATGTACATAACCAACATAGGCACGTGTAAATGCAAGACCGGCCAAAAATGAAGCTTCTTGCATATTCTTACGTGCTACAAGGTTTTTGCCGTTGGAATATGCCTCAAAGATGTTTTCAAAAATTAACTTTACCGCATCTCTACCGTACTGTTTTGTCTCTGTTGTGTTACTTCTACCAATATAAGCCTCGACGGCATGTGTCAAAGCATCAATCCCGGTGGTTGCAGTAATATGCGGTGGCAAATTAACAGTAAGCACCGGGTCAAGTACCGCATACTGTGGAACGAGTGAAGTGTCATTGATTGCATACTTTTCATGGGTTCTACTGTCGGTTATAACCGCAGCAATTGTGGTTTCACTCCCTGTACCGGAAGTGGTTGGAATAGCAAATAAAGGAGGGATTCTTTTCAAAACCTTAAACACCCCCTTCATCTTAGAAATACTCTTTTTGGGTCTTGCTAAACGTGCACCTACACCCTTTGCACAATCAATCGGAGAGCCGCCGCCAAAAGCAACTATACCTGTACAGTTGTTTGCTTTGTACATCTGCAACGCATCCTCAATGTTATCAATGGTTGGGTTCGGAACGGTTTGGTCATACACAACAAAGTCTACACCCGCATCACTTAAACCTTCAAATAATCCCTCCATAAGTCCAAGGGCTACAATCGTTTTATCCGTTACTATCAAGACGCTATCTACATGCTTACTTTTTATTAGCTTCGGTAGCTTATTTAAGCTGTTCTCTCCCTGTATAACCTCTGGCTTACGCCAGGGCAGGATATAAGCGAATACTTTGAAAACACTTTGATAAATCCTGCAATACAATTTGTACATTATAAACGCCTTCTTTCGATTTTGAGTTGGAACTCCTATCCAATCCCAAGGCTTCCACTATTTCAAGTGGGAGGGGCCACAGTACCTGCTTCGGTGGGGGTAAAGTCCTTCTTCATCGCAAAGGGTTCCTTTTGGGATAGAGCAGCTCGGCGAAACCATCGACCAGAAGCTTTCGTCACGCGAAGTTTGATGTTTAGCATTAGGTGAACGAGTTCTCTAAGCAATCACATCTATTAATCGTGCCTTTATCTTCTTATAATCTTTCAAGATATTGACAAAAATGTTCGGACAGTCGCCTCCCTCCACCTAACGTTTGTAAATCGACCAGTCGTCCGACCGGCCGATAAGGCTTAAAATTATTATTCAACCTTAGCAATAAAGTTGGCAATCCCGTCAATTGGAATTATATCTACACCAAGCCTCCACTGGATTGTGAAACCATCAAGTGCCGCCAGTATTATATGGGATAGTATTTCATAATCGACCGTTCCTTTTTTCAACACCTTTCTGAGCCCATTTTCTAGTGTCATTCGCCACTCCCCATATTTTTCCCTAAAGCGTTGTTTAAGAGGTTCATTACTTGTTACCGCATCACCAACGAGATAGAGATGTAGCTTACCTCTTGTTTCCGCAGTTGATATTCTCTCGAATACTACCCTTAATATTTCCTCCGGTGGAGTGTTATGCTCTATATTATCTATCCAAGCCAATAGTTCTTCAGTCATTTGTTTAAGATGAATATCTGCAATGTCATAGATAATATCATTCTTATTCGAATAATAGTAATATAATGTTCCTTTGCTTATTCCAACTTCTTTTGAGATATCTGCCAAACTAGTATTTTTGACACCCTTCTGTGCAATCAATTTACTAGCTGCATCAAGTATACTTTGTCGTGTATTAATTTGTTGGCTGTCTTCTTCATTAATCACTTTCTCACCCCATATCAGTCGGTCGGCTGACCTAACTTAATGTTAATTTAATTCCATTTCATTGTCAATGTATTTGCATTTCTTTTGATAGATTCATCTCCTCGGGTTCGACAGTCCGTAGGCATAAGAAGCGCCTCAAAACCTTGTGGCCCAAGGACTTGAGGCACCTGTGGATAACTTGCCGTGTGTCTACGTTTTTGACCCCTTCTGAAGGGAAAT
>NZ_JABZFS010000001.1:0-2640 GCF_014237355.1 Desulfosporosinus sp.
CATCCGATTTCTTAAGCCTATATATATAATGCAGCAAAAGATTGTTCAGGTCGCGCAAGGGGATCTAACACAAAGAATCAGTGTTTCCCAAAATAGCGTTGTTGAATTAGGGCAAGCCTTTAACGATATGATGGATAACTTCGGAGGTATTATTTATAAGTTGCGCGAGATGGCAAAGGCTTGGGCTGTTTCCTCGGAGGAATTATCAGCCAGCTCTGAAGAGGTTACTGCGACGAACCTCAATGTCGTTGATTTTACGACTCAAATGGCCTCAGAGGCTCGGGAACAAGCAAGAACACAACAGCAAATGCAAGTAATGGTATCGGAGCTCGAAAATGCTGCTCAAATGATCGCCGAAAGGGCTACGTCTGTTTCCCATGAGGCCGTAAAATCGGAAAAGCATTCTGAAGATGGATTATCTAAGCTTTCGGTTATCGTCGCTACAATGGAAGAGACGAATCGATCGGTGAACAATTCTGTCCGGACCATAGAGGAACTAGCTGAACAATCAAATCGCATTGGTTCGATCACGGAAACAATAGCTCAAGTGGCACGTCAAACCAATCTTTTGGCACTAAATGCCGCGATAGAAGCAGCAAGAGCGGGGGAACAAGGAAAGGGCTTTGCCGTTGTTGCTGACGAAATACGTAAACTCGCTGAGAATGTAGCTTCTTCAACACGGGAAGTTACGGATATTACGTCACTTATTCAACAGAGTATTAGTTCGGCAGTAGAAGGAATGATGAAGACAGATTCTAAAGTAAAAGAGAGTGTCATTTCCATACATGATGCACAAGAGACATTAGCTATTATTGCGAATTCGACGAAAGATGTATCTATTAATATTTCCGATATTGCTGCCTCAAGCGAGCAAATGCTTGGAAGTATGGAGGAAATGAATCTTTATGTCGATAGGGTAAAACAAGTTTCTGAAGAAGCTGTACAAAAGGCAGAACATATTGAGGAGTCTACTACTGAAGTATCTGCAACGATGCAAATTGTAGCTGCAACTGCCCAATCTCTGGCTCAAAACGCAAGCCAGATTAAAGATGTAGTCGAACAATTTAAGGTATAGGCACATGTGATTGAATACTACTTGTATGAGAAACGTACACAGAGCCCGATGGAGATAAAACAGAATTTACTGCTACTTAGTTGTTAAACCGCAATTTTAGAGGAATATCCCTACTTGGCATATATTTTGCAAATAGATTATAGATGAATTGCAAAGGAGGAATCTCGGTATGTGTTGGGTATGTGAAAAATATGGTAATGGTCAGAAATGGTATCTCAACCCTGAGAACTATGCTCGACGACTTTATAAAGTGCGTAAGGAAGGTCAGGAATCAAAGGGTGCTGATGCAGACCCACAGGCAGCAGGTATGGGAGCGGGTGTGGTAGCTGAGCTAGTTAAAGCCCGAATCAGCGGGGATCTTGAATGGGAAGCGGAAATAAAACGAGAAGCCTTGGAACATGCCTATCAAACTCACTTTGGGCAAGTTGTTACGTTGGATGAATACTTAGACATCCTAGATATTGCCTATCCTCTAGCAAAAATGACCTGCGGATGCCGTCGGGTGCAGAGGGGTATGCCTGATGAAGAGAATTTTACGTGTATGGGCATAGGACCGGGTATGTACAAATGGGAACGCTGGCCAGAGACCTATCGCGGCGGAGTAGAATTTATCACCCCAGAAGAGGCCAAGCAGTGGGCTTTAATGAACCACAAAGAGGGTCGAGTTCAGACTGTTGATGTGTTTGGTACGCCGTACATAGGAGGATTATGTCAGTGCGAGTATCCAGGGTGTGTTGCAGTTCGTAACAGGATTGACTATGATTTTAAATTCCTGTTGAAAGGGCATACGGTTGCAAAAGTCGATCGCGAAAAGTGTACTGGATGCAAAAGCTGTTTAGGCCGTTGCCAGTTCAAGGCTCTTAACCTAGAAGTTTACACTAACAAGGCTTATGTTGATATGGATCAGTGTTTTGGCTGCGGATTATGTGTGACGGCTTGTCCGACTGGAGCTATCGAATTATTCGATAGGGAAAGTATGCCTGGACTAGCAGAGAACTGGTAAGGGGGGATTGAAAAATGCTTGCACAAATTAACATTGACTATAATTTATGTAAGGATCCATTAGGATGTCGCCAATGTTTAAGTGTGTGCCCATCCGTGGTTTTTGTATGTGGTCCCACAAAGGTATGGAAAGGGCGAGAAACTGATCCTAGTGAATACAAGATTATAGGGCGTTATTTTGATAAATGTTCCGGTTGTGGCGATTGTGTTAAGAATTGTCCTACGGGTGCAATATACTTGGAATTCTTACCGCGTGAGCAGTTAGCCCAGAAATTTAGAGAAGAACGGGCAACCCAACTTAGAGAGCGTAATGGAATGATAGAAAAGGAGAGTTAAGTATGACGTTGGATTTTAAGGTCTTGCAAAAAGTCAAAGGCAATCCCAGCGCGGAGGTTGCACCTGGCCGACGATTAAAATCAGTCCCCGACCAAGATTATGTGTATGATCTGCCCAAGGAACTAATCTACAAAGTCCAACAGGAATTTCCGATAGATCATTTGATTGACTCGACTGAAAAGACAAATGAGGGTTTTTTAGCTGAAAAGGGAAGAACGTTTATGAAT
>NZ_JABZFS010000090.1:0-84917 GCF_014237355.1 Desulfosporosinus sp.
TCCGCAATATTTCCCCCACCTATAAAGCCAATAGACTGAGTCATTCTTTACATCCTTTCATACCCTTAAATCTGTATTAACTTTACATTAATAGCATGCCTATCCAACGAGCCAGTAAACCCTACTTGTGTGCTTTATGAACAAACAATGTCGCCCTACTTTAAAAGATGAACTGCAGCAAGTCCCATCGTTCCCCCCCGTTGCCAGCCCCGGTCGCAGAAATAGGGATGTGTCGAGCAAGGATGGCATAGGGCGGTGCGGAACGGGAACGTGTGTGAACGTGCAATGTCCCCTTACTTTCAGATTAAAAAAAGACCCCTTTCATCCTTATCAAGGACGAAAGAAGCCTTCCGCGGTACCACCTTTATTGCCAATGCCAACTTAATGCTGCCAGATTGATCCAACAAACTTCCAATAACGGTGGAAACCGTCCGATTCTTCATCAGCGCATCACGACTGGGTTTCTGATACAGCAGGTGGAAAAACTCTCAGCGATTGCTTTTCTCTCTGAACACCAACATCTATCATACTGGGTCGATCCCATGCTTTCTCCATTATTGATTTACTATACTCTATCTCACTTATCCATAAATTTCAAGTACTATCTTTGGAAACCTTTTGAATTAGTGAATTAATAATCCATACGGGCAATTCATGAATTGCCCTAAACCCTCTATTTAAGTGCCTCTACTACAGCATTACCCATTTCTCTAGTTCCCAGTATTTTATCCCCTGGTTTAGCTAAATCAGGTGTCCGATATCCCTCTTGCAAGACCTGTTCTACCGCTCGCTCGATCATCTGAGCCTCATCTTCTAATCCAAAGGAATAACGTAGCATTAGGGCTCCTGAGAGAATAGTTGCTAAGGGGTTTGCAACATTCTTACCAGCAATATCCGGTGCCGATCCATGAGCTGGTTCGTAGAGTCCCTTACTTCCATTTAAGCTTGCCGAGGAGATCATTCCGATGGACCCCATTAGCATAGAGGCCAAATCCGTAAGGATATCCCCAAACATATTTTCTGTAACGATTACATCAAACTGTTCGGGCCAACGCACCAGTTGCATTGCTGCATTATCCACATACATATGGGTTAATTCGACCTCTGGATATTTCTTAGCAATATCAAGTGTGATCTCTCTCCAAAAACGTGAGGATTCTAGGACATTTGCTTTATCCACGGAACAAAGTTTACCACGTCGTTTAGCCGCCATCTGGAAACCGAGGTCTACAATGCGCTGGATTTCCTCCTCAGTATAAACTAACGTATCAAAGGCACTTTTAGGATTTGACCCTCTTCCTTTCTCACCGAAGTATAGTCCACCTGTCAGTTCGCGCAGAACGACTAGATCTACATTCTTAACTACTTCTGTACGAAGAGTAGAAGCCTCTACTAACATCGGGAGCATTTTAACGGGGCGGATATTGGCAAACAAACCTAGGGCCTTACGAATCGCCAATAGTCCCCCCAACTCTGGACGTTGTGGAGCTGGAAGAGTGTCCCACTTAGGACCTCCCACAGAACCTAATAAAATTGCATCTGCTGCCTGCGCTGCCGCTAATGTTGCATCAGGTAAAGCCTTGCCGACTTCATCAATTGCAGCTCCACCAATCAGCCCATATTCAAAATTCAGACTGGTTGAATGACCTTGTAACACTGCTTGTAATACCTTTACCGCTTCAGGGGTTATCTCTAACCCAATTCCATCTCCAGGGAGAACTAGAACGTTTGGCATTATTTTTCCTCCTCTAAACCTAGTGGGATAAGTCCACCACCACGAATCAATTCCTGCATTCAGCTCTCGTCATTCGCTCTAATTTGGATCCATCCTCGTGAAAAGGCGCGATTTACGGCTTGAAGATAACCTCGTACACTAGCTTCAATAATATCCGTACTTACCCCGCGTCCAGCAACCAAATTTTCTCCAAATTTTACAGTTACCGTAACTTCCCCTTGTGCATCTTCTCCACCATCAAGAGCTTGCAAGGAATAGTGACTTAGTTTACCCTGGGTCCCCAAGACCTTATCAATGGCTTTAAACGCCGCATCAACCGGTCCATCCCCACATGCAGCATCTGCTAATCGCTGCCCTTGATAAAGTAGACCCACTGTTGACGTGGGAACTAAATGGGTTCCACTTGAGACTTGTAAATAATCTAAGGTTATCTGATCTGCTTTCTCCCTTTGCTCATCTACTAAGGAGAATAAATCAGCTGTCGTTACTTCTCGTTTACGATCAGCCAGTAATTTAAAGCGAGAAAACAGCTCTTCAAATTGACTCTCTTCTAGATCCAGCCCTAGGTCCTTTAGACGTTGCTGAACAGCATGTCGCCCCGAATGTTTACCTAGGACAATAGATTCCACATCCACCCCGATAACGCTTGGTGACATAATTTCATACGTGGATCGTTCTTTAAGCATACCATCTTGGTGTATACCTGATTCATGAGCAAAAGCGTTCTTACCCACGATGGCCTTGTTATGCTGAATCATCATTCCTGTTAACCGGCTCACTAATTGACTTGTTCTGGCTATTTCCGAGGTTACAATACTTGTCTCCACATCAAATTGATCCTTACGGGTATGCAAAGCCATAACAAGCTCTTCTAAAGCTGCATTTCCAGCCCGTTCTCCAATCCCATTCACTGTGCACTCCAACTGATGTACCCCTACCCCAACAGCGGCAAGGGAATTCGCCACCGCCAGACCCAAATCGTTATGACAGTGGACACTGACTTTGACCTTCTCTATCCCTATTGTGCGCTCCATAATTGCACGCAAAAAGGCAGAATACTCTTCGGGTGTTGCATATCCCACAGTATCTGGAATGTTGAGTACGGTTGCGCCAGCTTGGATCACTCCAGAAAAAACCTTAGCTAAAAAATCCACCTCGCTGCGAGAGGCGTCTTCAGCACTGAACTCAATGTCAGATACTTTAGACTTTGCCAAGCGTACAGCATGAATGGCTTGATCCAAAACATCTTCAGGAGATTTCTGCAATTTATATCGCATATGAATGGGAGAGGTGGCGATAAAGGTATGAATACGCGGGGACTCTCCACCAGAAATCGCTTCCCATGCACGTTCAATATCATTGGTATTCGCCCTAGCCAAGGCGGCCACACTTACGTTTCTAACTTCCTGGGCAATCTTACGAACTCCTTCAAAGTCTCCAAGGGAGGCAATCGGAAATCCTGCTTCGAGAACATTAACTCCAAGCTTACTTAACTGATGAGCGATTTGTAATTTTTCATCTGCATTAAGAGCTACTCCAGGAGATTGCTCACCATCTCTTAGGGTTGTATCAAAGATCTCGATCCGGCGCATTACTCTAACTTCCTTCCGATAACATTACTGAAATAAATTATCATTATTGCAAAGAGGCTTGAGATCTTTCTTTATCTATGGAAGATGACAATAGTCTCCAATGAAGACTATTGTCATCAAAAGCTCATCCACATAAAAACGGAAGATTACTCGTGTTTTTTCAGCCAGCTCATCATGCCTCTTAATTGTTCCCCAACCTTTTCAATAGGGTGATTAGCTTCGATACGAGTCATTGCGTTAAAGGTCGGGCGATTGGCTTGGTTTTCCAGTAACCAGGCTTTTGCAAAACGACCATCTTGGATTTCTTCGAGCACACGTTTCATTTCTTTACGGGTTTCTTGGTTAACAATACGTTTACCAATGGTCATATCTCCATATTGAGCAGTATCAGATACAGAATATCTCATCCAACTCATGCCGCCTTCATACATTAAGTCAACAATGAGTTTTAGCTCATGTAAGCATTCAAAGTAAGCAATTTCCGGCTGATAGCCTGCTTCGACTAAGGTATCAAAACCAGCCTTTACGAGTTCGGAAGCTCCTCCGCAAAGGACTGCCTGTTCTCCAAATAAGTCAGTTTCAGTTTCCTCACCAAAGGTTGTTTCCAATACACCGGCTTTTGTAGATCCAATTCCTTTTGCGTAAGCTAAGGCTAATTCTTTAGCTTTTCCGGTAGCATCTTGATGAACTGCAATCAAGGCTGGTACTCCTGCGCCTTCAGTATAGGTACGACGCACTAAATGACCTGGGCTTTTTGGAGCCACCATAAAGACATCTACATCACTTGGAGGAACGATTTGTCCGAAGTGAATATTGAATCCATGAGAAAAGACTAAGGCCTTTCCTGATGTGAGATGTTTTTTTATTTCTTCATTATAAACCTTACTTTGGGTTTCATCTGGAAGCAGAATCTGAATTACATCCGCGCGCTTAGCTGCTTCTTCTACCGTCATGACTTCAAATCCAGCTGCTTGCGCTCGTTCTGTACGAGCACTACCCGGACGAAGTCCGATTACCACGTTTAGTCCTGAATCTTTTAGGTTTTGGGCCTGAGCATGACCTTGGCTGCCATAACCCATAACTGCGATGACCTTACCTTTTAACAACTCTAAATTAGCATCTACTTCATAATACATTTTCGCCATTTTTCCATAACTCCCTTTCAACTTTAGCCTGTCTAGCAGGTCCTATTTATTATACAACATCTGACAAAATCTTTTCTATGTTTCGGATCGCAAAATTGCAACCTTTCCAGTGCGTACTAACTCAAGTAATCCATAAGGTCGAATTGCACGAACAAAGGCGTCTATTTTAGGGATATCACCCGTTAACTCTACAGTAATATTTGTTCGTCCCATATCGACTACCCGTCCTCGGAAAATATCAACGGTCTGAAGAACCGCTGAACGTGTTTCAGTGCTTACCTGGACACGAATTAACGCTAGCTCTCGATCGACTACACTTTCTCCGGTCAAGTCTGAGACTGAATGTACAACCACTAGTTTGCTCAGTTGATTCCTAACTTGCTGAATGATTTGATCATCCCCATTAACGACAATTGTCATACGAGAAAGTTCAGGATCTTCAGTCTGACAAACTGTAAGACTATCGATGTTGTAACCCCTACGCGTGAATAATCCCGCCACCCGAATCAAAACGCCAGGGTTATTTTCCACTAGAACTGCAAGTGTATGCAACATATTATTACCTCACAATCATTTCAGTAATAACCTTACCCGGTGAGACCATTGGTAAAACATTTTCATGCTCCGAGATTTTAATATCTACCAGCACTGCCCCAGGATGTTTAAAGGCTTCCTCAAAGGCGCTGCGCACATTCTCTAGAGAATTTACATGGATCCCCCGAATACCATAGGCCTCTGCCACTTTAACGAAATCCGGGTTACCTTGAAGTTGAATTTGACTATACCGCTCTCCATAGAACAATTTTTGCATTTGCCGAACCATTCCTAGAACCCCATTATTAAGCAGTACAATTTTTATGGGCAGATTATTCTGGGCAATTGTCCCCAACTCTTGAATCGACATTTGAAACGATCCATCCCCTGTCACCAATACAACCCTATCCTCGGGACGAGCTATTTGCGCACCTATTGCGGCAGGAAGTCCATAGCCCATGGCTCCCAGCCCACAGCTGCTCGCGTAATTGCGTGGATTTACTGTGGGATAATGCTGAGCTACCCACATTTGATGTTGACCTACATCCGTAGTGATGATGGTTTCTCCTCCCGCAATCTCTCCTAGACATTCCATCACCATCTGAGGGTTAAGCCTGTCCTTATCATAATTTAAAGTATGATTTTCCTTCCATTCACGTAACTGATCCCACCAATCTGCCACGTCGGGCAAAACAAATCCTGGCAAGGCCTCGAGAATCTCTTCTAAGACTTGACGTGCATCCCCAACAATTTGAATATCCGTTCTAACAACTTTACTGATCTCGACAGGGTCAATATCAATATGAATAACTTTAGCATTGGTCGCAAATCGATCCCCAGGACCATTCGTTACACGGTCATCAAAACGCACGCCGACTGCGATAAGCAAATCACAATCATTAACTGCATAATTAGCTGTTACCGTTCCATGCAATCCCACCATACCTAATAGGTTAGGATGTCCCAGAGGCAGGCTCCCAATTCCCATCAAAGTCGTAACTACCGGTGCTCCTGTTTTTTCAGCAAATTGTTTTAAGACACTTTCAGCTCCAGCAGTCACCACACCTCCTCCTGCATATAGAACTGGTCTGTGTGCTTCCGAAAGTGCTCTTGCTACTTCTTCAATCTTACCATTGTTATCTCGACCAAAAATCTTGTATCCCTTCAATTTCATTTCATTAGAAAAAGGTACAACATTTTCCTCAGCTAATACATCTTTGGGAAGATCAATGAGGACAGGCCCAGGACGACCAGTCCGGGCTATATAAAAAGCCTCCTTGATAATCCTTGGAAGATCACGTGGATCCTTAACTAAATATGAGTGTTTAGTGATAGGCATTGTAATCCCAATAATATCTACTTCTTGAAAGGAATCGGAACCTATAGAGCTAGTTGGAACCTGCCCAGTTAAAACAACAAGTGGGATAGAGTCTAAAAAAGCATTAGCTATACCCGTCACCAAATTCGTAGCCCCCGGGCCGGAGGTGCCTAAACAAACTCCAACTTTTCCGGTAACTCGCGAATAGCCATCTGCTGCAAACACAACCCCTTGTTCATGACGTCCTAAAACATGTCGGATCGGACTATCTAGAAGGGCATCATATAATGGAAGCAACACCCCGCCTGGATAACCAAAGATGACGTCTACCCCTTCCTGCTGTAAAGCATTCAATAGGATAGTCGCTCCCTTTAATCCTGTTTTTTCTTCACTCATATTCATTGCCCTCCTTATGCTTTTGCTTTACGCAGAACTGGCGAGAAAGTTGACTAGCCGAATGTATCACTGAATTTCGGGCGACACCTTCAAGTATACCTGCTGAAAGAGGAGGTGTCATTAGAATATCATTACAATGGATAAAAATGTTATCGACTGTTCCCTCTGTTACATATCCATCTTGGGTAAATGTCATCGAATCACCTCTCATAATAGTGAACAAATTAAAACCCCAAGCGCAGTCCCCTAGTAACGTGGAACTTTCCGCTTGGGTTTTTTCTACCCACGGTGTAAACCCATTCTGGATTCTGTACCGCTCGGACCAGACAGGCTCTCCCCGATCTCGGGGAGCGTATCCTCGGAACCCTAGGTACACTTCCTTTGCTTGTGTTATATTACATTTATATTGAGAACGTTGTGTATATGATACAGAATACCTTCCTCAGTGTCAACCCCAATTTTCTACAAATGGGGGAAATTCCTTTAGAATTTCCTTGTCAAAGCAAGATACTACAAGGTATAATGTCCTCTATGCAGGTACATTTGTTTTTTTGAGAGGAGTTGACTATCATGCCAATTAACATAGGCATACTGGGTTTAGGTACCGTTGGGTGTGGGGTTGTGAAGGTACTGCAGCAAAATGCTAAGGACATACAAACTCGTACCCACTGTGAACTACAGATTAAGGCAATCCTTGACCGTGATCTTCACAGAGAACGGGATATTAGCGGAAACTTTCTCCTCACAGATCAATCTGAGGAAGTTCTTCATGATCCTGAAATTGATATCATCGTTGAAGTCATGGGAGGAATTGAACCCGCCCGTACGTTTATCTTAGAGGCATTGCAACATGGAAAAAATGTCGTTACTGCTAATAAGGATTTAATAGCACTTCACGGTCATGAACTTCTAGACGCCGCCAATGCAGCGGGAAAAGATCTCTACTTCGAAGCAAGTGTCGGAGGTGGGATTCCGATTATTGCAGCTCTAAAAGAATCATTGGCCGCCAATCATATTACCGAGGTGCTCGGTATTATTAACGGAACGACAAACTATATTCTCACAGCCATGGCTGAACAAGGACGGGAGTATGCTGAAGTCCTGGCAGAAGCACAACAATTAGGGTATGCTGAAGCAAATCCTTCCTCTGATGTTGATGGCCTTGATGCTGCACGTAAACTTGCTATTCTGGCTTCCATTGCCTTTAATTCAAGAGTTGAACTCAAGGACGTTTTTGTAGAAGGTATTTCGAAAATTACGCGGGAAGATCTGGCCTATGCTACTGAACTTGGCTGCACCATCAAACTCTTAGCTATTGCTAAGCACCATGCTGAAGGAATCGAAGTTCGGGTTCATCCAGCTATATTGCCTCAAACTCATCCTCTTGCTTCTGTAAGCGGTGTTTTCAACGCCATTTATGTCGTAGGAGATGCCGTTGGAGAAACTATGTTTTACGGTCGAGGTGCAGGCTCTCTCCCCACGGGAAGTGCGATTGTATCGGATATTATGCGTATTGTTCGCAATATACAGTCCAACTCAACTTCTGGCATTAACTGTACTTGCTATCTTGACTTGCCCATTAAAGCTGCCTCAGACTTCTATACAGCCTTCTATATTCGTCTGCTTGTTAAAGACGAACCCCGTGTCCTTGCAACTCTTGCCTTACTATTTGCAGAAGCAAATATCAGCTTTGCCTCGATCATTCAAAAGCAACGTGGCGAGAATCAGGCAGAAATTGTCCTCTTAACCCATCCTTGCCGCGAAGGAGCACTTCAAGAAGCCCTCGATTCCGTCAGAGCCTACAGCAAGGTCCTTAGTATTGACAATGTCATCCGATTTGAAAAAGAAAACTAGAAATCATTACATCCCCATCAATTTTAGGGAGGAATATGATGTTTCGCATTAAGATACCCGCAACCTCCGCCAATCTCGGACCTGGATTTGATTGTATGGGCATGGCCCTTCAACTATATAATACAATTACAATTGAAAAAAACCGACCGTTTCGCATCTCATTAGCTGGGTCTTACAGAGACGGGATCCCAGCAGATGAAAGCAATCTCGTCTGGCGCACCATGTGCCATTTCTGGGACCTTATCCATTACCCTACTCCCACACTCGATTTAACCTTTGAAAACTGCATTCCTCCTGCTCGAGGCTTAGGAAGCAGTTCTGCAGCCATTGTCGGTGGGCTTGTAGCAGCGAATCTAATTGCTGGATCACCCTATACTAAGCTAGAATTACTTCAAGTGGCCGATGCCTTAGAAGGGCACCCAGACAATGTAACCCCTGCTCTATATGGGGGAGTAACCTTATCAGTACCTACAGAGAGAGGCGTTCTTCCAAGAATCTTGGTTCAATCCCCCAACCTAAAAGCAGTTGTTACTATTCCAGATACTCATCTAAACACCAAACGTGCGCGAGGTATCTTAGCTCCAGAAGTTCATCGTAAAGATGCCGTTTTTAATATCTCCCATGCCTCACTACTTACCGAAGCCTTTATCCGCGAAGAGTATTCCCTCTTAAAAGAAGGAATGCGCGATGCACTCCATCAAAATCAACGAGCTTCGCTCATTCCGGGCTTACTCGAAACACTAGAAGCCGCTCTTCAAACTGGAGCTTACGGTGCCGCTCTAAGCGGTTCCGGACCCACGCTCTTGGCTCTCATCCCCAATAGCTCTAAGTCCGATGTTCCCCAAAGCATGGTAACAACGTTAAGGAACCATGGTATCAATGCTGAATCTATGGTTCTAGAAATTGATGTCAATGGAGCTTCATCGTCAGTAACAAGATAACAACTTGTACATCTTCTTCCCCAACTTCCGGTCCAGTCACTGCGATTGTCGGCTTTATCCTTTTCCTAATTGGAGTTACATTTTTTTTTAAGAAATGTATTATAAAACTCATCAGTAAGGCCTCACTACGGTATGGGAAATACAATTTAAAGTGCAAAAAGGAGGGCGCAAGCCCTCCTTTTTGTTTTAGGTTGTTAAGCCCCCAACTTCAGTAACATCTGTTATTTTTCCATTCCCCCCGTTTGCCATTTTTACAGCATATGGAAAATTGGACAAACGGGTGACAAGCCTTGTGATCGGTTATTATAAGCAAATGAACCTAGTCCGGCATATCCTATAGAAACAAGGTTTCTAAGTATTCTGATCGCTTAGAAAGGAAGAAGAGGTTCATATGATGAAAAGTTATGACTCTATTCGCTTATTTAAGAAAAGCAGGGAAACCGACAATGAAATCCAAGAACTAATACCGAAGGATGATTTGCCAAATTCGGAACAACCATTATCTGAACTCATTATTACACCATTTGAAATTAAAGATAAGAGAACTTCCCCACAAACAAATTCTATGCAATCCCTCCTCTCTCCTGATGGCATCTCAAATGTCATCCAAAAAGCATTAACTAGTCTGGGTATTGACAGCAAAAAAACTAGTGACCTATTTATGAATTTTCTAATAAGAACTATCTTTAAAAAACCCAAGTGATGTTGGTCTAATTAGAACTAAAATAGCGCCAGATGTCAGGACTGACTAGTACGAAAACGTCCGCTGTTGCCGAACTATATTTCAGCGACAGCGGACGTTTGGATTCATTAAAGAGGACGACTAGTCTGACTATGATTTTAAATTATCTAAGTATTTGACAGCCTGTAAAGCCGCAGTCCCGCCCTCTCCTGCAGCTTTTATCAACTGATAAGGTTGACCTGTACAATCTCCTGCAGCAAATAAGCCGGGTAAGTTTGTCTCTAATTTATGGTTGACTTTAATTGAAGACTCTTCCATTTCTAAACCTGACACAAGCTGCTCAGCAGGTAGAGTATCTCTCAAGATGAATACTCCAGCAACGGATAACTGTTCCTCTCCAAGGTCAAGTTGTTCGACCATTTGAACACCAAGGATTTTCTGCACCCTCCCTTTTTTAACTTCAATTCGTGGATCAAGCTTCGAAATGCCACTATAATAGGGGATATAATAGACTTTAGAACAGATATCAGCCATATAATTTGCTTCTTCTTCCCCTTCTTGATTGTACGAAATGATGGCAACTTGCTTATTTTTATATAAAGGTCCATCACAGGTAGCGCAATATCCTACCCCCTTACCCAGTAATTCAGCTTCACCAGGAAATAATTTACCCGTTGTTACGCCAGTAGCGATAATAACCGTATCCGCTTCAAAGGATTGATCTTTACCAATAAGCGTATATGGCGGTCCAGGATAGATATTTGTCACTTTAAATTGTGTAATTGGTATTTCCTTTTGCTTAACATGATCCAAAAAGCGTTGACGTAATTCTTCTCCACCAATTTCAGGGAAACCAAGCCAATTGTCAACTTGTGGGGCTTTCGAAAGTTTAGGACTACAAAATTCGGAACCCAGTAATACGAAATCACGATTACGTATCTTCGCATTAAGGGCCGCAGACATGCCCGCGGGTCCACAACCGATAATCGCCAGTTCATAGTGATCTTTTAGCATATTAAGATCTTCCGACATCAATTAATCCTCCTTTTATTGTTTATTATCTGCTGTTAGTGTTCCCGAATTAGAGAAAAGTAAATGCAATAAAACAAATCGAGACCTTTGCGGTCTCGATGACGGTAAACCCAATCAATGTGGGGCAGTTATTAGGCCAGCTTTAAACAAACTCACGTAGACTCTTTTTCCACTTACAGGCCTGCTCTCGAATAAAACAACCTCTGCAACCATGAACTTACCAATCTTCTTAGTATAAACCATAGAAAAATCAATAGTTCCTAGGCTAGGACGAGAAGCTAAGGTAATATGGGGCTTAAATTGTCGCTCGTCCAACTTAAAACCTTTGGTTTGGAGTTCACGATGTAGTTCATTCCTTAGACTATTAAGTTCATTTAAACATCCTTGGACCGCTGTCCATAAAGTATGAGGCCTTTTAAAAGAGGGAAATGCTCCCACTCCAGAGATGTTTAGATCAAAGGATTTATAGTTGCTTGCTACTTTCGATATTGTCTCGTTGAGTACTGGAATCTTATCTTTGCCCAATTCCCCTAAAAATTCCAAGGTTATATGAAAATTATCCTGTGATTTAAACGATCCATTGACCCCAAGAGCTCTTAGTTCGGACTGAAAATTAACTAGAGCATGTTTAATCTCAACCGGCAAATCTATGCCAATAAATAATCTCATCGACGATACCCCTTATAGAATGATTTAGTTCTTTCGAACAAGCTTCTGACGTAACGATGTCAATAGCTTGTTCTTTTGCTCTTCATTCTCAAAGATTCTAAGCGGTATTATATGTGCCGAATTTGCATTGACATAGATGAAAATATGCTCTTTGTCTTCAACAATATTTTCTATTCCACTGAAATGAGTCCTTGCTTCAGTGTGCTCACTTCTATCAACAATTTCATGTTCTGAGATCGCTAAGTTATGAGTTCCTACCACACTATTGTGTTTCCCTTCAGCAAGCATCTTGGAAATTTTTCTTGATACGATTTTCTTTAAGCGTTTCGGATAATATGCAACCCAATACAAGTAAAGGAGTATGAAAGCCACGAACCAATACCCTAACGGCATACTCGTAAATTGTCTAAGAAAGAAGGGTAAGATTAAAAAGGATAAAGAAAAGATATACCGTTGTAAAAAAAACGAACGCCTAGTCAGCTTAGAATAGGTAATATGGAAAAGATTGAAAGCAATTAAATCCTGTTCATTTAGTTTGTACTCAAAATTCATATAAATACTCACTCCTTTGTTTATTATTTGTGTATGCCCAAAAATGGTATAGCCCAAACAATGCAACTATGATTAATTTTCCAAACCCCACTAAATAGTTAATTGTCTAAATCCTTCCATTAAGAAAAACGCTACGCGTCTTTTTATCTATACTTTCTGAGGCGTAGCCGAAGAATCTTGACTTCTGCACTATTTCACACAAGTTAAGATCCTTCGCTGCGCTCAGGATGATATGAGTGAAAGAGGACCCTAAAGTTATACTTATGACAGTACAAGAAAACACTGCCCTAAAAGAGCAGTGCCATAATCAATTCTAAGAGTATAATACAGTGAAATGGCCTGTCTAACAAGTCTTTAAGAATTCTTTTATAGACAATCGTAAATTTTCTTTGGACATCAGACATCTTGCTTTAAATAAGATGTCTGATAGAATATAATGACTAAACTTTTAGGGAGGATCTTTTTATGAAACGAGAAGGAAGAAGTCTGGCAGAAAATATAGCAGATGATATTCTCGCTATGATTACCATAGATAAAAAGTTCGCAATAGGAGATAAACTCCCCAATGAAAATGAGCTTTCTGCAGATCTACACGTAAGCCGCACGACGTTAAGAGAAGCTATACGCATTCTAGTCGCTCACAATGTTCTGGAAATCCAACGTGGAAAGGGAACCTATGTTAAGAATAACCAAGAGTTAAACGAAGAGTTTGGTTTAAAAGAACTTTCAACCCTTCAGTTAGGTGTCAAAGATTTATATGAAATGCGTCTAATCTTTGAGCCCCAATCAGCCTATTATGCCGCAAAACGAGCAACCGATAAAGAACTTGAGCGCATTTTGTATTATGGCAGGTTAGAGGAAGAAATGATATTGAACAAGCAAGATCGAACGGAGGTTGAGCAGGCCTTTCACAAATCCATCGCCAAGGCAACTCACAACGAGTTTATGAATCGGTTGATGCCTATTCTTTATCAGGCCATTGATAAAGGAGTCCTTTTGTCTGACTCAAATGAAGAAATGGTGCAGAATACCTTAAATGATCATCGAATGATTATGGAGTTTTTAGCAAAACGAGATGCCGAAGGTGCTAAAACTGCCATGAAACTTCATATCATCCATGCCATGAGAGGTTTTGGAATCATCGAAAGTTGAACGAGCCATTAGTATAATTTTCACATAGACATTAGACATCATACAATTTATAATGTAGGTATACAACTACTATAAAAGGGGTGTTTGTACAATGAATAGTGATGCAGTAACCAAAACTTCACCACACCGCGCCTTATTTCATGCTCTAGGATTGACTAATGAGGAAATTGAACGTCCCTTAATCGGCATTGTAAGCTCGAAAAACGATATTGTCCCGGGGCACATGAATCTAGATAAAATTGTCGATGCTGTAAAGTTAGGTGTCGCCATGGCTGGAGGAACTCCTCTTGTTTTCCCTGCTATTGCTGTATGTGACGGCCTAGCAATGGGACATCAAGGAATGAAGTATTCCCTTGTCACTAGAGAATTGATAGCTGACTCTACTGAGGCTATGACACTTGCCCATGCTTTCGATGCACTGGTTATGGTTCCAAATTGTGATAAAAACGTTCCTGGATTGTTAATGGCTGCAGCAAGGTTAAACATTCCAACCATATTCGTCAGCGGCGGTCCAATGCTTGCTGGTAAAGTGGATGGGCAGAAAATTAGTTTTTCCAATGTTTCAGAAGCAGTCAGCGAATACCAAGCAGGTAAGATCACTAAAGAAAAACTACAGGAATATGAAAATAAAGGCTGCCCAACCTGTGGTTCCTGTTCTGGCATGTATACCGCCAACAGTATGAACTGCCTAACGGAAGTATTGGGAATGGGATTGAAAGGCAACGGAACGATCCCTGCTGTTTATTCGGCTCGTATTCAGCTAGCAAAGCACGCGGGTATGCAAATTATGGAGTTGCTGAAAAAGGATATCCGGCCAAGAGATATTATGACGAAGGATGCCTTTGAAAATGCTTTGACCTTAGATATGGCCTTAGGCTGCAGTACAAACAGTATGCTGCATCTTCCTGCGATTGCTCATGAATGCGGCATTGAATTAGATCTGGATATCGCTAATGCAATTAGTGACAAAACTCCAAATCTCTGCCACCTTGCACCTGCTGGGCATAACTTTGTAGAAGAACTTGATGAAGCTGGCGGCATCTACGCGGTCATGAATGAAGTCAACAAATTAGGTTTAATCAAAACGGATTTAATCACCTGTTCAGGTAGAACTGTAGGCGAAAACATCGCAGGTTGTATAAATAAAAATACTGAGGTCATTAGACCTGTCGAAAACCCTTACAGCAAAACAGGCGGAATCGCCGTATTGAAAGGGAATCTCGCTCCTGACTCCTGTGTTGTCAAACGCTCTGCAGTTGCACCAGAAATGTTAAAACATGAAGGACCTGCAAAAGTATTTGATTGCGAAGAAGACGCTATGCAAGCGATTAATAGCGGCCAAATCACCCCGGGGGATGTTGTAGTCATTCGATATGAAGGTCCAAAGGGCGGGCCTGGCATGAGAGAAATGCTGAATCCTACCTCTGCTATTATGGGACGGGGACTTGGAGAAAGCGTTGCACTCATTACAGATGGGCGGTTCAGCGGTGCTACAAGGGGCGCAGCAATTGGTCATGTTTCTCCTGAAGCAGCAGTAGGAGGTAATATCGCTTTGATAGAAAGCGGAGATATTATCCAAATTGATATTATGACTAATGAAATTAATATTAAACTTAGTGACTCCGAACTAGAAAAACGAAGAGCGGCTTGGAAACCCAGAAAGCCTCGTATTACAACTGGGTATCTTGCAAGATATGCCGCTGCCGTAACGTCAGGAAATAAAGGCGCTATTTTAGAATAAGTGAACAATAAAATTACAAAAGCAACCAGCAAAGCACTTAGGCATTTAGCTGGTTGCTTTTTGTTGTGTCTATTCAAGGTTATAGGGGCATGTCCATCTTACTCCACGCCATATTAATGACTATTTCGCCTGTTTCTGGTTGAACTTCCTGACTAACATATGTAAACCCATTCTTGATATAGAATCTTCTGGCAGCATTATTCTTGCTATACACCCCTACGAGCAATTGCTTTTTTACTTTTTTGGCTTGCTCAAGCAAATGAGTACCGATTCCCACACCTTGCTTGCCTGGTGAAACAAATAAACCTCCAATGTAGTTTCCTACTAAAGATATAAAACCAAATAAATTACCATTTTCCTCGGCTATCCACGTTTCTGCCTGTGGCAAATACTTGTTTCTTAACTCATCTTTATGAGATTCCCACATTTCCTTGGCAATAAAGGAATGCGCGATGACACTTGCATTGTACCATATCTCTACCAGTTCCTCTGTATCGGTATCCTGAAAATGCCTAATAATCATTAGTACCACCTTCTGGAAAAAGCAACCTGCGCAAACGCTCTCGTTCCTCTTCTAAATCCTCACGTTCTGCCACCATTCTTGGTTGAACGGAATGGAAGGGCCAGCGCGCTTTTACGTCGGCCAACTTTTGCTCTACAATATTAAGTTGAAGTAACAGTTCTTTTTTATCCATCCAGATTTCCCTCCTCTGGCACAACAAATGTAATAGCGCCATGCATACACTGTTCCATACAGGTTTCACACTCGACACAAATTGTGAGGTCCACGACCGGAAGATGTGAAAGCATAGTTATTGCCTGAACGGGGCATGCATTTACACATCGTTTGCACCCCCGGCATAGCTTTTCTAAGATGAACGCAGCCATATCCAGCTCCAACTCCCCTCATCATCAAGAGAAAAACTCGGTTTATCTCTTAGCAACCAATATCCCCCCATATACCCCGGCATGGTATTGCATTCTTAATATATTCGCCTCTCGTTCATTTGTCAACCCTTCTGAGTACTATCTTTTGAGAGGTCACAATTATTTCACCCAAAACGTACTATAAAGTCATAATCAGGACACTCAAATTTATTCCCCTTGTATTATAATGATTCTATTGTAAGCAAAGGAGAGATTAGACATGGAGGATATATCCGTATTGCGTAACGAAGATTTGAAAAGACGACTACAAACATTGTCAGAGGAATTAGAAGAGTTAGAAGAGGAACGAGACTATGTACTTAAGCAGACTGGTCTGCATCTTCCTGGTCATACGGTTAAGCGATATGAAGCTGAGACTCAGGCCTTAAAAGAATCCATCGCAGCCTTAACCGCAGAACTAGATCTTCGCAAATAGTTTTTCAATATAAGTGGGTGTAAGGAAACTAATAGTTCCTTACACCCACTTTATAAATCAATGGCTCTGGTCGACGAGAGATAAGTAGGCTCTTTTAACTATTTAGTAGGCTTACTTACGCAAGATTCTTGTCACTGCTCAACTTAATCTGATCCGCTAGGTTACGCGCAATTTGATCAAAGTCAGATGATCGATAATCCTCAATTTTACCTGCATCGGATAGTGTCGCTAGATTAGGATCAAGGGGAAGAGCCCCTAAGAAAGGAATCGAAGTACGTTTCGCTTCTTCTTCTCCCTGTGGTTTCCCAAAGACTTCTATTTTCTTACTGCAATCCGGGCATTGGACATAGGCCATGTTTTCAATCAGCCCATAAATTGGCGGTTCATAATTACGTACCATTTTAATTGCTTTTCGTACCACCATATTCGCCAAGGCCTGCGGGCTTGTTACCATCACGACACCATTAATCGGCAAGGATTGGAAGATGGTAATCGCTACATCCCCAGTCCCTGGAGGCATATCAATCAAAAGATAATCCAATTCTCCCCAAATGACATCCTTCCAGAACTGGTTTACGACTTGAGTGATCAATGGTCCACGTAAGATAACAGGGTCATCTTCATTTTCAATCATCAAATTAAGAGACATAATCTTTATTCCGCCGCGACTTGTTGGAGCAATAATACCACCTTGGCTTGCTCCTGCCCTTTCCTTAATTCCAAAGATTTTAGGAATACTTGGTCCAGTTATGTCCGAATCTAGAATACCTACTTTAAATCCTTGGCGCATGAGACTTACGGCTAACATACCTGTTACAGAAGATTTTCCAACTCCACCTTTTCCACTCATAACAGCAATGACCTTTTTAACATTACTGGCTTTCTGCGCCTTGGTTAACTGAGGCGCACTCGAACAGCTCTCTGTGTTACATGAACCTGCTGCAGCACAGCTATTACATGACTCGCTCAACTTTTCTGCCTCCCATTTTCAAATAAAATAAGTACCCTTGTACTAACGAGTACAAGATTAATCTTACTCCTCAAATTCTTTGTTTGTCAAGGTTTGTCGGTACTTAAGGGTTGTTTTACTTAATTGGTAAAGAATTAACCTAGTATTCTATTATCCTTACTTAGTGATGATGGTGACCGTGCTCATGACCATGATCATGGGAGCAAACTGAACCTGTACTTACGATCTTACCCAAGGCATAGCGATTGGCTACATCAACCACGTTCCCCGATGCACCCGATACTACCTCAAGGCCTACAGCATGAAGACCATTAATCATTCCTCCACCGATACCGCCGCAAACAAGAACTTCGATGCCTTTACTTTTAAACATATTAGCTAGTCCTGCATGCTGATGCTGAAGACCCGTTGAACTTAGTAATTCAACAAAACGAGCCTCATTTCCTTCAATCTCAAACACTGAGAATCCTGCGGCGCGTCCGAAATGCGGATCTAAGTCCTCACCATTTGTTGGAATTGCTATTTTTTTTGACATAGTATTAAACCTCCTAAAACTAATTTTTTCAGACCCGACAGCTTCTACCTATAATCTTCATTTAGTCTCCTCGTGATGACCGTGGTTACAGAAACGTTTAGACCCTTTATTAATCCTCATCTTTTTCATGCTCCCACACATTGGACAAGGGATTTCATATCCATGTTTCCCCCCTGCGGCACATGGTACAACCTCCCAGACATGTCCGCATCCAACACACTCAAACACTCGGTTTTTCATTAAATAGTGACCACCTCGAATGATTATAGGTCGTCCTTCTACTAAAGCAGAAGCAATTTTTGACCTAGCAGCACCTAAAATTCGCTGAAACGTAGCTCTGGAAATCCCCATTGACGCTGCACAATCGACTTGATCCAAACCTATTTTGTCTTTAAGGCGAATGGCCTCCAATTCCTCCAGCTTAATATTTATTTCTTCTAAATATGTTTGTCCAAGAGGAATAAACGTTTGGCAGACTATTGCATCGTCGATCAGGCCACAACAACGTTGCCTTGGCATTGAACCAGCTCCTTTTGGGCATATGCTCAAATAAAGTATATCAAATTTATTTAATAATGCAATTAAAACTTTGATAAAATGTAAATATTTAAGAACTTACCAATTATCTTATTTATTGTTTCACGAGTTTTTACTCTTATCCATGATTTCACTGTCACCTATACCTATAATAAAAAAACCGCCACCAAGAAAGGTTGACGGTAGACTAAAAGAGTTATTGATTTAGTTTCATAAGGGTTTCAATAGCGTTATTCAGCACCTCTTGACGATCCTCCCCTGAGTCGATGGCCTCTAGAAGGCAGGAACTTGCATAACGTTGTGCGATTATAACAGATGTTTTATGTACAGCTGAACGAATAGCTACAAGTTGTAATAAAATTTCTTCACAGCTCTTCTCTTCCTCTATCATACGTTCTACCCCTGAAATATGACCACGCACAGTCTTTAATCGCGTTAGAATGTTATGTACTTCTTCAGTATTAACTTCTTTCAAAAAACACATTCCTTTCATAGTTAGTTTACTGTTATCCCTAAATTTTTGTTATGCAAATCACAAACCTTGGGCACTGCTTCTTTTCCTCATACACTTATGTACGGTAAAGTTTAATATACTTCTGATAACTATTTAAGACACGCCCTACATAGTCTCGCGTCTCTTTAAATGGAATATCTTGTTTGCGAATATTTCCGGGGTCAATCTGGCCCGATTTAATCCATTCTTTTACATGTCCTTGTCCACCATTATAGGCAGCAATTACTAGGGTTTGATTATTAGAAAATAACTTTTGGAGACTAGCCAGATACCATGTACCATATTGAATATTCTTCTCAGGATTTAGCAAATCCTTGTCACTGTATTCTTTATCTCCAATACTCTCAGCAATTGACTGTGCCGTCTTAGGCATCAATTGCATTAACCCTTTAGCACCCTTATTTGATTCAGATTGAGGAAGGAACTTGCTTTCTTCTCGTATTACTGCAAGCACGAATAAAGGATCAACGCCGTAAAGAGCTGAGTATTTCTCTATAATAATCCTATGTGGGTAGGGATAAATAATCTTCTGCAAGTCTGATTGTTGCCATATACTATACCCTAGTAGGACGGCAAGAATAACAAGCAAAGTAATCTTTTGTCCATTTATCCAACGCTTAAATCTCTTTTTAGCCATCCCATCTCCTCTTCTCAATATAAAGGTCATTATCGTAAGTTTATTAACTTGGCTCTGATAATTATGAATGATTAACATTAAGTCTTTGTAGTAATTTTTCCCACGCATGTTCAAGTTGTCTTACTGTTTGACGTTCATTTCCAGAATTATCGATGACAACATCTGCTCGTTGACGTTTTTCATCTAGCGATCCTTGGGCAGCTATACGGGCTTCAATCTCGTCAAGACTCAGCTTGTCCCTTGTGAGAACGCGAGAAATCTGCACGTCCTTAGGTACCCACACAACCCAAACTTCATCCACAGAGGTTTCAAGCCCTGCTTCGAAAAGCAACGGTACATCCCATACACAAACCATAGCCCCGGACTTCCTTAGAGCGTCTTTCTCCTCGTTCATGCATTCCTTCACGCGAGGGTGCACGATGCGCTCTAAGCGCTTTCGTGCATCATCATCATTGAAAACCCTTACTCCTAATCGTGAACGATTGATTTGCCCATTGTCAGTTTGAATATCCGAGCCGAATTCTTCGATCAGTCTTGTAATCGTTCTCTGATCCGATTGCAACAAACGGTGAACCGTTTTGTCAGCATCAAGCACTGGAACCTCTTGCTTAATAAACCATTGGGCCACTGTAGATTTACCGCTCCCGATTCCACCAGTCAGTCCGATATTAAACATGTGTATCACCTCAGATCAATTTTCCAAGTCCGATCAAAATTAATACTGCTCCAGGCAAATATTCCGCTTTATCTGTCCAATTGACTGGTATTTTGCCAGCCATTTGTTGTCCTAAACGCAACATCATAATCTGGGTCAAAGCTACGATCCCGATAACCGATATCGTCATTCCAGCCATTGCCGCACCGATTCCACTAGCAAAAGCATCGACTGCCAGTGCACTCCCCAGCAAGATACTCTCCCGTAAACTAATAACTCCAGAACCATCAACATCTGCAATATCTGGTGTCTTAAGTACCTGAATAACTAAACCAAAAAAACGTAATTGGAATCGAAATATAGGCTCTAAGGCAGGATTGGGTTGGGCCATAGCCATCGCAGGTACCGCTTCCGGAAAACCCTCCTGTTTACGGTTCCAGATTGCTTTCCCAAGCTGAAAAACCCCTAGGGTCAACAAAATTAACGCTCCCAACAAACGTGCTGGAATTAATTCAAGCCATAACGTTACCCAACCGCCAAAGAGCATGGATATTCCCATTGCCAAAACTGTACACATTGCAATAGCGATAAGTGAATTGACTGGTATCCGAATACGGCGTAGTCCATACGCCAATCCGACCCCAAATCCATCCAGACTTAAAGCCACTGCCATAAGTAGAGCTACCCCCATAATATGTATCCCTCCATCTTGCGACTTCAGGATAATATATGGAATCAAAGGCTATTTGGTGAAATCAATCATTGCCAGCGATCCATTCTTCTAATACACTATCTCTCCTGTGCCTGATCTTTTCACACTCTTCATGAAGCTTCATCGCCAGCTCATAATTAGTATCCGCGCTTGCAAGTTCCTCTTCTAGGGTTTGGAGAACTTCTTCTAACTGTTCTATTTCCAATTCAAGCTGCTTCATTCTCTTTTTTTCGCGTGCAAGATTACGGCTTTCTTGCTGATCTAAACTACTTGGCTTTGAACTACCTTCGATGGGAGTAACTCTCATTTCCTCTTGTTGTTTATATTCCTTAAACCCAGTATAATCTCCCTCAAACAGCAATAGCCCTTCAGATTTGAGTTCCGCAATTTTATTAACAACTTTATCTAGAAAGTAACGATCATGTGAAACCACAAGTACGGTCCCCTCGTACTCCTGAAGAGCTTCTTCCAGTACACCACGGGTTTCCGCATCCAAGTGATTCGTCGGTTCATCAAGCAAGAGCAAATTTCCTTGCTCTAGGAAAAGTTTACATAAAGCTAACCGGCTCTTTTCGCCGCCGCTTAGAACAGAAATTAGTTTAAACACATCATCTTTTCTAAAACCATATCGTGCTAGTAAATTTCGTATCTCAGGGTCCTTTAATTTCGAGACATCGCGGATTTCATCCATAACGTTTCCAGTAGTACCTAGATTCTCGTGTTCCTGTGAATAATAAGCAATTTTTACATTTGCACCTAAACGAATCGTTCCCTTAAAAGGAACCTGTTGCAGAATCGCCTTAAGTACAGTAGTTTTGCCAATACCATTTTTGCCTAATAAGGCTACTTTATCTCCGCGCCTCAAATCTAATTCAACGTTCTTGAAAAGTGTTCGAGAACCAAAAGAAATCGAGAGGTTTTCAATTAAGAGGACTCGGTTGCCGCTTCGCCCTCCATTTCCAAGTGAAATTGAAAGTCCGTGGTCTACCTTTGTAACCTGAATCGGATTTAGTTTTTGTAACTGGCTTTCACGTCCTCGGGCTTGCTTAGAATTGACTCCAGCCTTATTTCTGCGGACATATTCCTCAAGTTTAGCGATCTTATTGGCTAACCGCTCAGCTTCCCGACCTAATGTTTTAACTTCAAGAACTTTCAGCAATTCAAATTCCGAATAGTTCCCGGTATAACCTTTAAGTCCGCCATTTTCCAGGCAAAAAACACGTGACACGGTACGATCTAAAAAGTATCGGTCATGAGAAACAATCAGCAGGGCCCCAGGATAATCTCGCAAATATCCTTCAAGCCATTCCATGGCTGCAATATCCAAATGATTCGTAGGTTCATCCAAGATCAAGAGTTCAGGTCCTCGAAGCAAAAGCTTACATAAGGCTAACCGAGTCTTCTGTCCACCGCTCAACTTCGAGACTTGGGAATTAGTCTCCGCTTCAAGACCTAGCCCTGCTAATATTCTTCGGACTAAAGCTTCTAAAGCGTAACCCCCCTGGCGCTCAAATGATTCAGTTAAGACTGCATACTGCTCCATGATTTTCTCACTAGGCGTAGAAGCCATCTTATCCTCTAACTCACGCAGTTGTTCCTGCATTTGCAATAGATCCGCTCGTTCCTGGATTACGCACTCAAAAACGCTCCCCTCGTCCTCCACAACCGGAGTCTGAGGAAGATAACCATAGGAACCTAAAATTTGAACTTCTCCACTTTCTAAGCGCACATCTCCTAAACAAGCTCGAATAAGGGTTGTTTTACCCGCTCCATTTGGACCGACCAAAGCAGCCTTTTCTCCATTTTCCAAAGTAAAACTAATCCGCCGAAACAGCGGCTCACCTGATATATCAACGCCACAATCCCGGCAAAATAAAACACTCATTTCTCTAGATAGCCCCTTTATTTTCAGTGGAAGCAAGGGCGGTTCTCTTGATTCCATGTTATATCCGCTTAGTTGCCTCTAAATTTAATAATATCACACACGCTGTTCTCAAACAAACACATAAAGTTACATCTATTTTCTATTGCACTTTTAAATTTTTGTAGTTAATAAGTAAGAGCATCTCAATTAATACACCGATCCCGATTCCAATAGCGTAAGAAATCAAATCCCTCCACAAAAATCCGTAACCTAAAACTAGTCCGCCAAGCCTGGTTGCCCTTAATGAATCAACCCATGGAGAATGGTACAATTGACTAATTTCAATAGCAAAAGAAAAAAGCAACGCAGCCACCGCAATCCATCTTGTTTCTCGACTCCTGAATAGAAGGCCACACAAGAAAAAAACCATGAGTGCCCATAAAGCATCACCTAAATATAGGTTAATCCAATCCGGAAGGTATATTGAAAAACGTCTAGAACATAAACCTAGGGTCACAACAATGATAACTAGGAAAGAATAATTGATCATATGTCTCTTAGGTAACAAAAACAAGTCATTTCCTCTCCTGGAGATTTTTTTTGATATTGGGCCATAACAAGGAAAAACATACCCAGAATGAATCGCCCGACATTAGGATTTTTCAAACTAATTCCCAACATAACAAGAGAAAATAGAATATAAATTAAGTATTATTGCAATTCATATAAAGCTCTTTCATAGTCCTTAACAAAATAACGTTTGCCCTTATTGATCACTATGTGCCCTTCCATCTCCAATAACATCCTCTGATGTTCAATTCCCCCAGGATACTTTGGATTTAATTCTCCACCTTTTTTCAAAGTTCGCCAATATGGAGTGATTTCTCCGCTTTCTGAATTCTGGCTTTCTTGGGACGCATTTGCAGCAAGGTTAATAAAAATTCCGGCTGTAAGATGACAAGTGAAGTCAGCATCATGTTTCTTCGCTAAATATGCTCTAATTTCGTTTGAAGTAATGATTCTACCTTTAGGAATTCTCTTCATTACCTCATCATATTCGATAGGGGCAGCTATTAGCATATTACCACAGCCGAAACGCTTCGCCATGCTATTGTCAAAGCCTATGAATTCGGTCTTTGGCAAATCTCCTGAATTATTTAGTTTCTCGGTATACGTTTTTTTGACCATAGAAACTCCTCCTAAAAATTCGGATTTTCAAAGAGTTCATTAATTTAATCTCCATCCATAAGAGAATCTATGAATATATCATACCATATTTTGGAGCGACTCGATCCTACGAATCCTCAAAATTCTTCGTACATTAAACGAGTGAGGTATAAAAAAACTAAAATATACCAATAATAAAGAAAATAGAATAAGGGAGGCATTATAATGAATTGGTTATCAAAAGCCGCTTTAATACTTGTAATTATCGGAGCTATCAACTGGTTGCTAGTCGGTGTCTTTCAATGGGACCTTGTCACTTCTCTTTTCGGTGGAGATACATTTAGAGCCTCATCTGGGTTAAGCAGGATAATTTATTCACTAGTTGGTATAGCAGGCATTTACTCTTTATCTTTCCTTTTTACAAATAATGACGTTAAGTAAAATTATTAAGATTTGTTCATAATAACTTAGACGGAACTCTTACTTTCGGAAGGGTTCCTTTTCTTATCGTTTAGGCCCAATTAAAGTTGTTCTAAACTATAGGCTTAGCGTACCAACCGTTTTCATTATGGCTAAGTGTCCAAACCCTCAGGTGTACCGACGCCCTTTTTAGCTAATCTTTTGGGCATAAACGAACATGTCTACTGTTGTTGTGCCGTCGCTTTCAGGATATAAATCTCGTTGAATTTGCAGTATCTCTAAATCATTCTTTACCAGTATTTGTCTAATGAAATCTTCCGAGTAGTAGTTGAAGAATATGTAGTCATTAGGACTAAAACTAGTTGTTTCGAAACCCGACTTTGAACCTTCCATACAACTTAAATATAGGAAACCACCCTTACTTAATACTTGACCTATATCGTCAACCAGTTTCTCAGCTTCCTCATTTGATAAATGGGGTAAGCAAAAAGACGCTATGACAGCATCATACACCTTCCCCTTTAAATTCATGTCTCTAATATCTCCAACAAGGAAGTTGACCTTTGGAGAATGTACATTTGCCCGTGCACGATTAATCATCTGTCTAGAAAGGTCGATACCTTCGATCTCAAATCCCTTATTGGCTTCGACCAGGAGCTTTGCAGTATTTCCGGGACCACATCCGACATCTAAAACCTTTGCTCTGGGCAATAGAATATTGCAGAATCCCTCTAATTTAGTCTTGTAACTCTCGAAATTCATGAACTTGTTTTGATATGAATCCGCATGCTTATCGTATGTCTCTATAGTCCTCTTCGTTTTATCCAAATATGTCACACCTTTCCAACATAGTGTATAATTTCTCGAAGGTTTGCCTACTCTTCGAAGAGTTTCCGCAAATAACGACCTCTATTTTCCAAGAAACCTCTGGTAATCTGATAATGCGAAGTATCTTCATAAGTCGTCTGAGAGATCGGTGAAGTATCGAAATCGAGAATCTGTGCACCTGGGTAAGCCAAAATAATTGGAGAATGCGTCGCAATAATAAACTGGGATTGACTGTCTTGTTCTAAATCCCTTATGATCCTCAACAAAGTGAGTTGACGAGCTGGAGAAAGAGCAGCCTCTGGTTCATCTAATAGATAGATCCCTTGTTTTCCAAACCTATTTGCGAATAGAGATAAGAAGGATTCTCCATGTGATTGTTTATGTAGCGATTTTCCACCATATGGCTCATATGCAGATGGGCCGAGACTATCAATATGAGATGCAAAGTTGTATAGGCTTTCGGCCCTAAGAAAAAAACCATTCGTTATTTTCGGTGCCCAGGAAAGCCTTATGAAATCACCTAAAGCTGATTCAGCGGAATGGACTTCATAAAAGTTATTCTTACCTCCACCAGCCGTATTGAAATCACATTTAAAGGCAATAGCTTCAAGGAGCGTCGATTTTCCAGACCCGTTCTCACCTACAAAAAAAGTAACACTTTTGTTAAACTCTATCGTTTCCAATCTCTGAAACGCATTTATAGAGAATGGGTAGACCTTGTGACTTGGAATCCTTTCATTTAAAAAAATCAATCTTCGCAAGAACATTCTCATTCTCTCCCATCTTTACTCGCAAGGGCTAAGCCCTTGTTATTACCGCACAAACCAAGGAAGCCTGACTCAAAGTTATGAGAAATGCCTTTTATTCGAAGGCACTATTCTTTAGGCAAATGAGAGCTTACACCTGCTTGATAATGTTTCAAAAACATACTAAAGTATTTCTCGCAGGTTTGTTGCTCTTCAATCTCTCCAACCATTCTTAAAATTTCCATCGCCGCCTCAAGGGTACAAAGTGTTCCTTCGACCCTGCCTCTTCGTAGAATAAACTTAGTTTGATAATCCGGGGTTATTGAGACTATAGGAATATCCTTTAAATACTCGCTCTTTCGAATTATCTTTCTAGCTTCCTTCCATGTACCATCTATTAGAATAAATGCGCTTCCTAGATTCAAATAATCTACAGTTCTATTAGTTGAAGATTCCTCATCTTCGGGAAATAGTAGAAAGATTTTACCTTTATAAGAATTAATATTTTCTAATAGCCCTATTGGTGGGCTGGTACGTTCCCATAAAAAAATTTCGGTTGAGGCTGGGTTTATTAACTCGAGCAATCTTCCTGTACTAGATGGTCGGTAAAATTCCCTTTTACTGGCTAAAATCCAAAACTTTGACTTTGTTGCTATCGGACTCACTTGATTACAAATACAAGTCAATGTGGGTAACCCACACTTATTGCAACTTTCATATAATCTTGTAATCTGTTTTACCTTAAAATCATTTGCCAACCTTGCATACTCCTTGCTATGTGCTTAACGCGTTCTGAGGGTTCCAGAAGTCTGGTTACTAGATTCATGCTAAACAAATTAGTAATATTCATTTGCAGTTAGTACAATGTAAAATAATTAGTCGCTTATTTCGATTCCGTATTTGATTCTGTAAAAAATGCAAATCCAAATTGTAGATAAGATAGTTAAAACCATAAATGGGATTTCAACAAGATAGTAAGTAATCGCTACTTCACCGCTAGAAGTAAAGTTATAATGATAAATTGAGTCTAAACAAAACGTATAACCTCTCGATTTATACATTCTGTACATTCTGGTCATACTGTACGTAAGTTATTGCATATGATATTATTGGAGGTGAGGGAGGAATGACTATGTTGACTGAATTACAATTTACTGAGGCAAGGAGTCAATTTTCATCCCTGTATGACTCTGTCTTCAACTCTTTTAACCCTGCAATTGTAAAAAGAAAACACACTGAACAAGTTGCAATGCTCCGAGTTGATCTGCTCAAGATGGTACTAGAAGACTACAAATTAATTCCTGAAATTATTCAAGAAGACGATGGATCAATAACACTTGCTCTTGATGCTCTTGAGATTTATGTTAATAACTCAACATTAGAGTTAGCCGCAAAGGACTTGGTCGAAGACATTAAACTATATGCCCAAGATTATTCAAACCGTTCCCAATTATTTCTTAATGCCCCAAACCGAACACACCATTTCCCATATGTATTGAGAATTATGCTATGTGAAAACGACGAAGAAATCCGTACTTTGATAGGATCGTAGGCTATGGCACCAAAGTTTGGAGATTTGAAACGTTATTGCGAGAAGAATGGTTGGGTTATGGCTCGTAACACGGATCATTGGTACTACGAAAAAGTCCTGAATGATGGAACCCTTCTACGAACAAAAATAAGCCATGCCGTTAGTAAAGAGATTCCTAAGAAACTATGGGATAGAATTCTTCGCAAACAACTTCATAAAAGTGAGAAAGACTTTTGGAAAGGACTTTAACTAGTCTTGAAGAAGGTCTTTTTTTATGACCCGAAAGCCAAATTCGATAGGGACATTTCACTTAACGTTTAAGAATTTGCGCCGCGTTATACATTAAGACCCAGACTCCAGTTGATCATACAAGACTTCGAAAGTAACAGTTTTCTAGTAACTCTGCAGTTCAGCGAGCATTTAAGGGTTCTCGGGCACTCCGTTTAATCAAATGACATATATATATATTCATCAAATAACTTACACCAAAACTATATGTAATGGCAACTCACTCAAATGCTTTTAATTTAATTAGTCGTCGCCTGACTGTTCAAATCTTAAGTCTTCACTTCATTGTAAAGTTTTACTTTCTGATTCGTCAAAAAAGCTAGGGGTTTCCCCCTAGCTTTAAATCCATTCTTAAACAACTCCTGACCTGGATGGATTGCAAAAAACCGCAAACTGTCTTATCAGTCTACTTCTGACATCTAAAACAATATACCGTCGTACGACCTGCCAGACGAATGCGTTCTAGCGTCTGTCCACAGGCCTTGCAGGGTTCCCCGCCCCGCCCGTACACTTGTAGGGCCTGTTCAAAGGATCCTTTTTCTCCATTGGCATCCCGATAATCCCGAAAAGAAGTGCCCTGAGCATCGATTCCTGCTTGAAGCACATTTTTAATAGCGCCATGGAGTCTTAAGATTTCCTCCTCCGTTAAGGTGTCTACTCTTCGTTCAGGAGATATTCCTGCCTGAAAAAGAGATTCATCAACATAAATGTTACCCAAACCTGCCAGGACGTGCTGATCGAGCAAGGCTGCTTTTATAGAGAGTGTTTTCTTCCCAAAACGTTCTTTCAAAACTTCGGGTGTGAATTCTGACTGCAAGGGCTCAGGACCTAGTTTACACAAGGATGATCCACTAATACACAGCGGAGTGGGTATGGCCTGAATACGTCCAAATTTCCGCACATCTGAGAAATGTACTTCTCCATGTTCCAATCGAAATACTACGTGAGTATGCTTCTCTGGTTCTTGGCTTTCGGTGTAGTAATTCAAGCGCCCGGTCATCCTCATATGCGCTATTAATGTTAAATCTTCATCCAAGCGAATTAAAAGGTATTTACCACGGCGGTCTATGGTTTTGATTTTCCGTCCTGTGACTAAGGCCTCAAACGTCTGGTTTTCCCAACCACAGACTGCAGAGGACCAGATAAGTCTAACTTCTTTAATCTCTAAACCAGTAACGTGCTGGGCTAATGTCCTTCGAATCGTTTCGACTTCAGGTAGTTCTGGCATGTTCTTTCCTCATTCCTTAACCATCGGCTTAAACGGTTGCATATCATACCAATTTGGTCCAACCTTGCAGTCCACCGTCATTGGTACAGACAGTGGATAGGCATTTTCCATTTTATCTTTTAGCATGTTGGCAACCTTCTCCAGATCCTCAGGTGCCACCTGAAGCAAAAGTTCGTCGTGGACTTGGAGAAGCATTGCCGCTCTATAGGGGGCCAATCCTTCCGCTACTTTAATCATAGCTAATTTCATAATATCCGCTGCTGTACCCTGCACCGGTGTGTTCATCGCAATACGTTCTCCAAATTGACGTTTAACACGGTTGGAGTGAAGCAACTCTGGAATGCGCCGCAGTCTATTTAATAAGGTTCGAACTTGTCCCTCTTTTTTGGCCTGCGTCACGACGTCTTCCAGATATCGTTTGACTCCACCATAGCGTTTAAAATATTGCTCAATATAGAACTTCGATTCTTTGCGAGGTATTCCTAGGTCCCTGGAAAGGCCAAACTCGGTTAAACCGTATACCAGTCCAAAATTAACCGCTTTGGCACTTCTTCGCATGTCCGAGGTCACTTCATCAAGTGAAATACCAAAGACTTCTGCTGCGGTTCGAGTGTGGACATCCTGTCCTAAGGCGAATGATTCACATAAAAGGGGGTCTTGAGAATAGTGGGCTAATATTCGAAGCTCAATTTGTGAATAATCAGCAGATAGCAACACCCATTCAGGTTCCGTTGGATGAAAGACTTTTCTTAGTAGGCGTCCCTGCTCAAGCCGAATCGGGATGTTCTGTAAATTAGGTTCCGTACTCGATAAACGACCGGTTGTCGTTACAGTTTGTTGAAAGGTGGTGTGAATCCGGCCTTCCTTTGCTTGAGCAAGAAGACCATTTACATAAGTAGACATCAATTTATTCAACTGCCGATAGTCGAGGATCTTTGCTACTACGGGGTGAGCTGTTCGAAGTTCTTCTAAGGTCTCCGCATCCGTGGAATAACCCGTTTTTGTCTTCTTCGCCGTCGGCAGGCCTAACTTCTCAAAAAGAATGGTTCCCAACTGTTTAGGAGAATTAATATTGAAAGTTTCCTCAGCAAGGGCATAGATCTCCTGCTCTAACTGTCTTAGAGTCAGACTTATTCCTTCACCAAACGTTTTTAATTGCTCAGAATCAATCCCAATTCCATGCTTTTCCACTTCTGCGAGCACTAAGCTTAAGGGTTCTTCGATGTTATGAAGCAGTTCCGAAAGGCCCAGAGCGTTTATTTCTTCTTCGAACTTAGGAGCAACTTGAGCCAAGGCTGCTGCTTCTTCAGCAATGTTCTCGAAAACCACTTGATTAGGAAAATACTCTTTGACTAGATCTAATGGAGCAAATTTCGGGCGTGAAGATTGAATTAAATATGATGCTAAGCTTAGATCTAAAGCAAGTCCCTTTAAGGCTGCACCTTCATTAGCTAGCAATAGGGCCACGGTTTTGCTGTCCGCTAAGGTTTTAGGAACCTGATTACTTCCCATCAATTTGAGCCATGCTTCAAATACCTTCGTAGATATCATTGTTCGCGTTAGCGTAAACTTCTGGCCTTGGGTAGCCACTCCCCATTCCAACCAGCGACCCCCTTGTAACCCGGTTCCCTCATATCTGCAGGCTAAGGTGAGTGGGGTGTTTTTTCCTTGCCATTCTTCAATCTGGGCAAGCCATCCCTCTTCTGTCAATATACGTTCAGGCCAGCTTTCTAATACCTCGTCCGGGCTTCCATTAGGAATCTCTTCCTCATCCTTATGCCGTTCTTGCCACAAACGAGTTACATTTTTGAGATCATATTTTTGCAAGACAGGAAGTACTTTAATCGCAGTGGAACGACGATAAACAAAATCATCGCTACAAAATTCTAGAGGAACCTCAGTCAACATTGTTGCTAACTTTTTGCTGAGAATCGCCTGATCAGTATATTCCTTTAGATTGCTTTGTACCTTTTTCCCAGAAACTTTATCAACATTCTCTAAAACCCCTTCGACGGTTTCAAATTCCCAAAGTAGTTTCAGTGCCGTCTTTTCGCCGATCCCCGGTACTCCAGGGATATTATCCGAGGTGTCACCCATCAAACCTTTGAGATCAATGATTTGATGAGGACGCAGTTGGTAACGTTCCCATAAGGCCGTTTCATCATAACGTTCGACTTCGCTAATCCCTTTCTTAGTAAGGAAAATATTCGTCCTAGGTGAAATAAGTTGCAAGGCATCTTTATCCCCTGTATAAATCTGAATTTCCATACCTTGGGCTTCTGCTTGTTTCGTTATTGCGGCAATTAGATCATCCGCTTCATAACCAGCCAGCTCGAGCATAGGTACGTCCATTTCTTTAAGAATTTCTTTCAGGTAATCAAATTGTGGGCGCAGTCCCTCAGGGGTTTCTTTGCGCTGCGCTTTATAACCGGCATACTGCTCAATCCGCACGGTTGCCTTTGTTTTATCGAAAGCCACCACCCAATAATCTGGATGTTGCTCTTGTTCTAATCTAAAGAGCATGGTCAGAAAACCATGCAGAACATTTGTTGGTCTCCCATCGGCTGTAGTTAACGGTGGGAGAGCATAAAAGGCGCGATTCGCAAGGCTGTTTCCGTCTAAAATCACCATCCGCGGCATCCTAAAAACCCCCAATCTTTCTCAGTTAACTATATCATACCCACTACTTTCTAACAAATAATAGAGGTACCTGGGGGACTTCGAATCAGGATGGAAACCCTTCTCCTATAAATTCTTGTACTAAATCTCTGTCTGAATGGATTGACTACTGCTTAATACATGGTACGATTAAGCAGTTGGGATAGTTTTGTGTAAATAGGAGATGTGTATCCGTGTCCGATAAACAAGTCCGTCTGCTCATGGTGCTGACCAGTATCCTCTGGTCTGGCGCCTTTATAACGGGAAAATTTTCTATTCAAGAGTTTCCACCCTTTGCCCTGACCTTCTTCCGTTTTCTCTTCGCCCTGCCCTTTATTTTTACAATCTTGTACCTGAAGGAGCCGAAAAACCTTTTCCCCCATGGTAAGCAATGGCCGCCATTACTCTTTCTAGGATTCATCGGAACCTTTTGCTATCACGCCTTATTTTTTACTTCCCTGAACTATACCACGGCGATCAATTCATCACTTATTGGTGCTATTAATCCCATGGTCACCGCACTTCTAGCCGCTGCTTTTTTTAGCGAGCATTTAACTCCTTTAAGAATCGTTGGAATTTTTCTATCCTTCGGTGGTGTTTTTCTCTTTATTACCAATGGAGATATGCTGTTGATCTCTCAATTTCAAATGAATCATGGCGATTTTCTGATGCTTATCGGGGTCTTTTGCTTTTCACTATATTCTCTACTTAGTCGTCGGTATATGAAACACTATCGACTGACACCGTTCATGGTCATTGCCTATACATTCTTAACTTGTGTAGTTATTTCTATTCCTTTCGTCATATGGGAAAACCCATCCTCCTATCTATCGACAACCACAGCAAGAGGATGGCTGTCCATCTTGTATATGAGCGTATTTGCCTCAGTATTGGGTTACCTTTTCCAGGCGATTGCTATTCAACGCATTGGTGCTTCTGGCACTGCGGTTTTTATTAATTTAGTCCCTATCTTTACAATTATCCAGTCTGTGACAATTTTAGGAGAAACCATTACACTTATAAAATTAATCTGTGCTGCCATCGTAATTATTGGCGTTTACTTAGCAACACGACCGGAATCAAGCAATAACCCAATAAAGGTCCAAAGTCAGTTTAGTTAACTGAAATCACGATTTAAGTAAGTTTTTGAAAAAGAGGGGTTTATTATGGAGTCCATTCTGGTATCCGGGGGAGCCGGATATATCGGCAGTCATACTGTTAAAACATTGTTAGAGCAAAGTTATAAACCAGTCGTTCTTGATAACTTAGTGACAGGACATCGACAATCGGTCCCGAGAGATGTTCCCTTTTACCAGGGAGACATAGCAGATTCACGTCTAGTTCGAAAGGTCGTAGAACAAGAGCGAATCAGTGCCGTTATCCATTTTGCGGCTCGAAGCTTGGTTGGGGAATCCGCAGAAAAACCAGACCTTTATTTCGAAGAAAATACTGCTAAAACAAATCGCTTTGTAAGTTCGCTCCTTGAGGCCGGGGTGAAACGAATTATTTTTTCCTCTACAGCAGCAACTTATGGGATTCCGGAAGAAGTACCTATTCCGGAAAGTGCACCTACAACTCCAATTAATCCTTACGGGTTCTCTAAGCTCATGATCGAACAATCCTTTTCCTGGTTAGAGAAGGCCTATGGCCTTGAGTGGATTGCTCTACGCTATTTTAATGCCGCCGGTGCAGCTTTAGATAGTTCTCTTGGAGAAGACCATTTTCCTGAAACTCACTTAATTCCTCTGATCTTGAAGACAGCATTGGGACAACGAGAGACTATAAGTATCTTTGGTACAGATTATTCCACACCGGATGGAACGTGTATCAGAGATTATATTCATGTCCTTGACTTGGCAAAGGCTCATATTTTAGCTTTAGAAGCATTAGGGAAAGGGATAGGCAGCGGAGTTTATAATGTGGGCACGGGTTCAGGGTATAGCGTCAGAGAGGTCATTGAAACCGCTCGCCAAGTCACAGGCCGAAGGATTCCTGTGCTTGAATCCCCTCGCCGACCGGGTGATCCAGATATACTCGTAGCCAAAGTTGAAAAGATTCAACACTCTCTGGGATGGACGCCCCAGTATAGTTCCCTAGAACAGATAATAAAAAGCGCCTGGGCCTGGCACTTAGGTCATCCCAATGGATTTGAATAATAATAAACCCTGAAAGGTAGCCGATTCAATTTACACGGCTACCTTTTCTTCTACTTGATTCGAATATTAAATTCATCCACTATTCGACTTGGAAAATCTTGAATTTGGAAGGTGATTGGGGATAGGAAGGACGTTCTACCTGGAAGAGAAAATAGAGTTTGATCATAGGTTAATTAGTCTCATTCAAGAACTTTCATAATAAACTATTAAGTTCATTTTTGGCACTTGATCGTTGTATAATAGGCGTAAAAACATTAGAGGTGTTAAAAATGTGCATAGAATCTGACGATAAGGCAGAGATGATTAAAACGTGTCACGCTATCTTAGAATTATGTGATAAGCCTTTTGTCTGGGAAGAAGAAGGTACGTATCAATATGGGAATTATAAAAAGCCTTTTAATCTTGTTCTACCGCATCAAAAAATAGATGACGAGTTACATAGTTTATTGGAAAAAATCACAGGCTCCGGCTATTTATACGATCAGATTAATATGACTTGCACTCTTGATGAAGAATGGGTTGAATCAGGAACCTACGGTTTAGATAGAGATTTTAGCTGTGTCTTTCAAAAATATTCCCTAAAACCTGAATATGTAGAGGAAGTCAAAACCTATTTTAATCAACGTCTTAGCGAATTGAAGAAAAGCAACTAATAAATTTTGACTTCAAGGACTTTCATAAATAAGAAATACAAAAACAGAACGGCAAAGTCAAAGCCCGTTCTGTTTTTATCTAATTGCATTACATATAATCATTAAACCATTTAAATTAAAGTTTTAAAGATTAGTTCCATAAATAAGTAAAATGCTACGTTTTTACTATACATGTCTTTGTTACGAAAGAGAACTCAAGGGCTAAGTCATCCTGAAGGAGGTAAGACTGAAGGATCTAGATCCTTCGCTGCGCTCAGGATGATATGAGTGAAAGAGGACCCTAAAGTTATAGTTTCTGATACATCAAAAAAGGCCCGAAGGCCTTATATTTACTGTGGTGGGCGAGGGGGGACTTGAACCCCCACATACTCACATATATCGGATTTTGAGAGCGCAGGTAGCTTTTTCATCTAATTATGTCTAGTTGCTCAGGCCTTGATATTACTGAATTTCTTTATATTTCACTTGGATCTATTTGATTTTGGTTTTTTGCTTTTTTATAAAAATCTGTCCAAGAATCTGCCCAAGATTTTTACCCCTACCCCGTATTACTAGGCCAATTTCTATACCCCTATAAAAAAGAGACGCTTCATTTTGCATCTCTTTTCGCTTTCTCCGTTTTAGGTTTATCTAGCGTAAATGCTTTATCCAGGAGATCGGCAGCCTCCTGATCCTTACTCTTTAGAAAATGACTGTAGATATTTTGAGTTGTTACGCTTGTACTATGTCCAAGCCGGCCAGCAATAGTTTGGATATCCATACCTTGACTTATTAAGAATGTTGCGCTGGTATGCCTTAGCCCATGGAAGGTAAGTTTCGGTAGCTTATTCTCCCTAATAAATCCGGTAAACCACCTTGATATTTCATTGGGTACAATCGGTTCGCCTTTCCACGAAACAAATAAACGGGTATTGTCTGTACATAAGAAGCCCTTGCTTTGTTGATCCTTCTGATATGCTTTTAATAGGTCTAGAAGCGCCTTATTTGCGCTTATTTTTCGCTTACTGGATTCATTCTTTGTTGTCTTAGTAAATACTCCTCTATCGGATAAATATTGCGCTGATTGTCTTATTTCAATTATACCATCTTCAAAATTTATATCCTGCCATTCCAGGCCGGCCACTTCACCCAGGCGCATGCCACAAGTTAAAGCAATCATTACTGCAGCCTGATTTTTAAATTCTTCCTTTTTGAGAACCTTAAGCAGCATCTTTATTTGGTCGAGATCATAACAAGCAGCCTTCTTCTTTTCAACTTTAGGAGCGTCCACATGTAGAGCAGGATTTTCCCCTGTGAAGACATTCCACTTTATTGCTTTTTGAAAGATTGCTGATATTAACCTGTGGTGATGCCTGATTGTTTGCTCTGATAATTTTCCGGACTTCCCCTCTTTCCTTCTTCCGTCTTTAAATAATCTAACATATTTATGATCTTTTCTAAGCGATTGATAGAATTCCAATATGTCCATTGGCTTAATCTTTTCAAGCCTCTTGTCACCAAAGGCCGGTAATATTCTTGCGTACAAAAGGTCTTTATATCTAGATAGCGTTTTAGGGGCCAATTCTACTTCAGCATAGTTCTTAAGCCATTTTTTCACAAACTCTTCAAATGTTATCTTAGAGGGCTGTGAAAAATTCCCTTTCTCTACTTCAGTAATAAACTTTGCTACAGATTCTTTGACAAAAGGCGTGAAAGTAATGCTACCTCAAACAAAACAACTTTTAAGAGATCTCCTCCACTTATACAACCGCATAAAAGAATTAATTCAGTCTCTAAAAAACAGTGAGTAAGGGTTCAAAGCCCTCACCCCAAGCCAGTCACACCGCTTTAGCCTCATTTTTTCTCTTTAAGAATTTGTATCTAATTTTTCGGGTATTTTCCAAATAAAAAAAGGCTCCTGCAGTTATGCTGGGGCCTTTCATTTAGTAAGTAAAAGAATACTTTGGATAACATCATAACAACTTCAGCTGACTCAATAATTCTTATTATCATACAATCTTTAAATGGGATATCCTTCTTCTTGGATAATGAAGTCTCGAATTTCTTTTTCTGAAATGTTATTTAAAATAGTAACGGTATCTTTTGTGATAAAAAGCTTAAGACATGAAAAAGTCTTCATCTTTTTATCCAGTGTATTATTGTCCATATTTAATCTGAACACAATATAATACTCATGGGCTTCAATATTTTTTTGTCTAATTAATTTATCAAGACCAAGTTCATCGAATTTCTTATGTCTGCATAGATCTTATCAACAATTCCATAGTTATAGATTTCTTTATAGATATCCGCATTATTTTCATTGTACTCAATATCAGACTCTTTGTTTTGAGTTAAATCGATAAGGTCTTTATCAGAAACAGTTTTAAATAATCTTTTCAAAATTATACAATCCTCAATTAAATCTTCTCTGCAAGTTATTGCTTTTGAAACCTTTGATTCAACCGTCTGAAAATAAAATGTTTTTACTGCAGTATCATATGACAATTTAGCAGCTATTGGTATACCCACAATTGAAATAACTAATGCGAACAAACTAATCCAATTTCATTTTAAGTATTCTAATACCAAAGTTTCAACTCCTTAAACAACTGTATTACATAGATAAGTAATTTATTTTTAGAAGAACGCATTATTTCAGAATGACTATCGTCATATGTTCATTGTTGTTCCCTTATCATCGAGCTTACTTTCAACAATTTTAATTATGTGTGTCAAATCCCAGAAATGTCAATGACAACTACCCGAAGCCTATACCTATCTTTTTCTGGAATAAGTGTTTCAAGAAACATCTTTACCTCTAAAGCACTAGCTGGCCGTTTAAAGTCATTCGGAATCTTCGGCATCATTCGGCCCTTGACCTCACCTGACCAAATAACAAGATATATACCAAGCCCTTCTGCCTTTGCATCCCGTGTATATAGATAATCAAGCTGGTTATTCCATGCCGTCCAAAGCTCATTATTATAGTGGTGCTTGACCTCTATCGGTAAGAGTCGTTCAGACCCCTGTAAAACAACTAAGTCACATCTTTTATCGGAAATCATGTGGTGTTCGACTGTCACGATTAGTCCTTGTGTTTGCACCCTTTTCTGCAAATCATCTGCTAATAATCCTGAGCAAACTTCTTCGCGTTTTGGCTTTATGAGATCTCGTCCACTCTCATTCCAGTAGGCACGATATCTCTCTTTTTGTGTTCGTGCTAATTCATCTGAGAGAACATTTAGATGATCTTCAATAAATGCTAAGAGGTCCATTGGGGTAGCAGGAGCGCAATTTGCAATAGCTTTTGCGACATCATCAGGTGATGCAAAGATAAATTTAGATTCGCGCCTCTGTTTTTGGTGCTGTGCCCTTTGATGCCTGATCAAGTCACGATAACTAGTTAATTTATCATCATTTTCTAGTATTTCAAGCTGGTTATCTGTATCTAGCGAGCTATCCATAGCTAATAGCTTAATCTGTGTGGCCACAAATTGCGAAGCGTCCCATGGGTTTTGACTACCTGTTGAACTATTTGGTTGCGCAACATTAGGAAATCGCTGTCCCACTAGTAATATGACTTCAGCACGTTGTGATGATGTGAGACTAGGTACCCTCTTATTTTCAAGTCGGTCATATCCAATAACTTTAATCGCTTCCCATAAATTTGTATCTGAACCAGACATAAATATTTTCCATTGATTAATATACTTGCTCGGGTCAACCACAAAAAGAGCGGTGAGCCAGATGGCCTTCACTTCGGATGTCAATTCATTTCTTTCAAGTTCTTTCTGGCCAATTTCTAGAACAATCTCTTGATCTTGCAACAAGAGAACAGACACAAGCTTACAAACCGTATAATTATCCTCATTGATCCCAGTATTTAGAACATTAATAGATAAGGATACCAAAAATCTCTGAGAGTTGGGCTCTTTACTAAGCTCATAAAAATTCGGTAAAATCCCTTTCTTGAATCTTGCACTATAAGCCCACATTTCAGTTAATACAGATCTTACAACGAATGAATTCTCATGTACTTCCTGAATAATCCATTTTGAAAGTGTTTCATTGTATCCTGGTACGCTATCACCAATTTGATAGGCTGTTACAACCGCTGCAATACAATGCGGAAGTGCTTCTTTTGGGACACGCTTTCCCGCATTGAGTAATAGATACACTGACACGCACATTAAGTTATGAGTCCAAGGAATACTATTACTGAAATAACTTTCAATGACTACTTCCTTTTTTGGGATACTTGGATTTTCCACATACCTTATTAGCCCCTCAACAAGAGCATTTGCGATCTCTTCATTGGTAACATTAACTAAACGTTCAAGTGGATTCGAAACATTCTCAACTTGAGTATGAAAACCCTGATAGACCCTAGCCGCCCATGCAAGTGCATGTTCCTCACTTCCTTCTCTGATAGTCATAAGAAGCGGTGTTAAGGAAGCAACATTTTGGGCGCGGTTAATAGATTGTTTACGACTCTCTTTCAAACTCCTACGCCACTCAGCTTTTTGATGCTCTTCTATTTTACAGCTTTTCCAATTTCCGATTATCTTAGCGATGTCTTTTCGCCGTGCTAAAAAATTAATACCCGATTCTACAAATGCGACAGATGCTCCTTCACTAGGAAACCTATTCATATACATACGAAAGAGGTCAGCTGCACGTTGTGGATCTGTTTCCTTTTCTGCAAGCGTCAAGAAGAATTCGGAGTGGGGTACTGGCCACACCGTCTCGGGGAGCATTTGCCAAAGATCATGTACGACAAACAACCAGAATGACCGTTCTTTGTTTGTATTAGTATTAGAAAGAAGATAAAAAACCTCTTCAAAGAGCGACGGTTTCTGTTCAAATCTTGCCTTCATAAGAGCCAGGGCCTTCTCAGAACCGCGACTTCTTCCTAAGCATATATTTCGAAGCCATTTGGCTAGCTGTGACGGCATAATCAGAGTAGGACTCTCGAGACGTCGCTTTAACCACCCGTCAAAAATTGATCTAAGCTCAAAACGGTTTGGACTTTTATGCATCAACACTTTTGAAGCACTGTCAAGAACCACATCCAAATCTGTATCAGATGGCAGGGTAACGAGTCGATAGAAACGACCAAAAATAAGCCGTTCCTTTTTCGCTGAAGCAACCTGCTCCACAGTCGAGATTAATCGTTTAGTCCAATCTCCCAATTTTGGGTTAATAGAGAGTAGTTCCACTCGAACCTCGGGTGCGTCTAGATCATCTAATGAGTTGGCAAGTTCAAAATCGAGAGTCTCCAAAGAAGCCCTATCGTAATTTACTGATTTACAAAAAGCTTTTAACGCCGTTGATCTAAGCCAAGTGTTGTTGTCTTTATCTAAAACTATGTCCTTTATAAGCTCTGTAATACCTATATCATCTTTGCTGTTAGCAATTGCTTCAAGTATGGCAATTTTAAGATGAACACTTGTAGTAGTGTCTTGAATTAGCTTTTTAATTATTTCTGCAGTATTTAAATTGGCAAGTTCAGTGAACAAGCCAGGATTATCCTCACTAGTAAGAAACCATGGGTCGTGAAGATCCCTAAGGCTTTCCCAAATCTGTCGCTGGGCGTCTGGGGCTAACACACTGGCATCACCGTATGTAGCAACTCCATAAGGGTCGAGTTTAACGTAACCTGTAGAAAGATGCCCAAGCATGCACATTAACCATGCAAAAAGGCCTCGAAGGGAAGAAACTGGTCGTCCATCAATACATATTAATGCCATAACTCGGTTAATCGGAAGACCATTTTGGATACGGTTAGATATATCCTTAGCCGCCAAGAATTCCGCAATTGTTCTGTGGGGGAATTCAAAGCGATCTACCTCTGTAGAAATAAAAATTCGCCTCTTCAAAGCGATATCAAGGCTTTGTCTTAGTTCTTGCGGAACAACTGTATGACTAACATATCCACTCCCATCTGCCGGTTCCGAGCGTGAAATACCAACTGAATTGGAAAGAAGTATAATAGAGGCGGCTGTGCCCGCAGCTTTTAACAAATCACTATGATCAAATCTGTTTACGCCACGCGGAACGTGCTGAACATTAATCTCTTTAATAAGTTTCGAAATGCCTATTTCAAAGGCCTCGAACTTATTACGTGGTTTCTTATCGCCACTCCAAGCACATGCCAAAAGCTCAAGCGTTTGAGGGTTACCAAGTAAGTTTTCGAGTCCCTTTGATTCCACTTCATGCAGAAATACAACTGGATCTGGAACTTTTCCCTGCACAGCAGACAGAATTTCACTACGAGTGAGCGGACAGAGTTCGAGAACCACGATACGGCCCGAAGCACTTGCCACTCTGAGAACTTCTTGATCTTGGGTTCCGAACCAATCTGCAGCTCTGCACGACAACCGAAATTTTGGTTTCTTCAGAGAGCACAGTGCTTTTGCAACTTCGGCTATAACATCATGCCCACTTGCAACAGTTCTATATTCATCTAGGGCATCTAGAAACAGGGCGCTGCCAAAAGTTACTTTAGGGGCGATCAGAAATTTTCTGACTGTTGTGTAATGCTCCTTAGCAGATTCTCTAAAAATAGTTGTTTTTCCCATTCCTGGATCACCTAGAAGAATTATAGCATCCTCACTTTCAAATTCCGCTAGCGTACCATCCAGTTTTTCTCTGCACTTGCCAGAGCCATCATCTCTCACAAGTAACCTACGTGATAATATATCAATCATTTATTTTAACTCCTTATCAAGAAAACGATTAGAGCTTTAACAAATACTTTTTGTTGGTTCATGCTGGCAAAACATCTGATTTTAGATAAGCTTGTATTATTTTTTAAATTAACTAATATGTATCATCTCATAACTTTCTTGCGAAACAAGGGGAAAACTGTCTAGAAAACAAAAAAGCCCCCTCTTCTAGGGCTTAATTAACAGGCAAATTGCTAGCACCAAGTCTTTAAAACACAAAAGGTCTATACCATTATTATTGAATGTTGGATTACATGATTTTAAATAGATTTTAACCAAAAAGCATGAATTAGATAATCATGTTTTTTACGCATCTGTCCAAAATCTGTCTAAAACAAAACTCAATTCTTCAAAAATAAAAAACAAAAAAGGCCCGAAGGCCTTATATTTACTGTGGTGGGCGAGGGGGGACTTGAACCCCCACATACTCACATATATCGGATTTTGAGACCGACGCGTCTGCCATTCCGCCACTCGCCCATATTTAGTTCCGCCTGATGAATAACGGCGACTTAGATATAATAACACTAATCTAAAGACTTAGTCAAGCCCTTTTGCTAAATTAATCCGATATCTAATTGCCACTTAATACCCCCGCTTCCGTTAAGCGATGGAATAAGTGGCACTAGGGCCCTGGATAACATATTCCGACAGCCACGGATGGCTTAGGGCCGCGGTGCCATGAATGGCAGGAGCGGCTAAGATTCAGTTGAGACATCTGAATCAAGAATATTGTTAATATCTGCAGTTTCTTGAAAAACTCCAATAGCCCTCAGCTTCTGGTATCGCTGATCGCGGAGCGCCTCTGGACTTTCTAAACGCAGTCTTACAAGATACTTGGAAATCACCTGGGAGAGTTCCTCCGCGGTTTGATGAAGGTTATTATGTGCCCCGCCTTGTGGCTCACGTACCAACTCATCTGCAACTCCGAGTCTTAATAGATCCTGTGCCGTAAATTTTAAAGCGGCTGCGGCTTCTTTCGCTTTAGTCGTATCCTTCCAGAGAATAGAAGCGCAACTTTCTGGAGCAATTACTGAGTAAAAGGAATTCTCAAGCATTAGAAGTACATTGCCCACCCCAAGAGCAAGGGCACCACCGCTTCCACCTTCTCCGATAACTGTACTGATCACTGGCACGTGATAACCCGACGTTGCAAGCAGACAACGAGCAATAGCTTCACCCTGTCCTCGCTCTTCAGCTCCCAAATCACAAGCCGCTCCAGGTGTATCGATGAACGTCAGAATCGGACGCCCGAACTTTTCTGCTTGATCCATTAGACGTACCGCTTTACGATACCCTTCCGGATGTGGCATGCCAAAATTACGCTTAATGTTTTCTTTCGTATCTTTACCTTTTACTTGGGCTATGACGGTTACAGGCATCCCATGAAAAAGTGCGATTCCACCGGCAATGGAACGGTCATCGGCAAAGAGTCTGTCCCCTTTAAGTTCTATGAAATCCTCAAACAACAGGGGCGCATAATCATAGAAATTTGGCCGCTCTGAATGTCTGGCGATTTGGACTTTCTGCCAGGGTTCAAGGTTGCCATAGATTTCCTTTTTCAAAAGAGCCGCTTTCTTTTCAAGGGTTGACACTTCTTGAGAAAGGTCAATTCCCTTGTCCGCCGAAAACTTCTGAATTTCCGCTATTTTAAGTTCTAATTCTGCGATTGGTTTTTCAAATTCAAACAGTTGTGCCATACCGAGCCCCTTCCTGATGGTACCGCAGTAAACGTGCTAAAACGGGCCGCATTTGATTACGCGCCACGATCAGATCAATTGAACCGTGTTCTTGGTTGAATTCAGCCGTTTGAGCTCCGGCTGGAAGCTCTTGTCTCATCGTCTGCTTGATGACACGTGGTCCCGTAAACCCGATTAAAGCATTAGGTTCAGAAATCATAATATCTCCCAGTGAAGCATAGCTGGCAGTTACACCACCGAAGGTGGGATCAGTAACTACAGAAATATATAATAAATGGTTCTCTGCTAATTTTCCTAAAGCCGCACTCGTTTTTGCCATTTGATAAAGGGAAAGAATGCCTTCTTGCATCCTAGCACCTCCGGAAGTTGAAAATATAACTACCGGCAACCTCAATTTAATCGCCCGCTCAATAGCTCGGGTAATTTTTTCTCCCACTACTGAGCCCATGCTTCCCATCATAAAGCCTGCTTCATTAATGGCAATTACAAAAGGAACGCCCTCTATTTTAGCACGACCCGTCAGTACCCCTTCTGCCATACCGGACTTTTCCTGGGCCTCAGAAATTTTTTCATCATAGCCAGGAAAATCTAAGGAATCTTGAGTTTTTAAATCGGCATCCCACTCTTCAAAGGAATCTTCGTCTACTAATAATTTCAGTCGTAGAGTAGCTGAAATTCTAAAATGATGCTCACAAGTTGTACAAACTCTCGAATTCTCCTCGAGATTTTTATTGAAGAGAACTTCCCCACACTTTGGACATTTAACCCAAAGACCATCAGGAAGTTCTTTCTTAGTTACAATCCCAGGTTCTTCTTGAGGTACGACCTCAGATGGTCTACGGTCCAGGTTCTGACCAGATTTAATCGTTACATACTTTGTCTTCCTGAATATATCCTTAAACATAGTTAGCTCCCCATCGCGCCAGTTATAATTTCATGTGCTTCTTCGGCTTCAGATTCCGGTACAAGGATTTCGACTGAAGCATGCTCACCGAGATGCGCCGAACCGATCGGGCGAAGCTGAACAAGCATTCCTTCATCAGTGAGGATTTTCTTATACTTTTCTGCAATTAACTTATTGGGAGCAATATAAATGACCGTCCACATTTGTAAAATCCCCCTTATTAAATCGATTTATGATATCACAGCCCTTCTAATTCTGCAAGAAATGGGCCTAATCCCCCTCATTAGAGTCTGAACGAAGACGAGCATATTTTTCTATTAGCGCCCTTTCTACATGTGGAGGTACGAAATCTGAAACCCCAGCATGCAAACTGGCAGCCCATTTGATGGCACTTGAGCTTATAAAAGAGTATTCGCTCTGGGTCATCAGAAAGGTTGTTTCAATATCCGGAGCGATCTTTTTGTTCATTAAAGCCAGTTGAAACTCATATTCAAAATCTGACAAGGCCCGAAGTCCTCGAATGATGGCGATTGCTCCACATTGGCGTGCAAACTCCACTGTCAACCCTTCAAAAACACGAACATTGACATTTGACATGTCTTTAGTTGCTTCCACAAGAAGTTCCATTCTCTCCCCCAGGGTAAATAATGGGGTCTTATTACTATCCGCAGCAACTGCAATAATCAAACCGTCAAATAACTCTTTTGCTCGTTCTAATATATCAAGATGTCCTTTGGTTACTGGATCAAATGTTCCAGGGTATATCGCTATACGCACTTTATCACCTTTTTCCATTATTAAAAACTCCTGCTTTTGTCATGTGGGGGGGTAACTTGCTGGACAACTCACTAAGGATATTTCATGGGTTTCGCCTTAAAAGCTGAGAATCCTGCAAAGAAACGTCTTTAAGCAAAACTTTTAGTTTGTTGCCAAACGACATTCCGTTGATCCATTACTTCACGCAAAGCATTCGTAAGTTCATCTCGCTCATTAACCCAAAACTTCTGTTTACCTTCAAGGACTTTCTGAGTATCCTCAAAATAAAAATAAACTGGTTGTCTGCCAGGGAAACGTTGTAAAATACTCAACACTGTTTGCATAAGGTCACATTCTTCTGTAGAAAACCTTAAAAACAGTCTCTTTGCTGCTGCTTGCGTGGAGTTGCTTTTTGAGATCGGAACAGGCGTATGGTGTGAATTAGAAGGTTTTAAATTCTCTAATCTTGTGATTTTTTCAGCAAAAATCTTTTTCTCATCATCTCGGATGTTATAACGACCAACAACCACCACAACATCGTCATTCACAAATGTGCTAGTTTGAGCATAGACACGAGGAAAGACTAAAATCTCTATTCCTCCCGTTAAGTCTTCCAGAACGAAGCTAGCCATCATTTCTCCCTTTTTCGTCACATTCTGACGAAACCCAGTTACTAGTCCACCAAGCGCAACCTTCTTCTCTTCTTCCCCTTCAAGACAAGTTAAGATATCTGAAGAAGTAAAGTCTTTAAGTTGGGGCAAGACGGAAGAAAGAGGATGTCCACTTAAGTAAAGACCCAGGTATTCCTTTTCCATGTCTAGGATATCACGTTCTTTAAAATCGGGTACTTGGGGAAGCTTAGTCCCTTCATCCATTTCTTCATCTAAATCGAAAAGGGAAAATTGACCTGAGAGTCTATCTTTTTGCCGACGGCCGGTCGAGTCTAAGATCTGATCCATGATTGCCAAGGCTTGTGCCCTTGTACAAATTGAAGAAAAGGCACCCGCACGTACTAAGCTTTCCAGAACCCGTCGATTTAAGACCTTTTGGTCAACACGCAGGCAGAAATCATCGAGAGATTTAAAAGGTCCCTCTTTTCTAGCCTCCAAAATCTTCTCCACAACATTGACTCCCACATTACGAATAGCTCCTAAGCCAAAACGGATGGCTTTTTCCTCGATGGAAAATCCGGCTTGACTGTATTGAACATTTGGAGGAAGTACTTCAATTCCACTCATACGAGCATCTTGAATATAAAAGGATATTTTATCTGACGAACCCATTACGGTGCTTAAAAGAGCTGCCATAAATTCCAAGGGATAGTTTGCTTTCAAATAAGCGGTCTGGTACGAAATCACAGCATATGCTGTAGCATGCCCTTTATTAAAGCCATATTCCGCAAATTTAGCCATCAAGTCAAAGATTTCTTCCGCATCTTCACGAGTCAAGCCAATCCGAAGCGCACCTGGGATAATCCATGTCCCATCCGCATCTTGCAATCCATGGATAAAGTTTTGACGTTCCTCTGCCATGATTTCTTTCTTCTTTTTACCCATTGCCCGGCGGAGCAAATCCGCACGCCCTAGAGAATAGCCCCCTAAGTCCCGGGCAATTTGCATAACTTGTTCCTGATAAACAATAATACCGTAGGTCGATTTAAGAATTGGTTCCAGCTTTGGGTGAAGATAAGTAATATTGCCCCCGCGTTTCCGTCGGATAAATTCTGGGATCTGTTCCATTGGGCCGGGGCGATATAAGGCTACGACTGCGATAATATCCTCGAAGCAGGTTGGCTTGAGGTCCTTTAAAATCGCCCGCATCCCTCCGCTTTCCAGCTGAAAGATTCCTGTGCTGTTTCCTGATGCCAGGAGGGCGTAGGTCTTTGGATCATCTAAGGCTAACGTGTGTAAATTAAGCCTTAGTCCATGTGTCTCTTCAATTCGACTCACAGCCTCTTGTAGAATGGTTAAATTTCTTAAACCTAGAAAGTCCATTTTTAAAAGTCCAATTTCCTCCACCGCTTTCATGGGAAATTGGGTCATTACAAAGTCTTCTGAGGTTCTCTGTAGTGGTAAATAATTCATAAGGGGATCCTTGGCAATAACAACCCCTGCAGCATGAGTAGATGCATGTCGGGTCATTCCTTCCAGGGATTTTGCTAAGGTGTAAAGCCTTTTAATTTCGTCATCCTCTTCCACCATACGGGCCAAATCTGAGGATACCTCTAAGGCTTTCTCCAAGGTCATCCCCAAATCCGAAGGGATGGCTTTGGCTACTTTATCGACTCGAAACAAGGGGATTGCCAACACTCGTCCCCCGTCTCTGATTGCCGCTTTAGCTCCCATAGTTCCAAAGGTGATGATTTGGCACACCTTATCAGCACCGTATTTTTCCATAACATAGCGAATGACGCGTTCACGGCCTTCCGGGTCAAAATCTATATCAATATCCGGCATTGAGATACGTTCTGGATTTAAAAAGCGTTCAAAGAGTAAATCAAACCGCAAGGGCTCAACTGACGTAATCCCAAGTAAATAGGCGACCATACTCGCAGCCGCCGATCCTCGTCCCGGTCCGACGACCACACCATTTTCCCTAGCAAAACGGCAGAAATCAGCCACGATCAAGAAATATCCAGCGAAACCTGTTTGGAAAATCACTTGTAATTCATAATCCAAACGCTCACGTTCTCTCTCCGTCATTTGAGGGTAGAAACGGGGAAAGGCCTTGCGGCATTCTGCTTCAAGATAGCCATTTAAAGTATATCCAGGTGGGACCTCAAACACAGGTAGATAGTTCTCCCCAAAATGGAAATCCATCTGACAGCGTTCCGCGATTAGGGCCGTGTTCGTCAAAACTTCCGGGTGTTCCCCAAAGAGCATTGACATTTCCTGTTCCGATTTGAGAAAAAACTCTTGACTGGAAAAACGCATCCTGGCTGTATCCTCTAAGGTTTTACCCGTTTGAATGCAAAGGAGAGCGTCTTGAACAAAGGCATCCTCACGCTTTACATAATGCACATCATTCGTAGCCACCATGGGAATCCCCGTTCGCTCATGTACTTTCCACATTCCTATATTGACTTTACGCTGCTCTTCTAGACCATGATCTTGGATCTCCAGGAAAAAATTTCCTTTACCAAAGATATCTTCATAGTCACGGGCACTTTGCACAGCCATTTCTAATTGGTCCTGGACTAAATGATCCGCCACTTCTCCTGCTAAACAGGCGCTGAGGGCAATAATTCCCTCCGAATGCTTGCGTAGAATTTCTTTATCTACTCGTGGCTTATAGTAGAAGCCTTCTATATGAGCCATAGAAACCAATCGAATTAAGTTACGATAACCTACTTCATTCTCAGCAAGTAAGACTAAATGATAATTGGAGTCATCCTTTCCAGGTATCCTATCTGTCCTCTTATTAGGAGCTACATAAACTTCGCATCCGATAATTGGTTTAATACCAGCTTGATGGCAAGCCTTATAGAAGTCGATAACCCCATACATAACTCCATGATCCGTAATAGCTAAGGCTGGCATTTGTAAGTCTACCGCCCGCTGAACTAAATTTTTAATCCGGGCTGCTCCATCAAGCAAACTGAACTCCGTATGATTATGAAGGTGAACAAAGCCACATTTAGTTTGATTAAATTCTGCTCTAATAATAGTTCACCTTCCTTCCTATAAAGCCCCCTCGATCCACATGGATGAGAGGGCTTTGTGCTATTAAATCTCTTTAATGTGCTGTTTCATTAACTAACTTCTTATCCCCTATTCTAGCTGTCATCAACCCTTTAGCAACCAGATCATTATTTGCCATCACTTCAACTTCAATATTGCAATGTTTCTTAGCAACTAATAATAACTTAGCAGTTACCTTAATCTCAGTTCCAACGGCAATGGGTTGAAGTTGATATAGGGTAAAGTTTTCAGTGATTGCATTCAGTCGATACTTCTTACGCAGTCCAATATAACCTGCCATATTCATAACCGTCACAATAACCCCACAACTTGCAGAACCATAGTCATCGCTCATGGCATTGGTAATTTCCCCTTCGATGGTGAGGTGCTCCGCATCATCGACAAATTTGAACCCGCTTAGGACAAGATTATCGACAGTTTCACCAAACTGAGGCTGCTTCTGTACTTGTTGATAAGCTTCAATTACATCTTGCAAGCTGATAATACCAATCAATTTCCCCTGATCTGCGACTATTGCGATCTCCCAACCTTCCCAGACCATAATACGGGAAATATGGGTTACAGGGTCATCTCGTCCGACAAGATAGGGATTAGAGTTCATAATATCTTTGATAGGTGTCTTAAGATCAGCCCCAGCGACATCCACTGCGGAAACAATTCCAACTAACGTCATTTCCTCATCAACCACCGGAAACCGACTGTGGTCCGTGGTCTGAGAAAGTTTTCTCCAATCATCAACCGTTGCATCCACCATTAAATAACTCACGTCTTTAACCATAATATCTTCAACTAAAATGAGTTCTTTCTGGATCAATCGATCATAGAGAGCTCTATTAATCATCGAAGTTACTGCAAAGGTATCATAGGGAGACTGGATAATCACTAACTCTTTTCTTTGAGCTAGAGCTACAACCTCTTCATCGGGTTCCAATCCCCCCGTAATTAATAGCGAGGTGTTATGATTTAACGCAAAAATCTGGGCATCCCGACGGTTTCCTACAATACACAGCGCTCCATCTTCTAAGTACCGTGCCATAGAATGTAATTCCATGGCAGCTATAACAAACTTATTAGGAGAGCGATCAAGATGTGCAAAACCGCAGATAACGACACCTTCGGCAATCTGTGAAACTTCACGCAATGTCAAGTCCTCAATTTGCCGCTCCTTAACCCCTTCAATTCGTATAGTTCCTACTTTAGGAATCGAACGGACAAATCCTTTAGCTTCTGCTTCTTTTATAGCCCGATAAGCTGTCCCTTCACTGACGTCCAACTCTTTAGCAATAAAGCGGACAGAAACCTTGCTGCCAATGGCGAGATTTTCAATAAAGGTTAAAATTTGTTGATGCTTTGTCAACTAAATACGCTCCCCCACTATTACTATATCGGACTATAATTATATCACATGATTTCCTATTCAACTATTATTTCATGTCTCTAACTATCTTTTCGTCGCCTCTGGGTCATGAGCCCCCCGATTTTTCCTGCATCTTTAGCACTCAAAGAATGCCACCCTTTACTGTGGATCTGTTCGAGTAAACCCAATTCAGCGGCGATTTCCATTTTCAGAGGCTCTAATGGATCAATTCGTTTAACTTTTGGTCTTTTTTGCTTCATTTCTAGATCCTCCCCCTGCTCATGAGATTAAGATCCTCTTCATAATGCGGGCAATTTGGTCCACGTTCACCTAAAATATGTTCCAAACGGCATCGTCCTTCAATTCCATAGAGGCATCGTCGAGCGCATAATTTTGTTGTCATCCTATTCATCTCCTTAAGCTTATTAACTCTCCTCTCGCTTTAAGTTTGACCATTTCCGCATAAAAATATCCCACTTGAAAAATCAAGCGGGATGAATGTTCACGATTATCCTTAAACCTCATACAATTCACCAGGATTAAGCGCCTGTCCCCGGCTTTCTGGAACTCTGCGCTGAAGAAGATGTAAAAACTCTCCAACATCCTGGGCAATTACGGGAAACGTATTATAATGCATCGGGATAACAACTTTAGGGCGTAATAATAAAGACGCATGAACCGCTTCCTCAAAACCCATAACAAAATTATCACCGATAGGCAGCATGGCAACCTCGATGGGATAACGACGCCCGATGAGTTCCATATCCCCAAACAAGCCTGTGTCTCCAGCATGATAAAGCCATTTCCCTTCCATCTGAAGCAAAAATCCGCAGGCTAACCCCCCATAAATCATGTTCCCTCCGTCAGGACTTTCAATCCCCGAACCATGTAAAGCTTGAGTAAGTTTAACCCAACCAAAAGGAAACAGATGCTTTCCTCCAATATGCATTGCATGGGTCTTAGCTCCCATACTCTGACAATAATTAGCCAGCTCAAAAACCCCAATAATCGGAGCACCGGTCTGCTTAGACAACTCTATTGCATCACCCAAATGATCATTATGTCCATGAGTGACTAGGATCGCGTCAAGATGTGTAAAGTCTTCAGGCTTAGCCGTAGCGCTAGGGTTACCTGATAAAAAGGGATCAATAAGAACCCTGCCTGCTTCTCCTTCAATTTCGAAGCAGGCATGTCCATGGAAATGAATACGCATACTTTATGATACCCTCCTATTTTTTAACGCTGAACGTAGGATTGGAGCACTTCCCAGAAACTAGGATAACTAAGGTTCATTTCCCAAAGAGCAACCCCTTTTATCCCCTTCTGGGTTGCAAGTGCAAGTTTTTCCCTTAAGCTCCTAGGATCTTCGAAATAGACTGTATGACGAACTCCTCTTGTCTCGTAACGAAAATACGTACTACGTTGCCATGCATTCCATTGTAATGGAGCACCATATCGCCGCGCAAGCTCGGTAGCTCGTTGATAGCCAATAACCCTTCCTGTGCCCCCCTCCGGCCAGTCATACCCGTACATTGGGATACCCATATAGATTTTCTCTCGCGGAATTATGCCTATGGTATAGTCCAAAACCTGAGTAATCCAGGGGATTGAAGCCACTGATCCTGGTTCACTTTCCGACCAATGCTCTTCGTACGTCATTAGAATAACCTCATCGACGGCCTGGCCAATTGGACTATAGTCAAAGGCTCCCTTCCAAACGTTCTGAGGATCATCCCAAGTTTTAGCAGGAACATCGATGGAAACAATAAAGTTTGCCTGTCTAAACATCGCAGACCAGGTTTGTATCAGTTGAGTAAAACGAGCCCGATCGGTGGGCGCCGCTTTTTCCAAATCAAGATTGATTCCATCAAAACGATAATCAACTAAGATATCTCGTATGTTCCGCCAAACAAGATTCGCAAAGTCTTGGTCACGGACTAAACGTCCGATCAAAGCAGTGGAAAACTGGCCCTGTCGCGTCAGATTACTGACCACCAAAAAGACCTTAATTCCCATAGCATGAGCTTCGTCAATAAGCCGACGACTTGGACGCCCAAGGATTGATCCATTACTCTGAATTGACACCTCAAAAATTGCTAATTGCTGAATAATCGACCCATGTTCCTTAAGATAAGGATAACCCTTTGCCTGCTCCGTTAATCCATTATAAAAGGCAAATACATTTAATGGCATACTTATACCCCCTTTCCGACCATCATATGCATGGCGAGAAAAAGAAGTGTAAGTATACAACTTAGAGACGTTTATTAAGGAACTTTCGCTGACGTTTACTTGGAATGTCGTCGACCGAATACATCAAGCTTATCCGTTCTACGCATAAGAATTGTAATCAGTATCGCAAAAACTAAAAAGAGAACAACTAAAGCACTCACCCATAACCCCTTAGCTCCCAGTACCGCAGCCATGCCAAAGCAAGCACTGATTCCGTACATCAAAAGCACAGCTTGCCTTTGAGTAAACCCTGCATCTAATAAACGATGGTGCAGATGACCTCGATCAGCCATTGCAATCGACTGCCCGCGAAGCTTCCTGCGGATAATGGCAAAGGTTAAGTCGGTGACTGGCATTCCGAGCACTACGAGTGGGAAAACCAATCCTAAAATGGTAGCAGTTTTGAGGAGACCCATAATGGATATTCCTCCAATGATATACCCCAAAAACATGCTTCCTGAGTCTCCCATGAAAACTCGAGCCGGAGGAAAATTGAAAAACAGGAACCCGAGAAGCGCCCCTGCTAAGGCCAATGTAAGATGGGCTGCCGGTACTTCATTAATCCGATGGGCAGACCAAAACAGCAAAATAGCAACAATAAAACAAATTCCTGCTGCTAAACCATCTAATCCATCCGAAACATTCACTGTATTCACTAACGCGACCACCCAAAAGAGCATCAAAATAATTCCGATTGCACTTAGACCAAGGTGCTCAAAATTAATAAGTCCGTCAATGAAAGGGAGGGAGATAAACTTCATGGAAAAATCAAAAAAGATAAGTACCGACGCAGCGGCAATTTGCCAATAAAGCTTATACAAAGGTCGGATTTCATGGATATCATCCCATATACCAACGGTAACAATAATGGAACTTCCTATAAATAAGCCCCAAATGTTCTCACTCCAAGCTTGTGTCGCCAAAGTAGTTATCCAAAAAGCCGCATACAATCCTAAGCCGCCAAGTCGAGGAATCGGCCGACTATGAATATGCCTTCCACCCGGATAAGCAATCGCCCCCCATTGTTTTGCCAGTCTAATAGAAATAGGCGTAGCGACCACAACAATCACTAAAGCCATAAGAAAGGTCAACCCATACTCATTTATCATGATTGTTCTTCAACCGCCTTTGCATTACCTTACTTGCCCCTTACTATACAAGGTCAGGAAAACCCCATTGACGTAATACTTCGTAAACCACAACAGCAACGGAATTCGATAAATTCAAAGAACGAGCATCCCCAAGCATGGGCAGCCGTAAGGCCGTTTCCGGATAACGTGCCAGGATTTCAGGAGCCAGTCCTTTGGTTTCCTTACCAAATAGAAGGTATCCTCCATACTTATACGAAATATCTGTATATGATCGTCCACCTTTGGTGGTTGCTAAGTAACGGGGGCCCACAGGATTTTTTTCCTCAAATTCAGCAAAATTTTCATAAACAACAATGTCTAGAAGATGCCAGTAATCTAAGCCGGCACGTTTAAGGTGCTTGTCATCAATACTAAAACCTAAAGGTTTTACCAAATGCAGTGTAGCTCCGGTCGCAGCACAAAGCCGGGCAACGTTCCCTGTATTCGGTGGAATTTCCGGCTCTACCAGGACAATATTTAGTCGCTTGTTCAAGTATAAAGTTCCCCCTTTATTGACACCCTGTACAATTTCCACTACATCCCGATGAGCAGCCTCCGGACCCCGCTCCTCCGGAAATTCCTAGGCTTGCGAATCCAGAGATGTGTTTCGTGAGCCCCGTGTGCCCGCATTTGCTGCACATAAGTTGCTCACCTATTTCTCCCATTTTACACAATTCTGTGGTCACACCGCCGCAGTTCGGACATCCGAATTCGTACATAGGCATTATTAATTCCTCCCAGTTATCTTAAGAACTCTAAAAAGACTATCCAGACTATTATAACCCGAAATTATGACAAACCCAACCTAATATTATCGAAACTTGTCACATACTTTGAGGAGTTTAAACCACTTGAATCACTATTAAGATTAAACCCACAAGTATAAGCAAGAGTCCTAAACCACCCAGCCCTTCTCCTAAAACGTCAATGATAAACATTAAAAGTTTTAACCAAGATTTTTCTGCACTATAAACTTCCTTATATCGTCTAAATGCATACCAAACAATTCCTAACCCAACGCAAATAAGGAAGAAACCAACGGCTAGCTTCATAACATCACCTTTATGAGATTTTACTTCTTAATAGCTTACCCCTAATTCGACTAATAGAATCCCTACCAGACGCACTTTTGTGAACCAAAATATATAAACCATGGTTATGCAAAAGAGGGCCCTTGCAATGAGATATTTTGTATACATATAGGAAAACCATAGATGTTTCCTCGTGTTTTTGGTAAAGTTAATACCAAGTTCAAAGGAGGAATTATCATGGGACAAAATTTAACTCAAAAAATACTCTCATCTCACTTAGTTTCCGGAGACCTAGACAACGGAAACGAAATCGCGCTTCGGATTGATCAAACCTTAACCCAAGACGCCACTGGAACCATGGCTTATTTACAGTTTGAGGCCATGAATCTTTCGAGAGTGCAAACCGAATGCTCGGTTAGTTATATAGATCATAATACCCTTCAAACAGGGTTTGAAAATGCCGATGATCACGCATTTCTGCAAAGTACCGCTGCACGATTTGGTGCCTATTTTTCACGACCTGGAAACGGCATTTGTCACCAAGTTCATCTAGAACGCTTCGCCAAGCCCGGGAAAACTCTGCTTGGATCCGATAGTCATACCCCCACAGCGGGTGGAATGGGAATGCTCGCCATGGGTGCTGGGGGACTTGATGTTGCTGTGGCCATGGGTGGCGGAGCTTTCTATCTCCCTAACCCGAAAGTTCTTCGCGTCTGGCTGACTGGACAACTTTCGGAATGGGTTTCTGCAAAAGATATTATCTTAGAAGTTCTCCGTACTCTCACTGTAAAAGGGGGCGTAGGTAAAATCATCGAGTATGCCGGCCCGGGCGTAAAAACTCTCACAGTTCCGGAGCGTTCGACCATCACCAATATGGGTGCCGAATTAGGAGCCTCTTCTTCCATCTTTCCCAGTGACGAACAAACTCTGCGCTTTTTAGAAGCACAAGGAAGAGCCGATGACTATGTTCCTCTTTTTGCTGATGAGGATGCCACTTATGACGAAGAATTAGAAATCGATCTTTCCTCTCTTGTTCCACTTGTTGCTCAGCCCCATAGCCCAGATAATGTCGTTCCAGTAAGTGATCATTCATCAACTCCTGTTCAGCAGGTTGCCATTGGCAGCTGTACTAACTCATCTTATCAAGATCTGATGCGGGTTAGTCAAATCCTGAAAGGAAAACATGTTCACCCAGGTGTCAGCCTAGTCATTTCTCCTGGATCGCGTCAAGTTCTAGGCATGCTTTCTAGTAATGGAGCCTTGACTGATCTCCTTGATAGTGGAGCTCGGTTACTGGAATCAACTTGTGGTCCGTGCATCGGCATGGGGCAATCCCCAGTCTCTAAGGGAGTCTCTGTCCGAACCTTTAACCGAAACTTCTTAGGCCGCAGCGGAACGCAAGATGCTTCTGTCTTTTTGGCAAGCCCTGAAGTGGCTGCAGCCTGCGCTCTGACCGGCTTTGTAACCGATCCTCGAACCTTAGGATTATCATCGAATGTCGAATTCCCAGAGCGGTTTCGGATCGATGACAGCATGATTCTTCCCCCAGGTGATCCGGATACCCCAATTGTACGCGGACCTAATATCCAACCGCTCCCCCTTGCTCCAGCATTGGATGACTCACTTGAGTTGCCAGTCATCTTGAAGCTTGGAAACAATATAACCACCGACGATATTATGCCAGCAGGATCTAAAATCCTCCCTCTCCGGTCCAACATCCCTGCCATCTCTGAATTCACCTTTCACAAAATAGATCCTCAGTTTGCCGCTAAGGCCAAGGCCCACAAACAATCTGTCATAATAGCCGGCCATAATTATGGTCAAGGTTCAAGTCGGGAACATGCTGCCCTTGCTCCTATGTACCTGGGTCTTCGTGTCGTATTAGCCCAAAGTTTTGCCCGCATTCACCGTGCCAATCTGATCAATTTTGGCATACTTCCATTGACCTTTGTCAATGAAAATGACCTAAACCGCATTAATCAGGGGATGATTTTGCACCTTACAAACCTACATCAAGCTATTCAAACCCCTGAGTCCTTCGCCATTACCTTAGAGAACGACTCAGCCCCGATCTTAGTCAGACACGATCTGACCGAACGACAAGCCAAAATCCTTCTTGCTGGAGGCCTCCTAAATTCAACAAGTGCTTCTATTTAATTAAATTCCCGAACACAATATACCCTTTTTTAACTTTCATGAGAAATAAAAGCATGATAAGATATGCTAAACTATTGAAGAGGTGGATTCAAAATGCTCAATGAAGAGGATCGTAGGCTTCTCAAGCTCATCGCTGAAGATTGTCGGCTTACTCCAGAAGAACTTTCCATTCAAACGGGATTGTCGACTGACTATATTACGAAACGAATTATTGATTGGGAAAATGATAAAGTGATCGTCGGCTATCAGCCGATGATCAATTGGGATCGAACTGGTGATGAAAAGGTATCAGCTCTGATTGAAGTTAAAGTCTTACCCCAACGGGGCTATGGCTTTGATAAAATTGCCAAACGTTTGCAGAAATATCCCGAAGTCAAAGCACTTTTTTTGATGTCCGGCGGATATGACTTATCCCTGCTTATCGAAGGCAAAACTATGCAAGATGTCGCTCTTTTTGTTGCTGAGAAATTAGCCTCTCTTGAACATGTTCAGAGTACAGCGACCCACTTTGTGCTGCGCCGCTATAAACAGGACGGTATCGAACTATTAGGCGAAGAAGAAACCATACAACGACTGGTGGTGTCACCATGAACAACTATCTCACCCCCAATGTTGCTACTCTTCCCCCCTCAGGAATCCGCAAATTCTTTGACCTTGTAGCAACCATGAAAGATGTCATTTCCCTAGGAGTAGGAGAGCCCGACTTTGTGACCCCTTGGACAGTAAGGGAAAGTGGTATTTTCTCCTTAGAAGAAGGCCAGACCATGTATACCAGTAATGCTGGTCTCCTCGAGTTACGTGAAGAGCTTTCACACCATTTGAACAAGACCTTTAGTCTCTCTTATGACCCTCATCATGAAATTCTCATTACCGCTGGAGCGAGCGAAGCCGTAGACCTCGTTATGCGAGCAGTCCTCGGGCCAGGAGATGTTGCCCTAGTCCCCGATCCCTCTTACGTTTCCTATGCCCCCTGCGCCATATTGGCAGGAGCAAGCGTTACCTATGTTCCTACCTATGCAAGAGAAGACTTTCGTTTGCGCGTAGAAGACTTAGCACGAGTGTATACTCCCAATGCCAAACTCTTAGTTCTCTCCTATCCGAATAACCCGACTGGGGCAATCATGAATCGGGAGGATCTGCTTCCCATTGCCGATTTCGCTAATGAGCATGATCTACTCGTTCTTGCTGATGATATTTATTCAGATCTGACCTATGATCAAAAACATGTTTCATTTGCCAGTTTACCGGGTATGCGCGACCGCACCTTATTTGTTAATGGATTTTCAAAATCCTACGCTATGACAGGATGGAGAATTGGTTACGTCGCAGGTCATTCGGGCCTGATTCAAGGAATGACTAAAATTCATCAATACACTATGCTCTGTGCTCCCATCATGGGTCAGTTCGCAGCCATAGAGGCATTGCGATCTGCCAGTGAAGCAAAGAACGATATGGTCACCGCCTATGATCGTCGGCGACGCCTTATGGTTCACGGCTTTCGTCAGATGGGACTCGACTGCTTTGAGCCCTTAGGTGCCTTTTATGTTTTCCCGGATATTTCTAAGACGGGGCTGTCATCAGAAGAGTTCGCAGAACAACTATTAAAGGAAGAGAAAGTCGCTGTCGTGCCCGGAACTGCCTTTGGGCCTTCTGGTGAAGGACATATCCGCTGTTCCTATGCTTATTCTATGGAGCAACTCCAAGAAGCCCTTAAACGCATTGCCCATTTTGTGGAACGACGGTTAACCAATTTATAAATTCAAACGAGGCTCTATCAAAGGTCCCATAAAGAATAGGCACAAGGATTCAAAAAACGAACCCTATGCCTATTTGTCATTCTCTTCATTAATATAGGGTAAAATCATCAGCGGTACTAATTTATCCTTTTCGCGATCTACAGACCATAGAGCACTGCCACCACCATGAGCATTACGAATAGCTAAAAAAGCATTTCTCTGCAAAACTCCTTTACCACGCCATCCCGCTGCCGTGGCTTTATAGCGTTGTATAAACTTCCCTTTAGATAGATTCATCGTTTCAAGCAGATCAACTCCACGTCCAGGCAAATTTGGCAACGTATCTTCCTCCAACCATTTTTGATTGTGTGGGCATACTTCTTGGCAAGTATCACAACCAAAAATTCGCAACCCAAGGCGGACTCTCTCTTCAGGAGTGAGCACCTCTTTACTCTGGGTTAGATAAGAGACACATCGTTTGGCCACAAACGGTTCTTGACCAAGGATCTGGGCCGGACACGCTTGAACACACTTCTGGCAGATCCCACATTCCCTGTTGCTTAAAGGATCATCCTGCGGAAGCTCTTGATTCAATAGAAGCAGCGCAAGAGCCACAAAGGATCCGAACCCCGGAATTATCAAGTGTTGATTCTTTCCTATCCAGCCAATGCCCGCACGAGCCGCAAAGGCACGCTCAACCAATGGTCCCGTATCTACTTGCAACCGGGAGGCCCCCGGCCATTCATTGCTAATCATAGTATCAACTAATTGATTAAGCTTCTTAAGAATAACTCTGTGATAGTCCTCCCCCACTGCCGAGCGTGCTATGACACCTTCTCCTTCTTGGGGAGGGTATGTAGACGGGAAAGGATAAGCCAAGGCAACGACTGTCTTGCAATCTTCCCATACAGCTTGTGGATTAATCCGTCGATTGATTTCCTTGCTCTCAAAGGGGGTCGCCATACCTTGATCGATTCGCGTCTGTAACAAGGGCGCAAGACTCTCGATGGGTTCAGCTGTCGTAAACCCTACAGAGACAAAGCCCAGATCCTTTGCCCAGTCTTTGATATTTGTTTTCCACCGTATTTGTTCACTTACATCCATGGGTTTCCTCCCAAACTATAAAAGCTTAAATGATAGACCCCTCACTGCAAGCGAGGGGTCTATCCAATTGAAAACTCTGATATAGGGTTTTTGTGTTGGTAGTTTATCTTAGTTTAGAGGTTTACTTTGACGCTCTAAAATACGCATACGTCATTGGATCCCCTTCTTGAAGGATCTCACCGCCTGTAACATCACCAAGGAATAAGGTATGGGTCCCGCAATCTAATTGTCCACTGACCACTGCTTCCATGGTTACCAGTACATCGTCAAGTAACAGAACTCCTGATTCTCCACGATGAACTGCTAACCCCTCAAACTTATTGACATCACGACCTGATCGGTATCCAAACCCCCGAGCATAGTCATGTCCTGTTTGACTTAAGACCGAAACTCCAAACTTACCACTCTTCTGAATTAGCTCGTGGGTATAGTTCTGTTTATTGATCCCAATAGCAATTCTTGCTGGTTCCGACGTAATTTGAAAACAGGTATTCGCACATTGGCCGTTATCCTTACCTTCAGCATGAGCTGTAATAATGTACAGTCCGTAAGAAATTCGGTAAAGAGCTTGACGAATTGAAGCCGCTTTATCAAGCTGATTGGGTACGGGTTTAGCTGGAACTGGAGCTGGGGCCTTAGCCTCCCCCTCTTCAGTGACTAGTTCAAAGAAACTCGCATCGACACCGCAAATTGGACAGATATCTGGCGGACTATCCCCAGTATGTATGTATCCACAGACCGTACATCTCCAACGTTTATCCATTAACGAACACCTTCCTTTATAGTAGTAATTATAACTTTATAATCTATTCAAGTCAAGGGCTGCTTAGCCTATTCTCAATTATTTTGCTTTATTAGTGAATACCTAATTCGAATATCCCAGAAAGAGAGATTTATATTCTGTTTCCGGGAATTGCAGGTCAATCAAACAGGCTCGCTCTATTAAGAAAACACAAGCCTGCCGAATTTCACCCTGCGCTCTGTCTAAACAATTCCTCCTGTTGAAACGGTGAACCGATCATAATATTTCCTCCCTAACAGAGCACTGAAATCTTGGGTCCAATTTTAATATGCCAAGAGCTTTCTGGACCATATTCTCCATCAAGATCTGATTTTACGGGGCGATCAGTGTGTATAGTTAATTCAGTGGTTTGAAATTCTTTAATTTTCCTAGTACCTACTACTTTTTCTCCGCGTAATGCGTTTAAAAGAAGTCGTATTGTCTCTGGCCAGCCAGCAGCGGGCACAATGATTACCTCCAGCTTCCCGTCCGTGAGAGATGCCATTGGCACAAGCTGTCTCAACCCCCCCACCGAGTGGCCGTTTACTGCTAGAAGCAAAACAACCTCCTCCATAAAACGTTGTCCGTCTTTCTCAAACTCTATACGAAAGGGTCGAAAGGAAGGAAGTGTTTCAATTCCTTTGAGAATATAGGCCAATTGTCCAAGTGTATTTTTGACACGGGTATCCACTTTTTGAGAAACATCGGTTAGAAGTCCAGCACTAGCTACATTAACAAAGTATCGATCATTTATCTGACCTGTGTCCATTCTAAACACATGTTCTTTGGCAATAACCTTACACGCTTCGGGAATACTTTTCGGTAAACCCAGCGCGTAGGCTAAATCATTCGCAGTTCCTACAGGTAGAATACCAAGTGCAGGCCGCTGATCCTCGGGTATCTTAAGTAACCCGTTAACCGCCTGATGAATACTGCCATCTCCCCCAGCAATAACGAAACGATCTACATCCCTGCTTTGGGACGCAATCTGTTCCATATCCTGAGTAGAACTAGCACGATGTATACAAACCTCATTTCCGCTTTCCTGAAAAATTCGAATGACAGTATCCAGTTGAGCGGTAAGTTTGCGCCGACCCGCGTAGGGATTATAGACCAAACGTAAGCGTTGACCCTTCATGACCTTTGTAATCGACTCCTTATCCAGATTTAAGTTGGGCTTTGTCTAACTCAGTTCCTCTTTACTTGATACTAAGGTAGTTAAGCATCCCAAATACTGTGTCATCCTGAGCGCAGCGAAGGATCTAGATCCTTCAGTCGTCCCTCCTTCAGGATGACACATGACATAGTGCTTGAGTTGCTTACATAGAGATCTGAGCAATGCAAATTCTATTAAGATGTTAAATTCTCAGGGTTTAAATCTTCAAGTTCTGGCAAAACAAAGCGCCCATCTTTACGAACTAATTTTTCATCGAAGTAAATCTCTCCGCCCCCATAATCCGGGCGTTGAATACACACCAAATCCCAGTGAATAGCTGATTTATTTCCATTACTACACTCATCATAACAGGAACCTGGGGTAAAGTGGAAACTCCCATCAATCTTTTCATCAAATAAAGTGTCTTTCATAGGAGTACTAATGAACGGATTGACCCCGATGGCAAACTCTCCAACATAACGTGCTCCCTCATCTGTATTAAAAACCGAGTCTATGCGTTCTGTGTCATTAGCTGTTGCCTTAATAATCTTTCCATTTTCGAAGTTTAACACAATATTATCATAAGTAAATCCTTGGTAGAGTGAAGGTGCATTATAACTAATCTGTCCCTGAACCGATTCTTTGAGGGGAGCGCTAAATATCTCTCCATCAGGAATGTTTAGATGCCCATCACACTTTATAGCAGGCATTCCCTTGATTGAGAACTCTAGATCTGTTCCAGGACCAACGATATGTACTCGATCTGTTTTTTCCATTAGCTCTTTCAACGGATCCATGGCCTTCGACATTTTTGAATAATCCAAATTACATACTTTAAAGTAGAAGTCCTCAAACCCTTCAATACTTGAGTTAGCTAACTGAGCCATAGAGGCATTGGGATATCTTAAAACACACCAACGTGTATGGGGAACTCGTTGCTCGGAGTGAACTGCCTTCTGATAATACGATGCGTAGGTTTTCATGCATTCGCTTGGAATGTCTGCCCATTCATTGACATTTTCTCCTCCTCGAATCCCTATATAAGCCTGCATTTCTTTCATACGAGCAAGATCCCAACGAGTCATCGCTTGAGCTTGTTCCACAGAGATTTCTTTTAATAATTCACGTAGTAGGGTATGATTTATTGTAGACAAAAATGGAACTCCACCTGCTTGGTAGGCAGAACGAACTAATGCCTGGGCGAGGGGAATATCCGGTCCTATGACTTCGATGAGGATCTTTTCACCAGGTTTAAGGGCAATCGAATAGTTGATCAAGGAATCAGCAAGTTTTTCTATACGAGGATCTTTCACTTTGGAGCCTCCTTACAAACTCATTTATTTGTATCCACTTTGGCTCATCCTTCTTCAAATGAGGCTCAAAGTTCCACATTACTTAAAGTTATAGCATTATTCCCTAGCTCCACATAATTTCCCTTTTTTAGTTTGATTATGTTAAAGTATGTTCACTCAACTATTTTTTATGAATTTGAAGGATCTTTAGCATCTCTAGGAGGACTTATGAACACACCACCTACCTTGTGGGAATACCGTCTTCGACCCGAAGACTCTGGTCAAAAATATCTAGCTATTTTAACTCACAAATTTCATTTTTCCGCAAAGTTATTACAACGATTAAAACAAGGTGAACGGGTTTGGGTTAACGGAAAATTCACCTATTTAACTGCAAGAGGGAAAGAAGGAGACAGGTTATCTGTTCAGCTCTTTTCTAACGAAGAAGCTAACATCCAAGGAGAAGACCTCCCCCTTGATATTCTCTACGAAGATGAATACCTCTTAGCGGTCAATAAACCAGTAGGACAAGTAGTTCATCCAAACCGCCGTTATCCTGCCAACACTCTTGGGAATGCAGTCATTGGACACTGGGAGCGCCGGGGAGAAAATCGCCTCTTTCGTCCAATTCACAGAATAGACCGGAATACCTCGGGTGTGGTAGTTATCGCTAAAAATCAATTCGCTCATCAGCAACTGGCTTGGCAACTAGAGCGCGGGCATATCCATAAACGATACCTTGGCTTTGTTGCGGGAGTTGTGCTTGAAAATGAAGGAGTCATCGACGATCCCATCGGATTTGCTCCAAACAGCTTTATCAAACGTCAGATTCAAGCCGACGGTATGTCCGCTCGAACTCTTTTCCGTGTCCTTCACCGCTATCCAGAGGTTACGTTTCTTGAGTTCACCCTAGAAACTGGACGCACCCATCAAATCCGCGTCCATTGTGAAGGATTTGGTCATCCTTTAATTGGGGATGACCTTTATGGTGGCAGTCGGGTCCTTCTTGATCGTCATGCTTTACATTCTTCAATGTATGCTTTTCTACATCCTTCGACTGGGCTCCCTATAGTGATTCGAGCTCCCTTTCCTGAGGATCTTCGCAGTCTAGTAATACGTTTAAAGAAATAACTCTATTCAATAATATCTTGAACCCTGCCAATTCTTCCATCGACAAGCCTGACTTTTATTCCTCTTGTATGAGTTTGGGATTTTGTCAAAATATCTTTGACCACTCCTCGTGTCAATTTTCCTGTTCTTTGATCTGCCTTTAAAATGATATCAACAGTTGCCCCCGTATGAATATCATTTCGTGCCTGTCCCTTCATAGCTGACTCCTTTACACTGTTGATAAATAGATCGTCGATTAAACATCGGCATTCTGATTCATACTTACCATATTTTATGTAATCTCTTAATTATATACTAAAATCTCTAGATACCCTAGAAAATATTATGCAAAAGGCCTCCACCTTAAAACAAGACCAACGGTGGAGGCTAAGTTTATGGTCGATTTGTTATGGTTGTTTCTTTAAAAGGTCCCTAATCTCTGTAAGAAGTTGAACTTCTACGCTTGGAGTTGGTGGAACAGCAGCTTCTTCCTTTTTCTTTTTCCTATTTAGCGAATTCATTATCCTAACGAGTGCGAAAATTGCAGCAGCAATAATCAAAAAATCAAAGGTTGTCTGAATAAAGTTGCCAATATTCAAGGTGATAGCCTCTTGAACAACTTTTCCTGATCCATCGACAACGGCATCCTTTAGCCCCAATCTTATATCTGTAAATCTGATTCCACCGAGAATAAGCCCAATGGGAGGCATTATGATATCTGCAACAAAAGAGGATACAATCTTCCCAAAAGCACCTCCGATAATGATTCCTACCGCTAGATCCACTACATTACCTCTAGTAGCGAACTCTTTAAATTCCTTCACAAAGCTCATCAAAAAATACTCCTTTAAAACTAATTCACCAAGTTTTTTGTCACTCATCCTTGTAAACGTTCACAGATCCTCAAGCTCGCTACGTGTTTATATTTACTTAATGTCTTAACTTCAAATCGTTGACTTGTTTTAAGAAATTCGGGAAATATAACTATAGTATTAAACAAAGGAGGATGAAACATGGGCTTTTTAACAAAAATGCTTTGGCAGCTTTCTAAAATGAGGAATTGGCTTATGCTGCGGTTTATCATTATTCGCAAACGTTGGAAAGTGTAATCACTTTTAATCCTGTTCAGTTAAAACTAGAGGTTGATGCTTAGTAATAGCTATAGTATGTTCATATTGAGCGGAAAGGCTGCCATCTGTCGTTCTTGCCGTCCATTTATTTGGGTCTATTTTAAGATGATATGAGCCGATATTAATCATTGGTTCAATAGTAAATACCATGCCCTCTCGAAGTCTCTCTCCTCTATGAGGACGCCCAAAGTGAGGAACCTGTAAGTCTTCATGCATAGACTGCCCAATCCCATGACCCATAAAATCTCGTACAACAGAGTAACCATGGGATTCAGCGTGACTTTGTATTGCATGGGAAATGTCTCCGATTCTATTACCGATAATCGAGGCTTCTATGCCAAGGTAAAGACACTCTTTCGTAACCTTAAGCAGCTTTTCCGCTTCCTTTGATATTTGACCCACCGGATAAGTCCAGGCGGAATCAGCTAGCCACCCATTGAGATTAACAACCATATCAATACCTACAATATCGCCGTCCTTCAGAGGTTCTTTTGTCGGAAAACCATGACATATCTCATCGTTTACTGAAGCACAAGTTGCAAATCGATATCCTCTGTATCCTTTTTGCTCGGAGGTGGCTCCATGGGATCGAATAAAATCCTCAGCGAATTTATCGATTTCCAAGGTTGTTATCCCCGGACGGATTATCAAACGAATTTCTCGATGGCAAGCGGTGAGGATTTTTCCGGCTTCCGCCATAAGTTCAATTTCTCTTTCAGTTTTGATAATAACCAACTGCAGAATTCCCCCTCATTTAATCTAATTTGCTTTTAAAAAAAGCAGTTTAAATGTATTATCATCTATCCAAATACTTATTATAATACTTTTTTTGTGAAAGTGCTTAAGTATATTTTTCTTGAATCAACTCACTTAATACGTAACACAAAAACAAAGTCCACAAATCCCATTACTGGGTTGTGGACTTTGTTAAAGCTTAAGCTGTTTTAGTACCTTTAAAGACTCTCATTATTAGCTTTAGCGTTTCACTAAAAATTACAATACTAAACGTAAATCCAATGATCTTAACCCACAAAGCCGCTTCGAGGGGAACTGTTTTAAACACATTTCCACCAAACTGGGTGACTAAAACTTGAACGAGGAAGGTAATAAACACTACCCCAATCATAGTCTTATTTTTTAGGAGATTAGGGAATATGCTTCGTACTCCAAACTCTCGGCTGTTAAATGCATTCCATAACTGGAACAATACAAACGCGGTGAACACAATTGTCGATTGTTGTGCCGTGGTACCACCAAGCAGTTGTGTTTCCATGAGCATCAGTAAGGCAGTTACCTGGAATAAACCGTTAGAAACCATTTTGAAAAACATATCTTTTGTAACGATAGACGCATTTCTTTTGATAGGCTCTTTTTGTAGTAAATGATCTCTCGGTGGTTCTAACCCTAAGGTTAAAGCCGGAGGTCCATCCATGATAATATTTACCCATAACAACTGTAAGGTTGTAAAGGGCATTCCAAATCCCAAAACTTCAGCTAATATTACAGTGACAAAAGCGACAACATTTACCGTAAGTTGGAACTGAATGAATCGTTGGAAGTTCTCATAAATGCCTCGGCCCCACTTAATAGCTTTGACAATTGTGGAGAAAGAGTCATCTAGCAAAACGATCTCCGCAGCTTCCTTAGAAACTTCTGTTCCTGCAATTCCCATGGCAACTCCGACATCAGCGGCTTTTAAAGCGGGAGCGTCATTAATCCCATCCCCTGTTACAACCACTGATGCATTAAGCTCTTGTAAAAGCTTAACAACTCTCATTTTAGCTGTGGGATTTGAGCGGGCAATTACCACAATGTTCGGGAGCTTACTCTTCAATTCCTCATCACTCATCGCGTCAATGTCTGTGACTTCTAACACAAGTGAGTCGTTCTTAACAATTCCTAATTGAGAAGCAATAGCTCTCGCGGTGTTAATGTTATCTCCTGTCAAAATCTTAACGGTAATGCCCGCCTGTCGACAATGATTGATGGCTTCTTTAACATCTGAACGCAGTGGATCTTCAATACCTACAAATCCCGTGAATACAAGATCTTTCTCTACGTTATAAATATCTTCCCACTGAGGTTCCTCGCTAAAATCATTAAAAGCAAACCCTAGAACTCTTCTTGCATTATCTTGAAGCTTTTTAATCTTTGCTTCAATCTCATTGATATGCTCTTGAGTCAATGGAACAATCGCCCCATTATATAGGATCCTGTTACAAATACTTAGTACCTTTTCAGGTGAACCCTTCGTATATAATCGGTATCCCTTATCCATTTGATAAGCTGTGGACATCATTTTTCTAGCAGACGTAAAATTGATCTCGCTAACAGGTTCACTATGCTCCTTACGATAATGGAGATAGTTTATATTATTCTTGTCTGCACAGACAAGCAACGAACACTCCGTGGGATTTCCTAGGAATTCATACTTTCCATCTTTTTTCGAAATATCCGCTGTAGAGTTTAGACAAAAGTTTTCAAGCATTTCATTGCTGCGTAGTTGATCAACCAAAAGATCTTTACCGTCTGCCCAAACTTCAACTACCGTCATCTTGTTTTCTGTCAAGGTTCCTGTCTTATCTGAGCAGATGACATTAACGGAGCCAATGGTTTCGCAAGCAATAAGTTTTCGAACAAGGGCATTATTCTTAGCCATTTTCTGCATATTGAAGGCCAAGGTTATAGCTACCATAGTTGGTAAACCTTCAGGCACTGCAGCAACAATCAAAGCCACGGACGTAACAAAGGCATCTTTGATTCCCGGAAGAGCAGCTCCGATGTTATCGAATACAAGGATTCCCTGGCTGTACATTTTAAAGACTTCAAAAAGGAAGATTCCTGCAGCCACAACAGATCCGATGATGGATATCTTCTTTCCAAGGTCTGCCAACTTTTGTTGAAGTGGTGTTTGAGAGGTTAATTCTCCCTTTAATTCATCGGCAATTTTTCCCATTTCAGTCTTATCACCAATAGAGGTGACAATGGCAATTGCTCTGCCCTCAATCACCATGGTACCCGAGTATAGCATATTCTTTCGCTCTGCAAGTGGACAATTTTCTATTTCTATTAGTAAAGAATTCTTAGAAGCCGCTTCCGCTTCACCCGTTAGCATAGATTCGTCAATTCCGAGATTTGAGGAATGGATAATCCGTGCGTCCGCAGGAACTTTATCCCCCGTTTCTAAATGAACAATATCCCCAATCGTAAGTTCGCTTTGCGTGAGCAACACGATTTTCCCATCTCGTACTACCTTGACATTCACATCTTCGCTAAGCTTCGATAGTGCCTCAAAGGCTTTATCAGATTTACCTTCTTGAATAATTGAGATTGAGGTTGCAATAAGGACGGCAACAAATATTCCTATGCCATCCGCAATATGTCCCATTGCAACGGAAATTAACCCGGAAATCAAAAGAATTAAAATAAGAGGTTCTTTTAAGCTTTCATATATTTTTATAAAAATACTTTCTTTTTCTTTTGGGGTAAATAAATTTTTCCCATAGCGTTGGATTCTTTTCTCAGCTTCAGCTGCAGATAATCCCATCTCTTCATTACTTTCTAGCTCCGAGATGACTTCTCCGACTTCTTTTTGGAAAAAGTCCACAACATAATCCTCCTTATTACTTATTTACTAACCGATTGACCATAGTGCATATAGTATTTCCGAAATTATCACTCCTTACTTTCATTTTGAAAAGGTTTCAAAAGGAAATAAAAAAGACTTTTAACATAGCCTTAATGGCCATGTTAAAAGTCTTGTTACCTCTACGGTTTACAAAGACAGGTAAGTCTCCTTACCGGGTATGTTGCCTTTGTAATTTAACTACTCCCTCTTAACAAGATAAGTGTACCTCAAAAAATCCGGCTTGTCAAACCTATGAGATTTTTGATAGCATATTAAAACATTAGGCACATCTTTCGATACTTTGTGCCAATGCGCCCAATATTCGATGAAACCCCTGAGGGTTTTGGGCGGGCACCCGATATTGTTTATTAATCTCTATCTGTACGGCAGGAATTCCGAGTTCACGTGCCACATAATTACTGACCGTGTTAGGCCCGGAAGCGGCAAAATAATCTTGAGAGATTCTGGTTAAGCCAAAGTCGTGAAAACTTTGTTGCAGTGTTTCAAGTATTCTTATCTTGTCTAGAAGGTTTTTCCCCCCATTTGTACCAAAGTCTACATCAAATTCCCTCTCCCTAGCAGCACCATGGATGTCGAGAATAAGTTTTACTTTCTTTATTGCGCAAAAATCAGCGATTTTATCTTTATAAATACAAGGGTAATCGATATTAGGGTCCCCTCCATAAAGCTTTGTCGCGGCGATCCCGTGGCAACCAGTTAGCTTATTTAACAAATAAACGGTAGCACCGGTGAATTGATCTGACATCTTAATCTTCTTTTGCCGATAATGCCTTACAGCATGTGGGGCAGAAAGTAAAACAGGCAACTCTCCAACAGAATACCAGAATGGCTCCTCTTGCTTAGGATTGACACGTTTATCCGTTTTATAAAAATGAATTCGTTCAATATTTACTGCTTCTTCATTAAGGCGACTACGGCTAAAGTCGTCTAAAATACCTGCTTGTTTACTCACTATCGTCCCCCCAGTCTAATAATAACCAAAACATTAAGTTGAACAATTTCATTTTTTATTCTTTTTATACCCTGTAATGCTCAACTGGGCAATAAGATCCCTATGTTCATTTAAAACCTCCACGTTATAATTAACAATTTTACGGGAAACTGATTTTTCTTTTGCTTCCGCTAGTAATACTTTTCCATTAGACGCTTGATAATAAGATATATTGGCATTAATTGCCACGGTAATTTGTCCACTAGCATTAGCGGCGGCGGCAAAAGCAAAATCAGCTAAAGTAAAGATGACGCCACCTTGAATTATATCCACTCCATTTAGATGTTTTTCGCTAATATCTATTTTCGCAACGGCGTATCCTGGCTCAACTTCAAGCAATTCTATGCCAGTAAATGCAGCAAATCTATCATTTTTCATAAGTTTTATAAGATCATTATTCATGGTTTATGATTTACCTACTTTCTTTTTTATCGTTAGCTAGAGCCTCCATTTTACTAACTTACTAATTTAAATTTGACAAATTGTTTTATTTAAAAAACGATATCTTAAGTATAGAATTTTTGAGCAGTAGTAGCAACATACTGTGCAAGGAGATCTTTATAATAATAGGACTATTGGCCCATTCACCTTAGGTCCTTCTGTCCATACTTTTTACATCAATTCAATGATACTATGAACTAAGATTTAATGAACTACGGAGGCGGATTCTTTGCTTTGGCACAAAATTAACACAAAGAAACAAAATATGATTATAATCTGTGGAACAATAATTTTAGCAATGATCATTGTTGGAGTCACGAACGTAATAGTTTATATTCTTTAATTTACAAACATTTATAGCATATACATAAAACCCCCATAGAAGGCAGTTCACTTAACGCCATCTTAGGGGGTTTTTTAAATATTACCATAATTCATTGTTGTAATCATAGAGTAAACCTTAGTGTTTTAGAGTTAGAATATGTGCAAAACTTAATAAGTCTCCTCAAAAACTTCAAAATAGGACTGTGGATGAATACATGCAGGACATTCATTCGGTGCACTAGATCCTTCATGAACATAACCACAATTTCCACACTTCCAAAGCTTAGTTACTTCCTTTTTAAAGACCGTACCATTTTTAATATTTTCAACAAGCTTGTTAAATCTAGTTTCATGCCTTTTCTCAGCAGATGCAATCATTTTAAAAGCATTGGCAATTTCCTGAAACCCTTCTTCTTCTGCCACTTTTGCAAAAGAGGGATATAATTCAGACCATTCTTCATTTTCTCCACCTGCAGAGGCGATCAAATTATCCAGGGTCGTTGCCTGGGCCACTGGAAAGGACGCACTGATTTCGATCACAGCTGGAAGCTCACCTTGAAAACCCGCTAATAAAAACTTGTAGAACCTCTTAGCATGCTCTTTCTCATTATCCGCAGTTTCAATAAAAATATTTTTAATTTGCTTGTAGCCTTCCTTATCCGCTACAGATGCATAATAAGTATAACGGTTGCGTGCTTGGGATTCTCCGGCAAACGCCTTCATTAAATTTTCTGCAGTTTTAGTTCCTCTTAAATTCATCTTAAAAACTCCTATCTCTTACTTAATAGTACTTTGCATTAATTATAAATACATTATATTTATAATTAACTAATACGTCAATAATTTTTGCATTACTCTTCCCCGTTTTATAGCTCACTCATATTCTTTAAACCCTCTACATCTAACAGTTCGATGGCCGTCAAATGAAAACTAATAAGTCCCTCATCTCTCATTTTACCCATTTCTCTAGACATGGATGGCCGAGAAACATTAAGGAAATCCGCTAGTTCATTTCGATTAAGTGGTAAGTTTATGTTTTTATCTCCTGTCCTATTGTATTCCTCCAGTAAATAAGTGCAGATTTTTCCTCGCATACTCTTAATCGTCAGGTATTCAACCTTCTTGTTTAAGAGCATAGCTCTCTCAGAAATTATTCGCAAAAAGTTCTGGATTAGAATTCTATGCCAGGAGCACATCTTTTCACAATCTCCAACAATCTTCCCCCTCGGTAAGAAGAGGACGTCACATACTTCCTGTGCCTGAACAGTAGCTGGCCATGTCGTTAGGGTTGAAAAAGCCACGATCTCACCAAAAATATCACCTTTTTTTAAAAGAGTCATGAAAATTCTGTTCCCAGCGGCATTTTCTTTACTGACCGTCGCTGTTCCTTTAAGAATTATCCCAACGCTTTCATAGTGATCCCCACTTGTTACAATAAAATCACTTTTTTTATAGCTGTACACTCTAGGCTTCAAACAATTTAACATAGCTTCTATAGAGTCTCTGTCTATTCCTTGAAATAGACTTACTTCAGAAACTATTTCCATGTATTTTTTCATTATCTTAGTACCGCCTACATTCTGTATCCTGGGATACCGCCTTAGTTCGTTTATTGTAATATAATGAACCTGTAAACACAACATCTGAAGGGAGAAATTACGATGTTAAGAAAAATCATAAAAATAGAGGAAGAAAAATGCAATGGATGCGGCCTATGTGTTACTGCTTGCCATGAAGGTGCTTTGCAACTAATTGATGGTAAAGCACATCTGATTTCCGAAAGTTATTGTGACGGCCTAGGAGACTGCCTACCTGAGTGTCCAACGGGAGCGATCGTTCTTGAGGAGAGAGAGACTGTTGAATATGATGAAGAAGCTGTTAAGAAAAATATCGAGAACCGTAAGCCACAGCCAGGACCCGCTCTTCCCTGCGGTTGCCCAGGTACCCAAGCAAAACGAATGGTCGCGAACCAGCCCCAAGCCAAGTCCAGTAGTTCCGATGAAAGCATACAATCACAGCTTGGACAGTGGCCTTGCCAGATAAAACTAGTACCTGTAACAGCTCCTTATCTTGATAACGCACATTTGCTCATAGCCGCTGACTGTACTGCCTTTGCTTACCCAAATATACACAAAACCTTCATGCGAAATAAGATAACCTTAATTGGCTGTCCCAAACTTGATGACACGGATTATTCAGAGAAGCTGACCTCAATTCTAAAACAGCATGAAATTAAAAGCCTCACTATTTTGAGAATGGAGGTCCCCTGCTGCGGAGGTCTTGTTCAAGCTGTTAAAAAAGCCCTAATAAATAGCGAGAAAATGATCCCTTGGAATATCGTAACAATCTCAACAGACGGGAGAATAATTGAGGATTAATGGATCGGTAGACAAACAAGGAAACCCACGGCAGATATAATGCTGTGGGTTTTTTTTGTTCTTCTTCAATCTATCTTTTTTCGTATTTCTCTGCTAACAGTTGGGTTCCATTACCAATATTGTCCATATCATTTTCCCGAATGATAGTAACAAAAGCCTCGACAGGTATATTTAGTGTTTCACTCGCTTTAGTTGCTAGCTCCTTGACCAACGTTGCTTTCTGTTCTTTAGACATTTTCCCTGCATCAATCGTAATTACGGGCATAATAATCTACTCCCTTCCTCTAACCACGGCGCTTTTCCCAATACTCAAATAGAACTTATTCCTAAAACTATTACATAGCTTTTTTATTTAATTTTACAGCTGTACCGTAAACTAATATCTCTGCCGCTCCCTGCATAACATTTGAAGTTGTAAAACGAATATTAATAATGGCATCCGCTCCCAGCTTTTCAGCTTCCGCTACCATTTTACTGGTAGATATTTGCCGGGATTCATTGATCATATCACTATATTCTTTTAGCTCTCCCCCGACAATCTGACGAAAAACTGACACAATGTCTTTCCCTACGTGCTTCGCTCTGATCGTACTTCCTTTGACCAAATCCAAGGACTTAGTTACTTCGTATCCGGGAACATAGTCAATACTTGTTAAGATCACTTTTTTCAGCCTCCTTGTCTCTAATCCTTTCCCGGATTAATAAGACTAATAATAAAACACCGCTTATCAGCCCTAAACCAATAGCCACACCTATAAGAATTGGAATCAATGAAGGAGAAATTAAAGCCAGGCCCATTATTCCAAAAAAGTATAGGGCGATACAAAAAACTAGTACCCAACTAAGGAACTTAATCATCATTACCCTCCAGATTATCTCCAAATCTTTTATACATATTACAAGGAAATTTAATCCAGCCTAGGACTATAGTTTTCTCCAAATGTTACTCACATATCCGGCTTCCACCCTTGTTGTTTGTGAACCCCATCGCAAAAGGGACGGTTTTTCGAAAATCCACAACGACACAAGGCCATTCTACTGCCTTCCTTCAAAGTCTCCCCTTCCAAACCGATTACTTCAGTAGGGCCTTCAATTATTAACGGTCCGTTAGCCTTCACTCGAATTTTTACTGTTGCCGGGTTGAATTTTTCATAATTAATACTACCGACCCCTTGAGCCAATTTTACATCTACGTCAGAACCCTCAGGAAGTGAGTATCTTAAGGCACCTGTTGGACATTTATCAATGGTACTAATAATCTCCTCCGGCTTTGCAGCATTTACATTAACCCAAGGACGTTGTTTCAAATTAAATACTTCAGGTAAAAGCCTTAGGCATGTCCCGGGATGAGCACATAGTTCTGGGAACCAGTGCACAATAACATGGTCATTTTTATATTCTTTCATGATTTTTAATTCCTTCCTATTTGTTTTGGATGATTTATGATATTTTACCATAAATCTACGTTATATTCGACAGAATGTTTCAACAATCAGTGCATCCAAACAACCAGCCAAATTTGCAATCCAAAATGCTGTAGCTACACCTGTAGCGCTACAAGTGTAGCTACAGGTGTAACTTATAAGCCCCATTAATTTCTTTATTATCTAGTTAGACGTATATTCTTGTAATTTTGATGCTCTTTTTCCCTGGCATAGTTTTTGCATTATTTAAACTATATAGAATATTTAGCATATTCATCCAACTCAATTGAAGGGAGTGACTTTTAATTACCTCGAGCTTAGCGATTCATTGCTATGAAAGCAGCTTAAGCACTATGTCATCCTGAAGGAGGAACGACTGAAGGATCTAGATCCTTCGCTAATACTCAGGATGACAGAATAGTCTTTCGTTTATCGTGATGCGGGTAACGTATGGAAATTCTTAGGTTAATACTCAAATGATTATTAAACCCTATAGGTTTTAGTAAAACAAAAACAGGAGGCGTTTTAATTATGAAAGCATTTGTTTATCATGGTCCTAAAAATATGAGTTTAGACCAAGTACCTGATCCAGTTATTCTAAAACCTACCGATGCAATAGTTAGAGTAACCACTTCAACCATTTGTGGAACAGACAAACACATTAGAAATGGTGGAATGCCTCAGGTAGAAGCCGGAAGAGTCATTGGTCATGAATTCTGTGGCGAAGTAGTTGAAACCGGTGCAGGTGTTCATAAGTTCAAAAAAGGAGATAAAGTAGCCGTATCCTGTGTTACGCAATGTATGGAGTGTTTCTATTGTAAACGTGGAATATACTCGAGATGTGAGGATGGCAGCTGGATCTTCGGCTATATGATCGATGGTTGTCAAGCTGATTATGTAAGAGTTCCTTATGCTGATTCTGGAATGTACCTGATTCCTGACAGTTTAACAGACGAAGATGTTTTGTTTGTCGGGGATATTCTTTCTACAGGCTATTTTGGAGCAGAAAACGGAAACATTCAGCCAGGGGATACTGTAGCTGTATTTGGATCAGGCCCAGTCGGCATGTGCGCAATGGCAACCGCCCGTCTTTGGGGACCCTCAAGAATTGTTGCTGTAGACATAGATCAATCCAGACTTGACTTTGCAATCAAACAGGGCTGGGCTGATTACGGTCTAAATCCTCAGAAGGTTGATGTTACTCAGGCCCTTAAAGACTTCACTAACGGAAGAGGCGCGGATGTAACCATTGAAGCAAACGGTTTTGAGCCAACCTTTAAAGGTGCAATTGAAGGAGTAAGACCAGGTGGAACTGTATCCATAATGGGAGTATTTGAAAAACCTCAGATCTTAGAAATGCAAAACCTCTGGATTCAAAACATTACTATTAAAATGGGGCTAGTCAAAGCAAATCATATCCCTGAACTAATTGATCTTATTAAAGAGGGCAAGCTTAACATGAAACCCCTTATTACTCACACTATCCCGTTATCTCAAGTTGCCGAAGGATACGACATCTTTGAAGAGCGTCGTGACAACGCTATCAAAGTTGTACTAAAAGCGGATGCATAATAGTCATTTGCTAATCTCTTAGTATAATTTTTCCCAGATAACGTCCAAGAGACAAACAAACAGTAGACAAGACCCTGTGTGATGGGGTCTTGTCTATTTTATTGTCTTTTATAAGAAATATGATGTCTTTTGCAAGAATTTGAATAATAGAAAAGCTTGCCATAAATTAATTAATCGCATAATATTAATATAATAGTCATAATATTCTGTCACTGGGCGATCTACTTATAGAGGTGGTTTTTTATGAGTTCAAATTTGGCTATCTTTAGCTCTGAAGGACTTTTCAAACACCGAAGATTATTGGAAGAGACTCGGTACAGATTTCTGAATAATTCTCATGATCAAATTAATATACGATCAATAGTGTATGATTCCTGGGTACGTTGTCTCCAATCAGGCATTGATCCTAGACGAAAACAAACCGAAGAGCCCCTGAAAACGGCTGATATAAGAAATATTATAGAAAGTTCAAAACTTCATGAGGCCTCTACTGATACACTAAATGACTTAGTAACCCAAGCTCAAGAAACCAACTATATTATAACTCTATGTGACTCTCAGGGTAGAATTATCTTTTTGAGTGGCAACCGCCAGGTAAAACGACAAGCCGAAAGAATTAATTTTGTTCTGGGTTCTCGGTGGAGCGAAGCAGCTATCGGAACTAATGCAATTGGTACAAGCATAGAAACAGGCTATCCTGTCCAAATTTTTGCTGCAGAGCATTTCTGTGAAGGAATTCATGACTGGGTCTGTTCATCATCTCCAGTACGTGACCCTGTTACCAAGGAAGTTCTAGGCGTTATTGATGTGACGGGGTTTTGGAAAGAAGCTCAAACACACACCTTAGGTATGGCTGTCATGGCCTCTCGAGTTATTGAACAAAGACTTTATATGCAAGCAATATCAACTAGACTGCAACTGATTGAGCGGTACTTTTCTGTTGTCCATCGTTATCCAAAAGAAGCGGTCATAGTACTCGACTCAGCGTTTGAACCTATCAAGACAAATGAGCTGGCCCATAAATTTGTCAATCAAGTTACTGGAAAAGATATTGAAAACTTATGGGGTGACCATGAATTCAAGGCCTTTATAAAGCACCATCTTAACAATGTTCAACAGAACAAAAACTACGAAGTATTCATTGAGCAGTTTGGAATTTCTGCTTCAATTCAAGAAATTTATGATGTTGGCAAACGATTAGGTTTCGTGTTAATACTCAAGTTATCTGATCAACAAACACCAGCTAAATACCTTGCGAATACTCCTTGGAGTAAAATCGTTGGAAAATCAAGTAATATCCTTTCCGCGATCACCCAATGCAACATGGTCGCCCATACAAACGTTCCAGTATTACTGTTCGGTGAGAGCGGGTCAGGTAAAGAACTTTTTGCCAGAGCAATTCATCAAACCAGTGACCGTCGAAAGGGCCCCTTCGTTGCTATAAACTGTGGGGCGGTCCCCAAGGAATTATTGGCTAGTGAGCTCTTCGGATACGACCCTGGCACCTTCACTGGGGCAGCTAAAGCTGGTAGAAAAGGCAAGTTTGAGGAGGCACATCAAGGAACCTTATTTCTTGACGAGATTGGAGAAATGCCTTTGGGGTTTCAAGTACATCTACTGCGGGTCCTTCAAGAACGCGAAGTTGTGAGACTTGGTGGCACAATGCCCATTCCCGTAGACGTAAAGATTATTGCAGCTACTCATCATAATCTTGAAGAACTCGTGAATAATGGGTCATTTCGTGCTGACTGTTTCTATAGGCTTCATGTTGTCAGTATTACCATACCGCCGCTAAGGGAACGTCGAGAGGATATTCCTCTATTAATTGATCACTATTTGGAACAGTTCGCTCTAAAATATGATAAACCGCTTCCTAAATTTGACCAACAAATCAAAAACTATCTTGTGAATACTTATCGATGGCCCGGTAACGTTAGGGAATTACAAAATTGCCTAGAGCACGCAGTGCTATTTTGCTTGAATGGAACAATCATCCAAGAAGATCTTCCACAAAGTATACAAAGAAATGTTCAGAATAACTCTTCTTGGATTACGGATAAAATTTTTGACGCTAGTCAGAGAAAATCTTCAACACACGAAAAGGAAGCACTTATCAGGCTTATACAAGAGTCTGGCGGAAATCTATCAGAAGCAGCCCGTCAATTAGGTGTTGCGCGAACAACTCTATACCGGCAATTAGATAAATACGGCGTCACTAAAACGTGGTAGCTGACCCTTCTGCCAAACAAATTATAATAAATCTTATTCCGAACCAATTACCATTTTGTGTCAGAAACTGGCACTTAGAATATCTTGTAATATAATGGTAAAGGGGGATGGACAGATGATATTTTGTGCTGGTATCGCTATAGTATCTATTGCTATTCTTATGCTTATTGCTATGGGTATCGTATTTTAACTTCCGATATCTAAGACGACCAGGCTAAAGTGCCTGGTCGTTCTTGATTAAAACCCAATAAGCCTTCATCCCCTTAGAAATAAAAATAAATTACCATTTAGTTACACATTTGCCAAACGTTGCATACTATGTGGTATCTCTTAAATAAAGGAGGCAATTAATATGGCATTTGGTAACGTTGAAGGGGCAGCTTGCGGTTGTGGTGGTAAAGGACTAGGCGCAGGGATCGCAGCAGTTGTTGTTATAATTCTTCTTCTAATCGCAATGGGTATTGTATTCTAATTAGAAAGGTGGAATTTCTTATGTATGGAATGGGTTATGGCGGAATAAGCGGAGCATGTTGTCCTCAGCCTGTTGCCCCAGTAGCTGCTTATGGCGGTATTGGTGTAGGGGTCGGCGTTGGAATCATTTCTATTGCTATCTTGATTCTTATCGCTTTAGGCGTAATTTTTTAGAAGTCTTGTGAACTGGCTACCATCCGCTAGGGTGGTAGCTTTTATCATATCATTGTCAAATTGATTAACTATTAACAAGGTCTTTTAAGCTATCAGTCCCAAGAGATAGAAGATTAAAACCAAATTTCATTAACTGAACGTCATCGTATTTTATCTTGTCTACAATCTCTTCATCTAAATCCATTTCTTTGAACAAGTAAAGGTTACTCATTAAGAAATCTCTGAATTTGTCTAGGTCATAACATGCCATAAAGAAAAGGTTAATAAGCATTTCATCCGTTACAACATTGCCCGTAAGTTTTAAGTTTGAAGGTATCTCACTAAACCCCTGTTCCATATCTTCATAAATTATCAGACCTTGGTCCCGAACCCATTCCTTTACGGTTTGTGCCTTTGTCTCCATTAGTCCGTGACAGCGGGAACTTTCAAAGATAAATGAATATTTTCCCTCACCCAGCATGTCCACCGGAGCCAACCGACAGGACCAGGGTCGCTCACTATATACTTGACATCCCTTTGGTGTAATGAAGGGACATTTCCGGTCATTTTCTTCAGACATTTTGATTTGCACAATGGAAAAGCCTGTATTAGGCACACGTACTTTTAGGGTATATCTTTCCAAAAATTCTCCCGAAGAAATGCCCAGGGAGTTCTTCATCCTCAAAACATCGTATGGAGTTAGAAAAATATTTATATCCCGGCAGCATTCTTTAAAGCAATCCAGCCCATCATGACAATGAAATTTGAACTCACTGTCTTCATTCAGGACTAAAGATCGGTGATTCATAAACTTGCCCCCTTTCAAATCCTTTATTATTATAAGTTATCTCCAGGGAATAAGATAGATATATCAAAGAAACGAATACCCGTTTCACTTGGGTATTCGTTTCACTTAACATTCAGTCTGATTAATTTTCGATTCATGGTCATTGTCCGCGACGAATATTGGCTCTAATCCGACGTCGGCTAGGATCGTTTCTATTATAGATTTTTCTTGGGCAGTCATGTGTCTCTCCCCCTTAGATGTTTTACTATTCTGAATATTATATCAACCGTCCTGCACAATTGCAACCTTAGAACGTTTATAGATAAGGCAAAACTTTTCTCGCAATTTGTCGACATGAAGTCTTTCAACTTAACTTAAACTTAATAGTCTGTGAGATTATAGATTTCCCGTCAATATAATATGCATTATCTAAATTATTTAGTTAAAAATAAAAAAGGCGCCATTTTGGCACCTTTTCTGCTCTGTTACTGATTAGTCTAAGGCTTTTAAAATATCTTGGAAAACCTGGTCAATTGGTTGGTCTCCGTTAATACGCTTTAATAGTCCCTTTTCTTCATAGAATGCGATCAAAGGTTCTGTTTGAGTATTATAAACACTTAAACGATTCTTAGCGGTTTCAACGGTATCATCCGAACGCTGATAAAGCTCTCCTCCACATTGACCACAAACTCCCTCTTGTGCTGGTGGGTTGAAGATCATATGGTAAGAAGATCCGCACTTCCGACAGACACGTCTTCCTGTTAATCTAGGAATTAACACCTCTTCGTCAACTTCAATGTTGATAACACCGTCGAGCTTCATGCCTAGGCGGTCTAGAATACCTGCTAAAGCACTACCTTGAGCCAGTGTCCGTGGAAATCCGTCAAGAAGGAATCCATCTGTACAATCTGGCAGCGCTAATCGTTCCTCGACAATCCCAATGGTTACTTCATCAGGAACTAAGCCACCGGCATCCATGTAGGATTTAGCCTTTAGCCCTAAGGCCGTTCCCTCTTTAATTGCAGCTCTGAACATGTCACCTGTTGAAATATGTGGGAAATTAAAACGCTCTACGAGTGGATTTGCTTGTGTCCCCTTACCTGCACCCGGGCCACCCATTAATATAATCTTCATTGATCTTCCTCCTTCAATTCATCCTTGTTAATAACTCGACGTAAGTTGGGTTCATCTGTTTCATCGTATCGAGCAAGACAACGATTCCCTTTTGTATTACAACATCTTCGACGGAAAAACTGGTAATTCCTCCTTGGAATACATAAGAAAATATTATTGCTTATCAAAAAAGCTGAAACACATTTGTTTACAGCTTTTTGGAATAAAAAGAATCTCACTTTTTCTTTTGTACAAACATTTAATAGTCGTCACAACTTAGTTTGGAGAACCCCAATTCATTTGCTGCTGTAAAGTATTCTAACCGATCCACTAGTCTTATTTCATCTTTAGCAGATAAGTAGATCCCCCCCTGCTCCGGACTAATCCGCAGATAATCCCCTCCAACAACCCTATCCACAGGAGGCAACGTTATAGGAGGATCCCAGCTTCCTAAGCTAACAATAGCATCAACTTCAGGCTCACTATAAAACAAGGGATCGTCAACCCCTTCAGTCCCGCCATGCTCAAAGGTCATCAATGCCGTTTTGATTCCTTTCTCTTCACAAACCTTAAGGCTTAACATAGTCTCAATAAATGCATTGCCATCTCCTTCCCAAGTTGCCACTACACCATTAGCGTTTAATAACTGAGCTGAAGTTGCAACGAGATTGGCACAGCGTTTTTTTCCTTCCATTTCCTCAAAACGCCCCCGGAATAACACTACGCCAACAAAATTTAGGGATTTCCCGTGTCTTTGATACAATTCCCTGATTAAAGGGTTATTCGTATGGAACCATGTAGGTGTTTTTACATTGGGGTGACTCCAATTCCCATCAACCACAGCACCATCCAGGATTTCGTTGGGATGAACAATTATAGGCAGTAAATTATCAAAGCGCATATTATAGAAGAAACTACTTAAGTTCAGTCCCACCGAGTGTACTTGGTAAAGATAGGCAACGTTTGGAAGGCCATTCTTTGCTCCTCCCAAAGTATATGATGTGATGCTGTCCGGTACCTGACCTTGCAGTACTTTTCCCAAATATCGGGCTACCCGAATGCCGACAATTCTTACGGAATGTTCGTACTGGTCCTCATCCATTCCTGGCTGTAATTTCAGAATACATACCACGTTAATCGTTGAACTAAACGGGGTAATGGGTCCACCCGATCCCACCATATCCAGAACACTATCTCGAACAATATTTAATCCACCGAGTCTGGTAAGGGGAAATTCACAGGAAGTGAGCACAGCAACCCCCTCCATCCGATAAGTTGTTCCATCACCCAGTCGTTCAATCGGGGAGTCCACTCCCGCGTAAGGAATTGCATTGCCTTCCTTGAACCGAGGTTCTACCGCATCAATGACGTGAATAATCCGCGCATTTTCTCCAGGAGCTACAATTTCAATATCTGCTTCGGTAAAGGTTATATCTTCCAAAATAATGGCAAGCAACTCTTCCCGATTAATTTCAAATACCCCATTGTTTAAGCATGTTTTACCAGTAAATGCAACTTGTTTGACCTTAAACGTTCCCATTTCTAGTTTCATAATCCCCCCCCTTTCAATCCACTATTACAATTTGAGGTTTTTCCAGTTTCCTTTCCAATAATTCGAGTGCTGATAATAATACCTTACGGCTAATTTCTCGGTCACGCTTAACTGGTAATTCCGGATCACCACACGGGTGAGGAATCTTTGTACCTCCAACCACTCGATTGGCTCCTACATTGGAGGCCAGGGTATACATGGCTGTAATAATACTTGTTGGTATCCCCTGCCTCTCTAATTCTTTGGCAATCGTTGCGCCGCAACGAGTACAGGTACCTCAGGTAGAGGTCAGAATAACTCCATCCACCTTTTCCTGGTGTAATTGCGTGGCCATTTCCTGCCCGTCTTTTTGGGAGATATTGACTGCCGCTCCTACTCCGGACGTAGAATAAAACTTATTGTATAAACGCCCAATCAAGCCTTCAGCTTCAAATTCCCTCATGATGCCAACCGGCACTACGTAATTGGGGTTGGCATTGACAAAGTTTGGATTATAACCACCGTGAATCGTCTCATATTCCGAACTGTCCAACCTTTGTTTTCCGGAAATCTCATATGTTTTCCAAACCTCGGCTCCAAAAGAACGTATCCGATCAGGGTTACCCCGGGGTACTAGTCCACCAGTTGTCACGAGGGCAATAGTCGCTTCTTTTAACTTTGCGACTGGCAGTGCCGGTGCAACTTTGTCAATGATTTGAATTGACAGCTCGGTAGAAAAGGGTTGGCCTTTTAGCTTTGCTTCCAGCATATCTACCAACCGCTTAGCGGCCTCTTCTTCGCGATAAATTAGTTTCCTAATGCCCTGGGAGATATAACCTTCCTTCCGGGCAGGACCAAGGGGTTCACCTGTTGAAATTCTCTGCACAAAGCCTGCAATTTTGATTAGTGCTTCCCTCATGCCTGATACTTTCCCAGATGTAGGTAGAATGTATGTCCTTTGTCGGTAGATCTCTACCATTGGATTTCCTTCATACATACCAGTGATCCCAGGTATACCAAGTTCTCTGGCAGCAGCCTCACAAATAGCTCCACAGGCCTGACCGTACCGCCCTGAGTTAAATGCTGGTCCTGCAATAACCATATCCACCTTATACTCCTTGGCCTTATCAACTATTTCCTGTATGACAATATCGTTATGGCTGTTAAAGTAGTTATCTCCACACACAGCAACAATTGGCACACTATAGTTTTCACCTAGAAGGGAACACAGACCAACAGCCGGTCCAATAGGTTTTTCCACAAAAAAGAGAGAACTATCTGCCTTATCTTCACCACCTAGTCCGGCGAAGAATTGATTTATGTAAAAGAGTATTCTCATAACTAAACCCTCCTCATTAGGCCCCAACTTTATTAAAGTAGGTTTTCCTATATTCCTGGAAATAGAGTTCATTATTTGCTGGTTTTACCAAACTGCATATGACCGATACCGTTAAGACGACTAATAGGGTCCCGGGAAGTTCACCCAGACCGGTTATTTTAACCAAATAGGTACGCCACAATATATAAATAATTGGCCCTAATGTGGTACAAAAATAAGCTGCCTCACGATTGGCCTTATCCCAAAACAATGCCAAGATCATTGGTACTCCAATTACAATAACAAATGCACCAAAACCAAAGGCATTAAGAATTGTAATTAGGGGCATCTGCATTCCGCTTAGGATTAATGCCAATAGGCCAATAACGACAGTAGCTATCTTTGAATAACGCAGTTCTTCACTTTCCGTAAAGTTTTGTCCTTTTATTCGACCAATAATGTCGTGCACTATACTGGACCCAGCTGCCATTAATAAGGCATCCAACGTTGTAAAAACCGCCGCCAATAGGCAAAAAACCAACAGCATACCCACGATCTCCGGAGCAACATGAGTTATGAATGCGGCAAAAGCTTTGTCCGGGGTTTCTATGCCGATGCCTAAAGCACGGGGGACCAAACCAATTAAGACAGCAGCGAAGGTCCAATAAAGGGAAATGACGACCCCAATTGGGAAAGCTAATCGTGCGGTCCTGGCGTCTTTCATCCCATAAAAAGCAGGAATAATATGAGGGCTGCTAAACAAGCCGAATAGATATACAAACGCTAAGTTGTACCAGAGAGAACGGGGCATTTCTCCAAAAAAGCTGGTCATACTGGGATTCTGCTGAACTAATAAATGATCTATCCCAGAAATGCCTCCCACGGCTTTTAGACCAACGATTATGGCTACTGTAACACAAATGATCATAATCATCCCCTGTACAGTGTCCAAATAGGCAATGGCAGAGCGACCGCCAAGAGAAGAGAAGATTACTAACACAGTGCTAAATAGGACTAATGACCAAACGTACGGTAACCCCAAGTAACTTTCTATTGTTAATGCCGCTGACCTCATTTGTACAACAAGCATGGGCACAGTAAAAATCACAATCCAAACTGCGACTATAGGGTAAAAGTGGTTTGATCCGTATCTTTTAACAAATAGTTCCGGCGTCGTGATGGCTTTTACTTTATGAGATACCTCTCTAATTTTGGGAGCAACTATGAACCAAGTGATAAAGACACCAAAAGCGGCTCCAATCTGCCATGTTCCTCCGCCCCAACCATACTGATATGCCATACCTGCACCACCAACAAACAAACCAGCACTAGTCGCTGCAGTTGCAGCCGTAAAAGCTGACGCAACTGGACCTAAGGCACGGCCGCCAAATACATAGCCTTCCACACTTTTTATACCACTTCGCGTGTAGTATAAAGCCCAGCAAGGTAATAATACCAAAAAGACAAATAAGGCTGCTATTTTGCTCGGTTCCATTGAAGATTCCCCTTCCATTTACTAATTTGATCCCTTTAATTTTTTAGTCAAACTTTTCAAAAAAACTTTCACCAAATATAGCTATTACTATAGCTAAACTGCTAAAAAGTACTAATAATGAGATGAAAATCAAACTCGCACTCACGTTTCCTACTCCTTTCATAAGTTAATGTAATAACTTAATTTATACTCTTCCCCCCCCCCTAACCTAAATAAAAAAAACCCACATCCCAAGAGGGTGCAGATTTT
>NZ_JABZFS010000052.1:0-15992 GCF_014237355.1 Desulfosporosinus sp.
TAAGTGTGCAAGCTGGTTGCCAAGGTCCAATCTATGGCTGCCTATGTACCGTTCATGCATGAAAAGAAGTGTTGAATATTTGAAAGATGCAAAATAATTGGTTGCCCGCCTCATCCCAAAGGTAAGGGAAGGGCGTAGCTTGGTAAAGTTAAACTGTCGTAGTTAAGGGACGTGATGAGGTGGGTTGGGGAAGGTGTAACTTTGCCTCACAAAAGTATTCACTCGGTGATTTTAAGGACGTAACGGTTATTTTTCAGGGGTTAGACTGCTCATCTGTTTTTTCTAAATACTAAGGAGTTGTTCGAAGTGGATGTAACCTACACCAAGGCGTGTATTTTAGAGAATCAGATTGAGGCCCATATTATAAATGATTTTTTAAAGGGTCAGGAAATTCCACATTATATCAACTCATTTTATAGTGGAGCTTATGACGGGCTGTTTCAGCTCAGCAGTGGTTGGGGGGCCGTTTTTGCGCCACAGATATATCACCAGACAATCCAGGAATTTCTTATCGATTTGAGGAAAAGTAACCAGTTTTCATAAAGTGACGGTGAATATGTTCCCGATACTTCCAGTCATCTCAAGATCGCGGAAGGGCGTAAGCGGCTTGGTAAAGAGGTACTGGGGTAGCTATGGGATGTGCTGGGGTGGGTTGATTTATAAGGATGTTATCGTAGAACCTGCGGGATAAAAAACTAAATTGCCCTAAGATAGAAAAAGCAGCCTTTCTAAGCTGAAGGGCCGCTTTTGTTTGGACGCAGATGAATTATATCTTTAACGTCGAGCTTCATCCTTTTTTTCTGCTATGAAATAGTCAATACTTTCCCTGCGACGTTCATTTTTTGCTTCAATAGCTTGCCTCTCTTCATTTGAAATCTCATCTGAATGTTCTTCTAAGTAACGTTCGGATTCCCGCAAATTGACAAAAGTATGGTCGATATGATCCTGGAGTCGTTCCTCATTATCCGATCGATCATCAGGTTTGGCCAAAGTAATCACTCCTTAACTTTATTGCCTGATTAGGATGACCTAAACCGGATGATGATATGTAATGTATTCAACACGATTGTCTTCTGCCATTCTATAGACTTACAAGATTTCTACCTGCTCTTTTAGCATTATACAAGGCTATATCTGCCTGTTCTACGAGCTTTTCAGGGTCAACAGTATGTTCAGGGTATGACGAGACACCGATCGATACACTAATGTTAATTTTTCTACCAGTACTTAAAATGAAAGGATGTTGCTCTACAGCTTCTCTAATACGGTCAGCCACTTCAATTGCTTGTGCTAACGGACAGTCAGTTAGTATAACAGAAAATTCTTCACCGCCATTTCGAGAAATGATATCAATACTCCTACAGGTATTTCTTAAAATATTACCTAATTCTTTTAATACTAAATCCCCTTCAAAATGTCCAAAAGTATCATTTACTTTCTTGAAAAAATCGATATCAATAAAAAGTATGGAAAGACTTTGATTTAAAAGTTTTGCTCGATTGATGGTTATGTTTATTAGTTCATCAAATTGCCTTACATTGTTCAGCCCAGTTAAATAATCCTTTTGAGCAGCATCTTTCATTTGGCTATACAATGTATTGGCTTTTGTTACATTCTCTAACAAGAAATACATTAATAATGAGGCAACGGCTATCCCAATACAATATACGGTAAGGATATCTCTAAGCAATAGTGAATTTTTCACTAGAATTGTAAATGCAGTTCCAGCGACAATGTATACAATCAAAACCGATAAAACCCACTTAGCTGGCGTCTTTATATTCATCCTTCCTACAAAACCACAACCCATGCCTATGATAATAGCTGCAGTAAAAGCTGTAATTGATGATTGGGTAATCCCAAAATAAGCGATACGAAATATCCCAATGACCAGTGAGGTAACAACCGCTGACGGGAAAGTCGTATACAAAGCCATCATAATAATCGGGATGTTCCGAAAATCAACATAAATCTGGGGTGTTACCTGAACGCTAAATACCATTAAGAGACAGCCCAATATCCCGGATAAAATACCCACTAATATTTTTCTGTGCATAGGTGAAGAAGGTGTCGCACATTTATCTCTAAATAAATGGTTACCCAAAGTAATAAATGATACCAAAATAGTAGCATTAAAAAACATATCTCTGGCAAATTCCAACCTAATATCCCACCTTATTTACCCCTATATCAGTTCCATCAGATAAAAAATGTATTATATAACAATGTCCGATAAATATAATACCATAGTTATAATGTCGTGTGAATCGAGGAATGAAAGAATAGTATTTTAATTTAAACTTGAGTTGGAATATTTCGAATACATCCTGAGGGTTTGTTAGATGCCTAGGGAGGGGGCGAGTTTCCCTAGGGTTACCTCCGTTGTTAGCATAAATCTTACGCTTATTTCCTATTGCGTTTTATAGCTTCGAAATACATTAGGTAAGGATTGAAGTCGTCTGCAAAAATGCGTCTCTATCGTTCTCAGGAGAGAAAGTCGGTTCCTTGATAGAAGCGAATCCCTAAGTAATTGGGTATTTCGCTTCTTTGATTTTCTAATGGTCTATTGCTTAACTATGGTAATAGTGGTCATGGACTGGCAACAAAGGAAAATATTACGCGTGTACAAGCTCTACTAGGGCATGATATATTTTTTGTGTTAGCAGAAATGCGAAATAGTAAATGGCCGTTTCAAAGGATGTGATACATATGGATCAAAAGAATGTAAGATTCGGTGATTTTATTAAATCAAAACGTTTGGACTTAGAAATTACGCTTAGGGATATGTGTGAAAGGATTGGATTCTCTCCTGCATATCTAAGTGACATCGAAAACAATCGACGTTACCCGATGGATAATGACAAACTAGAATTACTAATTAAAGAACTGAAACTATCAGCCGAGGATCAAGAAACGTTATATGATTTAGCAGGCAAAGAACGTAAAGGAGCAGTATCTCCGGATTTACCCGAATATATTATGGACTCCGAGGTTGCTCCCTATGTCAGAATGGCTCTTCGGAAGGCTAAGCAGAACGATGTCACAGTGGACGATTGGAAACGCATCATTGAAGAGATTAGCAAAAAGGATAAGGAGTAGGTTATGCTAGAATTTTCATGGAGAAAAAGAGATAAGAACAATGTTCCAGTCATGAGCGCCAAAGAAATGGACGAGCTTGCTGAACTGTTGATTAATGACTATAAACCTGCTCTGATCAAAGAACCGCAACCTATTAACTATGAGCATTTTCTGGAAGTGTATCTCGGAGTCAATTTGCAATATACTGACATAACCGCTGATGCAAGCATTCTTGGAATGATAGCCTTCGATGATGGGAGGGTACCGGTTTACGATAACGAAGTAGGTCGCGAGAAAAGTATTGAAATCACCGAAGGGACTGTACTTATAGATAATCATCTTTTAGCATCCGATAAAGTCGGACGTTTGAGATTTACTGCATTGCATGAAGGCGGTGGACATTGGTGGTGTCACCGGGGCGTCTATGCAAAAAACAAAGGGCAGCTCAGCCTTGATTTTATAGATAACCAACACAGACAAAGTGTTATTAAATGTCGAGTGAACTCGGTAGAAAACTTTGCCTATCGAAGGCATACAACGTCTGAAGATTGGATGGAATACCAAGCAGATTACATGGCCTCAGCGATTGCAATGCCTAAAACACCGTTTAAAGCCGTTGCACAGCAAGTATTAAGCCATGCGGGAATAACAAATAAAAGAGTCATAATAGGAGAAGATTCAGAGACGGACTTATTTGCCATGCGAGAGTTTCCTTCGTTTGTCGCAGATATTTTCAAAGTATCCCGTCAAGCGGCTGAGATAAAGTTAAAAAACTTTGGCTTTATCAAAGATCGAAAAACGATAAAACAAGAGGTAGATCAATATTCATTCTTCTACTAAATTAAACAGGCTATATATTTTTTACTGCTTTGTTCGCAATAATGCGAAAAAGCTGATGCAAAAACTATAGATTTTTAGCTTGATACAGACGGAGCATTTGGAACTTATTTTTGTAAGTAGGAGGAGTGTATAAATGTCACAGATGGCGGAGATGGATCTTAAGGGCGTGGTGGCATGTCCAGCATGTAAGAAAGAATTTGTATTTGCATACTCGGACGCGAAAGGTCATGCTTCGATGCCCTGTATAAGATGCAGTAGGATTATAATGGTTGATTATGAGAGACTGGAGGCAACGTTAATTTCTCCTAAGAGGAGAAGAAATTTAAGGTGAAGAAAAGCAAATAAGAGACCGAGCAACGAAGAGCATGGCAACCGCCATAGTTATAACCGCCGGATGGAGTTACTTAATCAAGTAAATCTATTCGGCGGTTTTAAATTTAATATCAACTCATTACTACTGACTGAGCCACTAGGGGTAACGAACCACCACAAGGCCGGGGTATAGCTAGGAAAAGCAATACTTCGAGCCTTTTTTTGGTTTTCAGGGGTTTATTAAGTGCTGCCTTTTTTCTAGCTAGCCCTAGCAGAAGAAGGGAGCACCTATGAAAATCAAATACGAATTTGTTACCGGTGAGAGTGTAGAAATTGAAGTACCAGACGATATCGGGGAGGTATCCATTGAAATAGATAGGGTCATATATAACAGTGATCATAGAGAAACCCGACGGCACAATTCGGTTGAGAATCTTCAGGAGAAAGGTATTCATTTGGTCGATCAAAGGGTTGATGTTGTTTCCACGATTGAGAGCCTAGAAACGAACGAAAGCTTACATAATGCGTTAATCCGGCTTTTACCACAGCAGCAGGAATTAATTAAGAAGGTGTTCATTGAGGGCAGGTCGATGGCAAGCATAGCTCGTGAAGAAGGGGTGACGGCAAAGGCTATCCAAGATCGTGTAAATAAGATAAAAAGGCGGCTCAAAAAAATAATTAAAAAAGATTTGTTTTAGGGGCTTCCTTTTCGTCATTCCCGTGGCTTATATATAGAGGTACTTTTTACAGCCTCGATAATTACGCAAAGGAGGCGAAGATAATGCAAACCATCAGAATTACCATCACCAGTGAAAAGCCTACAAATGTGGTACTAACGGAGCGAAAACCTGACAAAAAGAAAAGGGCCTTACACAAAAGATTTGAGGAGTTACTGAGCCAGATCCGGAAAAGCTGAGGTCAAGACAGGAGATGAAGGTATGAAATTAATATTCGTGTGCAGCCCTTATCGAGACGATGTCGAGGCGAATACGGCAAAAGCCATTCGATACTGTTATTTTGCCTATAACAAAAAAGTCGTTCCATACGCTCCCCATCTGCATAATACGCAGTTTCTGGATGAGGACGATCGTGAGGAGCGATTAGCAGGTATCGAGTTAGGACTAGAAGTGATGAAACGTTCGGATGAACTTTGGGTCTTTGGAAGCAAACTGACGGAAGGTATGAAGGTTGAAATTGAGGCTGCGAGACGCTTGGGTATCCCCATCAAATATTTTACAGATAAATGCGAGGAGGTTTCAAAGAGATGAGAGTATGGCTAGAATTAACCCAACAAGAAGGCGAAAGGCTATTTGAGGCGGTGAAGGGATTCACGGTTGACCGTATGCAAACTGCTGTGGTCAGTGATAAGAATGATAAACAAGATGAGGGAACTGAAAGCGAAGAGAACACAGCATCTCAGAAAGAGGATGTAGAAAACCCGATTCCCATCGAAAAAGTGCGAGCTGTTTTGGCCGAAAAATCACAATCTGGGAAGCAGCCTCAGGTTAAAGATCTAATCACTAAGTACGGAGCCAAGAAACTAACCGATTTAGACCCGGCAGTCTTTCCCCAATTACTAAGAGAAGCAGAGGAGCTATAAATGGGGGAACATGCCTTATTATCCGCATCAAGCTCTCATCGTTGGTTACACTGCACACCTTCGGCAAGGCTTGAGGAGGAATTTGAAAATACGTCCAGTGTATTTGCTGCCGAAGGAACTGCAGCTCACGAGCTATCCGAATATAAACTAAGACAATACCTTGGGGAGACAGTCAAGCGACCTGTCTCCGAGTTTGATAGCGATGATCTGGATTACTACACAGATATCTACGTGGATTATGCCATTGAGCTAATAACCGAAATTAGGTCCAATTGCAAGGATCCGATCATCCTTCTTGAGCAGAGGCTGGACTATTCCTGCTATGTTGATGGGGGATTCGGAACAGGCGATCTGGTCATTGTTGCCGATAGTACATTAGATATCGTTGACCTGAAATATGGCAAGGGTGTCGCGGTGTCAGCGGAAGAAAACCCGCAAATGAAGTTGTATGCCCTGGGAGCATTGGCCCTCTTTGATAGTTTGTACGACATAAAAACAGTTCGGATGACCATTTGTCAACCTCGCTTAGAAAGCATTTCAACGTATGAGATAACTGCGGACAAGCTTATCGCTTGGGCCGAAGGAGAGCTTAGACCTAGAGCAAAGCTAGCGATTAACGGTGAAGGTGAGTTTTTGCCTGGCGGCCACTGCCGTTTCTGCAGAGCTAGACATACTTGTCGAGCAAGAGCCGATGAATACCTATCCCTTGCTAAGTATGACTTTAAGCTTCCAGCCTTACTTTCGGAAGAAGAAATTTCAGAAGTACTGAACCTTGCAGATAGGATCGCAACTTGGGCAGCCGATGTGTATGCCTTTGCAACAGATCTAGCCATAAGAGAGGGCAAAGAATGGCATGGTTATAAGTTGGTTGAAGGTCGCAGCAATCGAAGGTACACCAACGAACGTGCGGTGGTTGAAACTGTAACCGCTGCAGGTTACACCGATATTTATAAACAATCCCTCATCGGGATAACCGACATGGAAAAGTTGCTGGGCAAGAAAATGTTTAAGGAACTGCTCTCAGGACTCGTTGAAAAGCCTGCGGGAAAGCCAACTCTTGTTCAGTTCTCGGATAAACGACAGGCGATTTCATTAAACAATACGGCGGAGGCCGATTTTAAGGAGGTCATTTAACTATGGAAAACACTACAAAAGTCGTAACCGGTAAGGTTAGATTCAGCTATGCAAATGTATGGGAACCTAAATCCATAAATGGCGGTGATGAAAAATATTCAGTGAGTATTATCATTCCAAAAACAGATATGAAGACGATTGCAGATATTAAAGCAGCCATTGAACGGGCCAAGAAGGACGGTACATCTAAGTTCGGTGGAAAAGTTCCTGCCAATTTAAAGCTTCCTCTGCGTGATGGGGATGTTGATCGACCGGATGACGAGGCTTATAAGGACTCATATTTCATCAATGCCAACAGCAAGGACAGGCCTGGCATTGTAGATAAAAACGTCAAGGCAATCTTAGATCCGAGTGAGTTTTATAGTGGCTGTTACGGAAGAGCCAGCATCACCTTCTTTGCCTTCAACCAGAACGGGAGTAAAGGCATAGCTTGCGGCCTTCAAAATCTCCAGAAGCTATCGGATGGCGAGCCACTAAGCGGTCGTAGTCGAGCAGAAGATGACTTTACCACGGCTGACGATGACGACTTTCTAGCCTAATGAGAACGCTTAGTATTGACCTTGAAACATACAGTGACGTAGACCTCACCAAGTGTGGGGTCTATGCCTACACCGCCAGTCCAAGCTTCGAAATCCTTCTCTTCACTTATGCCTATGAGGAAGAGGAGGTTCTACTGGTTGATCTTGCAAGTGGCGAGAGCATTCCTGAGGATGTACTTCGTGATCTTGAAAACAACGATGTTACCAAGACCGCCTACAACGCACAATTTGAGAGAACAAGTCTATCAAGGTATTTAAACAGGCCATTGTCCCCAGTTTCCTGGCTGTGTACAGCGGTACAGTCGGCAATGTTGGGATTGCCACTTTCCCTCGAGGGTGTCGGCTTAGTTCTTGGGCTTGAACAACAGAAGCTTAAGGAAGGTAAGGATTTAATTCGGTACTTTTCAATTCCGTGTAAACCCACCCAAGCCAATGGCAACCGTACACGCAATCTACCATATCATGCACCCGAAAAATGGGAGCTTTTTAAAGCCTATTGTAAACGGGATGTCGATGTTGAAAGAGCGATCCGAAACAAAATTAAAAGTTTTCCGGTGAGCGAAAAGGAGCAGAAGCTTTATTGTCTCGACCAAGCAATTAATGACCGTGGCGTCTTGGTTGATATGGTACTCGTTAGAAAAGCAATTGATTGCGACCATCTCTATAAAAATGACATCTTCACAGAGGCTCAAGAGTTGACAGGCATTGAGAATCCGAACTCAGTAGCTCAGCTCAAAGAGTGGCTGCTAAATAATGGAGTTCATGTGGAGAGCCTTTCCAAGAAGGCGGTAGCAGACTTGGCCAGGGAATCGGATGGGGAAGTCGAGCGGCTGCTTAGTTTAAGACTACAAATGGCCAAGACGTCCATCAAGAAATATGAAGCCATCGATCGGGCTTTATGCCCGGATGGAAGGGTGCGAGGAATGCTTCAGTTCTACGGTGCAAATAGAACTGGGCGCTGGGCTGGGAGAATTATAAACGTTCAAAATCTACCACAAAATCATCTCAAGGATCTAACGCTTGCTCGGAATCTAGTTAAAGCAAGGCAATTTGATAACCTTGAGCTGCTATTTGAAAGTGTACCCGGTGTGCTCTCAGAGCTTATAAGGACTGCCTTTGTTCCAAGACAGGGACATCGTTTTATCGTGGCCGACTTCAGCGCAATCGAAGCGCGGGTCATTGCCTGGCTGGCGGGTGAGAAATGGCGGATGGAAGTGTTTAAGACTCATGGCAAGATTTATGAAGCCTCAGCCAGTCAAATGTTCAAAGTTCCGATTGAAGAAATCACTAAAGGTTCCCCTCTCCGGCAGAAAGGGAAATTATCTGAGCTCGCCCTTGGTTTCGGGGGCGGTGTCGGAGCTTTAACAGCAATGGGAGCACTTGACATGGGCGTTAAAGAGGAAGAGCTTCAGCCGCTTGTCACGGCATGGCGAGCCGCCAATCCAAGCATTACTAAGCTTTGGTGGGATATCGATCGAGCAGCTCTCAAAGCGGTCAAAGAAAAAACGCCTCAGACTGTCGGGAAAATAAACCTTGAGTGCACTAGCGGCATCTTATTTATAACCCTGCCCTCCGGACGAAGACTCTCTTACATTAAACCGAGGATTGAACTCAGCAAGTTCGGCCGTGAGGGAATTACCTTCGAAGGTATTGGCGAAAGCAAGCGATGGAGCAGGATAGACACCTACGGGCCGAAGCTTGTTGAAAATGCTGTCCAGGGCACTGCTAGAGATTTGCTAGCTGAAGCCATGCTTGCAGTCGAAGAAGCAGGCTATCTGATTGTTATGCATTGTCATGATGAAGTTGTTATAGAAACGCCGATTGGTACCGGAAGTGTAGAAGAGGTGTGCACATTAATGAGTGTACCCCCAAGATGGGCAGAGGGCCTTCCCCTTCGAGCCGATGGTTACGAGTGTGACTACTATAAAAAAGAATGAGGTGTAGCCATTGGAGTATTCAGATCTAATCAATCATCTACGGCATTACACAACAGGATCGATTGAATGTATCGATAGCATCAAAGCGAGTATGTCCAAGCAGGAGTACATGGGTTATTTAAAAGGAAACCGTCTCAAATACCTTTGGCGTTATCAGAACAAGAACGGTATTGAAGATCTCCATAAATGTGAGTGGTACTTGAATCAACTGATCACTGAAATAAGAGGTGATGTAAATGATCATATCCGTTGCCGACAGCAAGAGCTCAAAACGCTGGAAGAATATTCAGATCACTTGGGAAGCGTTTCTACAACGAGCCAATTCGACCTTTAGAACCAGTGAAACGGTCGAGGAGTATAAACGCTTACCCAAACCCAAACAGGATGAACTTAAAAATGTGGGAGGTTTTTTAGGTGGCAAGTTGAAGGAGGGGAAGCGAAAAACCGGATATGTGGAGTTTCGGTCAATGTTAACCCTGGATATGGATTATGCCAATCCCGGCATCTGGGAGCAGATTAGCATGTTTTTCGATTTTGCCTGCTGCGTATACTCGACTCACAAACACACCCCGGAAAAACCACGGCTAAGGTTGATTGTTCCTCTTTTAAGAAATACCTCGGCCGACGAATATACGGCGATTGCCAGAAAGGTCGCCTACGACATTGGTATTGAGCAGTTTGATGACACAACTTATGAGCCTACAAGACTGATGTACTGGGCTTCCACTTCCAGTAATGGCGAATTTGTCTTTGAACGTCAGGAAGGAAGGTTTCTCGACCCCGACAAAGTACTGGCGAGCTATAAAGACTGGAAGGATACATCGTCATGGCCAGTTTCCTCGAGACAGACGGCCATCGTTAAGTGTACTATTGCAAAGCAGGCCGACCCACTCGAAAAGCCAGGAGTCGTAGGAGCCTTTTGCAGAGCTTATACGATTCAAGAAGCCATTGAGACGTTTATACCGGACGTCTACAAGCCAAGCTTGATGCCGGGCAGATATGACTATATCCCTGCGGACAGTAGTGCCGGCGTTCTTATATACAATGACAAATTCTCTTTTTCACATCATGCAACGGATCCGGCCTGTGGTAAGCTATGTAACGCCTTTGACCTGGTGCGACTGCATAGGTTTAGAGACCTTGATGCAAAGGATGATGAGGATACTAGTTCTACAAAACTTCCGTCTTTCAAGGCGATGCAGGAGCTGGCAGCAGCAGACGAGGGTGTCAAACGACAACTGGCAGCAGAACGGGTTGAGCAAGCTAACAAAGACTTTATGGAAAATGATGAGGACTGGCAAACGGATCTTGAACTTCTAAAAAGTGGTGAAATCAAGGATTCCTTATCGAACATTATTTTGATCCTCCGACATGATCCAAAGTTGAAGGGTATCGCCTATAACCAACATAGCCATTGCATTGATGTAAAGGGAGACCTTCCCTGGAAGCAGGTTAAGGCGGGCTGGAGCGACTCAGATATTGCCGGGGCAAAGGCTTATCTGGACAACATCTATCACATCTGGTCACCTGGGAAATTCAAGGATGCACTGTTAGCAGTTGTGGCAGAGCGGGCCTATCATCCGATCAAGGACTATTTCGATGGTCTTCCAAAATGGGATGGCATGGAACGCCTCGATACACTCCTTATCGATTATTTAGGTGCTGAGGATAATTCCTACACTAGAGCGGTTATGAGAAAAACTCTTTGTGCCGCTGTGGCAAGGATCTATCAACCGGGTGTCAAGTTCGACCACATTCTCGTACTCAACGGACCTCAAGGCATCGGTAAGAGTACTTTCTTTGCGAGGCTTGGAGGCAAGTGGTTTTCAGACAGTCTTACCATCTCAGATATGCGGGATAAGACGGCCTCAGAAAAGCTGCAGGGCTATTTAATCCTCGAGCTTGGAGAACTTGCTGGTATCAAGAAGATTGATGTAGAAACGGTGAAATCCTTTGTCTCAAGAGACGATGACAAGTACCGCCCAAGCTATGGTACGACTGTGGAAAGCCACCCTAGACAGTGTGTTATTGTCGGGAGCACGAACAGCGATGGCGGATTTCTTCGTGATATCACAGGAAACCGCCGTTTTTGGCCGGTGCGCGTGGGAGGCAATAGCCCTAAGAAAGCCTGGGAGCTAACGGACACAGATCAGGTGTGGGCAGAAGCTATTGTGAGATACAGGACAGGCGAAGAGCTTTTTCTCAAAGGGGCCGATGCGCAGCTGGCCTTTTCAGAGCAGGTGGAAGCGATGGAGTCTGATGATCGAGAGGGACTGGTACGCGGCTATTTAGAGAAACTGCTGCCTGAGAACTGGGGAAGCATGGATTTATATGAACGCAGAAGCTTTCTAAACGGAGGAGAATTTAGCTCTTCAACGACGGGTACTGTCAGGCGTGAGCGTGTCTGCACGATGGAAATATGGTGTGAGTGCTTTGGCAAGGAGGCGGTCAACCTCAAGAAGGCAGATGCTTATGAACTGAATGCTATCTTAGCAAAGATTGAAGGCTGGAAGAGATATGACGAAAATAAGAAAGGTAACTTCAAATTTCCGATCTACGGATCACAACGAGGATACGTCAGAGTGGTAGTTGGTTCATAATTTTGATCTTAAGCAAGGTGATCAACGGTAGTGTAATAAAAGCTTCTCCCATCAAACAGACTACTCCCTGCAATCCAGTGATATCAACTCTTTCAGGGTTTAGGTAGTCAAGAAAACAAGAATTACTATATGAGTATTTAATAATAGTTAAAAGAGTGTAATATCACCCACGTAACACGTTATACCGCGCGATAGGGTTTTTAGCCCAAATGACTACCCCTTTTGACTACCGAGATTGGAGTGCTATTAATGTTAAATATCATCGAAATGATCTTAGGAGACGATTTTGTTCCGTATAACAAAGTTTACGAACTTGCTGCTGAAGCTGGATTATCAAAGTCTGACGTTAGGAAAGCCAAACTACTACATCTAGGGATTAAAACAATAACCCTTGTGAAGGATGATGAGCGATTATGGCTATGGTACATTCCAGAAAACGTCTGGAAGAACTACTCATCCGCTGTGTGAAAACCTGCATGAGGATCCAAAGATGATGAGTGAAAGTCATATTGAAAAAGCACTAGTTAGAGCTGTAAAAAGGCGTGGAGGGTTGGCCCTTAAGTTTATATCGCCTGGGATGTCAGGCGTTCCGGATCGTTTGATACTATTTTCAGATGGAAGGTTAGCTTTCATAGAGGTCAAGGCTCCGGGTGAAAAAATGAGGCCTCTTCAGATAAAGAGAAAAGGCCAATTGGAGGCATTAGGATTTTTAGTGTATTGCTTAGACGATGTTAAAGTAATTGGAGAGATGCTGGATGAACTATGTGCCCCATGAATATCAGGACTATGCCAAAGATTTCATCCTTGAACATCCCGCCTGTGGCTTGTTCTTAGACCTTGGGTTAGGCAAGACCGTGATTACGCTTACAGCCATTATCGAATTACTCTTCGATTATTTCGAAGTTGCTAAGGTTCTGGTTATTGCTCCTTTGAGGGTAGCTCAGGATACCTGGAGCAGGGAATGTGAAAAATGGGATCATTTACGCCATATCAAGATTTCCAAAGTATTAGGCACAGAAAAGGAGCGCCGCCTTGCACTCCATAGAAAAGCGGATATTTACATCATCAATCGTGAAAATGTGGAGTGGTTAGTAAAATACCACCGATGGGACTTTGATATGGTTATCGTTGACGAATTGTCAAGTTTCAAATCTCCCTCTTCTAAACGATTTAAGTCTTTGAGAAAAGTTCGTCCAAACTTTAAGCGAGTCGTTGGACTGACCGGCACACCCGCTCCGAATAGCTTGCTTGACCTCTGGTCCCAAATCAATCTACTAGACAGAGGTGAAAGGCTCGGAAGATTTATCGGCAACTATCGAAGAGATTATTTCGAGCCGGACAAACGAAACAAGCAGGTCATTTTCAGCTACAAGCTAAAGGCAGATGCCGAAGAAGCGATCTACAAGAAACTGTCCGATATCTGTGTCAGTATGAAAGCAAGGGATTATCTTGAGATGCCCAAGCGGGTAGATAATCGGATTGAGGTTTCCATGAGCGAACAGGAAATGGCCCTCTACAAGCAGCTTGAGCGTGAAATGCTGCTCCCATTCAAAGAAGGTGACATTGATGCTGTTAATGCGGCAGCGCTTTCGAATAAGCTGTTGCAAATGGCCAACGGAGCTGTCTATGACGAAAATAGAGCTGTTAGGTTAATCCATCATAAAAAGTTGGATGCCCTTGAAGATCTGGTTGAGGCATCCAACGGGAAGCCTGTCCTCATCTTCTACGGTTACATTCACGATCGAGATCGGATCGCAGAACGATTTAAGGTCAGCGAGATCAAAACCTCGGAAGATATTGAAGTCTGGAATCAAGGTGAGATCGAGATTGCCGTTGCCCATCCTGCCGCAGTCGGACATGGATTGAACCTCCAAGCTGGAGGCAGCACGATTATCTGGTTTGGGCTTACTTGGAGTTTGGAGCTTTACCAGCAGGCAAACGCAAGACTTTGGAGGCAAGGCCAGAAGGATACCGTGGTGATCCACCATATTATTACAAAAGGCACTATTGACGAACAGGTCATGAAGGCACTCGAAAGAAAACACATTGGGCAGAAGGCCCTGATTGATGCCGTTAGAGCGAGAGTAGGAGGTAGAAATGATGAATGTTAAAAACTATTTATCTCAGGCTTATTGGCTTGATCAGAGAATCAATAATAAACTTGAACAGGTCGCTAACTTGAGAGATATGGCTACCAAAGCTACTGCAAGCATCCATGCCGAGCGGGTTAGCGGTACTAAGCAGCGAAGCCCGATGGAAAATGCTATTGTAAAGATCATTGACCTGGAGCATGACATTAATAACGAAATTGACAAGCTCATTGACCTTAAACGAGAGATAGTTTCGGTGATTAATAAAGTTCAGCTGCCGGAACATGGTATCTTACTCGAACTTAGATACTTAAATTTTAAGACCTGGGAAGAAATCGCCGATATAATGAACTTTAGCTGGCGAAACATTCACTATGTCCACTCGAAAGCACTAATAGCGGTGGAAAAGAGCCAACTTTGCATGGTTTTGCACAGTCAACCTAAGATATAATATAAGCTGTAGAAAGTAGCATAGATGTAGGCCCTTGGAGATTTATCTCCCGGGGCTTTCCTTATGCTCATTTTGGTAGAGAGTAGTATTTTAAGACTGAATAATCGGAGTTGAAATCTATGCCGACAAAAACCAAGAAACCGTGTAAGCACAGAGGGTGCCCACTTCTAACTGATAAAGACTATTGTGATTTTCACGTAAGACTTCATAAAGACGACAGGCTCAGTGAAAGTAAACGTGGTCATGACAATCGATGGAGAAAAGAAAGTAAATGATACTTAAACGAGAATCCTCTATGTAGATACTGCGAGAGAGAAGAGAAGCTAACCCCAGTTGAAGTTGTGGACCATATTATTCCGCATCGAGGCGATAAGGCCTTGTTCTGGGATGAAAGTAAGTGGCAGCCCCATTGTAAACGGTGTCATGATCGAAAAACAAGAACCCCACGATCAGTAAAAAGAATACAAATATAGTACAAACTTGAGCTTGTTCAAAACTGTAATATTCCTACATGTGATAAGTAATTATATGTAGGGGGTGTTGTCTATGGATGATGTGTTGTCAATTGAAGATGATAAAGACAAAATCATAGCGACAATAAATAGAGTTATAGAGGAAATTGAAGAGTTAAAAGATGATTTATCCTCGAAGAGAAAAGATACAGAAGAAATCAAAGATATAAGCATCAGGTTGAAGCAAATAGAATTAGCTTTAAAACCAAAACAAAAATGGTTCAAGGAGAAAATAGATTCACTAGACGATGCCTTAAAAGAATTAACGGAAATACGATTTAGTATTATGTCAAATATGAAAGGCAAGATGTTTGAAATAATTCATAAAAATTTATTAGATGGGATGTATTTAGAAGGAGTTAGTGATAACTTCAAAAATATCGTATTTAATAATGTTGAAGTTGGAAATATTGAAGTGGTTGAAGACAACACACTTGAAATCAAAATAAGAGTTAATGTTTATGAGAATACCGATGAATTTGAAGTTCATGACCCTTGTAGGATGTATAGTATAATATCCTTTATCAATACCAAATTTAACTATAAACTAACTAATACAAAAGAAATCTAACTCAAAATACAAGTTACTGTCAGTGTATTTGTAAGAGGTGCTTATTATTAGAAAAACATTAACCAAGGAAAAGTCAAAGCGTATAAATGCTAATGCGTGTATGGTTGTCCCCCTTCAGTGAATTTTGCAAATAATAAAGCCCCGTGGGTCAATAACTTTGAGGGGGAACCGTGCTCAAAGCCACTTGTAATATTTGTAAATGGTTCACCTCTATTGCGTAAGAGTTTAAGAGTTAATTAAAAATGAATTTGCCCATGAACCTTTGCTAGTAAAAGGCTTGTGGGTTTTTTGTTTGCGGAGGGTTTGTAAGTGAATGATGAGCAAAGGA
>NZ_JABZFS010000033.1:0-2330 GCF_014237355.1 Desulfosporosinus sp.
GTCAATATGGAATTGGCGATGATTACTCCCCCGGTTGGCTTAAATCTATTTGTAGTTAGTTCAATGGCTAAGCAGCCTCTCGGAGAAGTTGTCCGAGGAGTAATTCCCTTCATTGTCTTAATGATTGCTGCTATGGGCCTGTTTGTGTTCTTCCCGGAGCTATCACTCTATATTCCGCGAGTATTGATGGAGTAGCAGAATCGAAATATTGAAATTCCAGAAATCAAATTAAGATGATTGCGACCAATAAGACCAAAAAAATCAAAAGGAACAAAAGTATTGAGAATAGTCAGAAAATATAGTAAAGTATCAATATTCAATAATATGGTTCGGAAAGGATACAGAAATAGAGCCTAGAAATACGTTTATTGCGTGTTGGACGGATCTGCACGATTCGTTTTCAAGGTTTGACTTTTGGGGTGGAAAGTCGATTGTTTTGCAATTCGATTTTCCGCTATATTTTTTAAAATCTGAGACTATTAAACGATCCGAATTTAAGGAGGTGAGGAAAGGGCGTTTAGGAACCGAAGTGAGCATACGTAGAATGAAATGTGAGGGGGAAATAAAATGTTTAGAAAAAAACCATTGGCAGTAGCTTTAAGTACGGTACTAGTCTTAGCCCTTTCTTTAGTTGGGTGTGGGTCAAAACCCACCGCGTCAGGAGGAGATAAAGAAGCAGAGCCGATTATTGTCAAGTTTGCCCATGTAGTAACTCCTGATACTCCAAAGGGGCAGGCTGCTCTAAAGTTTAAGGAATTAGCGGAACAAAAGACGAATGGAAAGGTGAAAGTAGAAGTCTATCCATCATCCCAGCTCTATGGAGATAAAGAAGAATTAGAAGCTGCCCAATCGGGTAATGTTCAAATTATTGCTCCGTCAGTCACTAAATTAGTTGGTTTGAACCCCAAATTCCAATATACGGATCTTCCGTTCTTATTCCCTGATAATGAAGCGGTCTATAAATTCTTTGCTTCAGATCAAATGAAGGGGCTTATGAATTCCTTGGATAAGTATAATCTGCAAGGGTTGGCGATCTGGCCTAATGGCTTTAAGCAGTTTACCAATAATAAGCGTCCCTTAGTCTCCCCAGCAGATTTTAAAGGGTTAAAGTTTAGAACTCAAGCTGGAAAAGTGCTGGAAGCTCAGTTCAAATCCTTAGGAGCTGGTTCAGCGACTATTGCTTTTGGAGAAACTTATGCTGCGCTACAACAAGGCACAGTGGATGGACAAGAAAACACCTTTAATAATATTGATACACAGAAATACCAAGAAACACAAAAGTATCTTACAGTCACAAATCATGGTCGACTCGACTATATGATTATTGTCAATAAGAGTTTTTGGGAAGGGCTAGAGCCTGATATTCGCAAAGCCTTGGATGAGTCTATGGCTGAATCAACCACATTTGCTGTTGAACAAGCAGAACTCCTCGATAAAAAGAGTATGGAAAACTTAAAGAACAGCGGCAAAATGGAGTTTACGAACTTGACTCCTGCTCAACTTGCAGTTTTCCAAGAGACAATGAAGCCAGTCTATGCCGAATTTGAAAGTGTACTCAGTAAAGAGTTAATCGATGCTGCAATCAAAGCGGGGCAAAAGTAAGTTGGTAGCTTTCGAATTCAAATAATGATAATGAGGGTTCTTCTAGCAAGAGCCCTTTTTTTAACAGACCCCCATGCCGCAGCGCAGTATCACTGATAAATGAAAAGTATAGTGGCTTTTGTCATTGTTATAAAAGCAACTTAAGCGCTATGTCATCCTGAAGAGGAACGACTGAAGGATCTAGATCCTTCGCTATCGCTCAGGATGACATTAACCTAAACTTATTTCAAGTTTTCTAATCAAAAAATGTGATCGGAAAACGTTTTATTAATAGTAGCAAGGGGTGAGATTATGAAAAGGTTTTGGCAAGTCTTTGAATTTCTTGAGGACATCATTTCAGGGGGGCTTCTTGCAGCAGGTGTTGCGATAATTTTCTACGGTGTCGTTATGCGCTATGTATTTAATGATGCGCGCTCCTGGGTTGATGAGATTTCTCAGTATATGATTATTTGGGGGACGTTAATTGGAACGAGTGTTGCCTTACGAAACGATCATCACATCAAAGTGGATATGTTATTTAATGTCCTGCCGAAGCGTGTGCAGCACTATGTTACGTTGTTCGCGCATACAGTAGGAATCACATTTAGTGTTTTCTTGGGATATTACGGTTACAAATTGGTTTCTTTCACACACAACACAGGGCAAGTATCTACTGACGTTGGAATTCCCCTATATATGGTTTACAGTATTCTTCCGCTGACCGGAGCGCTTTTGACGTTTCGATTTGT